>NZ_CP147846.1:2706948-3007720 GCF_037327425.1 Rhodococcus sovatensis | reverse complement strand
GCGACCGAGGCGGATCGCGGCTCTGTGCCCATCGGCAGACCTGAATGGAATACGACGGCCGTAGTCCTCGACTCACGGTTGCAGGTGGTCCCGGCAGGTACGGCGGGGGAGCTGTACCTCTCCGGGGTGCAGCTTGCCCGCGGGTATCTGCGTCGACCCGACCTTACTTCCGACCGCTTCGTTGCCGATCCCTTCGGCGCACCCGGATCCCGCATGTATCGAACGGGAGATCTCGCTCGGTGGCGTGCGGGCAGTCCCGGCGAACCGGGTGTGCTCGAGTACATCGGCCGCACGGACTTTCAGGTGAAGTTCCGAGGTCAGCGAATCGAGCTGGGCGAGATCGAGGCGGCTCTTCTCGCGAATCCGAGTGTCAACCAGGCGGTCGTGCTCGTGGTCGCCCTGCCAACCGGTGACCACCTCGTCGCGTACGTCGTACCGGCTCCGGGGCGCTCGGTCGACGACGTCGCCGCGCGATCCGATCTCGGTGGTGTGCTCCCGAGCTACATGATCCCGACGGCCGTCGTCGTCCTCGACGAGTTCCCGTTGAACTCGAGCGGAAAACTGGACCGAAAAGCGCTCCCTCAGCCGACATTTGCGGCCACCGAATTCAGAGCGCCGACGACCCTGGTCGAAGAGATCGTCGCCGCGACGTTCGCGGACGTCCTCGGGGTCGACAGGGTCGGTCTCGACGACGACTTCTTCACGCTCGGCGGCAATTCGCTCATCGCCACCCGGGTGGTCGCCAGACTCGGTGACGCCCTCGATGCCCGCGTGCCGGTTCGGCTGTTGTTCGAAGCGGCCGGAGTCGCGGCACTCGCCGAGCGGATCGAAAGTTCGGTCGGCAGTGGCAGGCGCGCACAACTCACGAGACAGGTTCGACCGGCGCAGATTCCATTGTCGCTTGCGCAGCAGCGCATGTGGTTTCTCAATCAGCTCGATACCGCTTCGGCCGCCTACAACCTCCCGGTCGCAATTCGGCTGCAGGGTGTACTCGACGTTCTCGCCCTGAGTGCTGCGGTCGACGACGTGATCGACCGGCACGAATCACTGCGCACCGTCTATCCGGCCGTCGACGGACAGGCCAGGCAGGACATCAGGCCTGCGGCCGGTCTGCACCTGACGCCCGCGGCGGTATCCGAGTCGGACGTCGAGATGCGCCTTCGTGATCTCTTCGGGCGTGGATTCGACGTCGCGAACGAAATCCCGGTGCGCGCCGAGCTCTACGCTCTGGGCGACAACGACCACGTGCTCGCCATGGTCGTCCACCACATCGGTTCCGACGGCTATTCGATGGGCCCGCTCGCCCGCGACATCGTCTCGGCTTATCTGGCGCGGGCGTCGGGTCAGTCGCCGAACTGGTCGCCGCTTCCAGTGCAATACGCCGATTATGCTCTGTGGCAACGTGCTTCACTGGGTCTGGAGTCCGATCCCGAGTCACTCGCCGCGGGGCAGCTGTCCTACTGGACCGACAAGCTCTCCGGTCTCGCACCCGAAATCTCGCTACCACAGGATCGTCCCCGTCCGGCAGTGGCAACCAACATCGGTGGCACCGTGACCACTGTCATCGACGGCGCGAGCGTCGAGGCGCTCGATGTTCTTGCCCGTGAACATAATTCGTCCCTGTTCATGGCGGTCCACACTGTTCTTGCGGTTGTGCTGGCACGACTGTCCGGAACCGACGACATCGCGATCGGTACGCCCGTCGCCGGTCGAGGCGAGGCGTCTCTCGACGACGTCATCGGGATGTTCGTCAACACCCTGGTGCTTCGTACCGAACTCGATCTCGGTGCGAATTTCTCCGAGCTGCTCGCCGCGACGCGTGAGGTCGATCTCGAAGCGTTCGCTCACGCGGACATCCCGTTCGAGCGCGTCGTCGATGCTGTGGATCCCGAGCGGTCCCAGGCCCGGCACCCACTCTTCCAGGTGATATTGGCTTTCCAGAACATGGAGCGACGTGCTTTCGAACTCCCAGAGCTGAAAGTCACGCCGGTCGACATCGACTTCGAGGTCGCCAAGTTCGACCTACAAGTGACTCTGTTCGAGGCGGGCGGTACCGACTCCAATCGGGAACTTTCGGTGCAAATCGCTTTTGCCCAGGACCTGTTCGACCGCGAGACAGTCGTCGTATTCGCCGACCGATTCGTTCGCGTGCTGCACGGAGTTCTCGCGAATCCGGACGCCGCGGTGGCCGACGTGGATGTGTTCGGTCCGGGCGAGCGAGAGTTGGTACTGCAGCGGTGGTCCGGCGCAGATCAGGTGCCGGTCGCCCCACCTGTCGATCGGACCTTGGCCGCCCGATTCGACGAGACGGTAGCGGCGTCGCCTGCGGCGCAGGCACTCGTGTTCGAGGACGTGCGACTGAGCTACGGAGAGCTCGCGCAGCGAGCCAACAGACTTGCGCGAGCTCTCATCGACAGCGGCGTGGGGCCGGAAGCCGTCGTCGCGGTCATGCTGCCGAGGTCCGTCGATCTCGTGGTCGCTGTTCTCGCCGTCATCGCATCGGGCGCAGGTTACGTGCCGATCGACCCGTCGTACCCGCAGGAGCGAATCGACTACGTGCTCGGCGACTCGGCACCGACTGTCGTGCTGACCTGGTCTGGTCGAGACGCAGCGGTTGGGTCGAGCGTCGCGGTACTCGATCTGGACACACTCGAACTCGATGGGTACTCCGCCGGACCTGTCGGCGACCACGAGCGGACGGCGCCTCTGCGGCCTTCGGATGTGGCATACGTGATCTACACGTCCGGGTCGACCGGCCTGCCGAAAGGCGTTGCGGTGCCACACAGTGCAGTCGGCCGACTGCTCGACGGTACCGATCCGTTGTTCGCGTTCGGACCCGACGATGTGTGGACGCTGTTCCACTCGTACGCATTCGACTTCTCGGTATGGGAGCTGTGGGGTCCCCTGCTGCACGGCGGGACTCTCGTCGTGGTCGACTACTTCACATCGCGATCGCCGGATCTGTTCCGGCAATTGTTGATCCGCGAGAAGGTCACGGTGCTCAACCAGACTCCGTCGGCGTTCTATCAGCTGGCCGAGATCGACCGTATCGAAGGTGGATCGGAACTGGCCTGCCTGCGCTACATCATCTTCGGTGGTGAGGCACTCGAACTACGTCGGCTGTCGTCGTGGATCGACCGCTACGGCGATCGGTCACCGCGCTTGGTGAACATGTACGGAATCACCGAGACAACCGTGCACGTCTCGCACCGTGAACTCGACAGTGCGCTCGTCGCATCGGCGTCGGGTTCCGTTGTCGGACGCCCGATTCCCGGTCTCCGAATTCACGTACTCGATTCGCGACTCGCTCCGGTCCCGCGTGGTGTAGCGGGTGAGTTGTATATCGGTGGCGAGCAGTTGGCGCGCGGTTATCTCGGGAAGTATGCGCTGACCGCGACGCGATTCGTCGCGGACCCGTTCGAGGGCAGCGGTTCACGTCTGTACAGATCCGGAGACGTCGCCCGCTGGAACACCGCAGGGGAACTGGAATTCGTCGGCCGTGCCGACGATCAGGTGAAGATCCGTGGGTTCCGCATCGAACTCGGCGAAATCGAATCGGTGATTCTCGAACTCGATCGGGTAGCGCAGGTCGCAGTGATAGCGCGTGAGGACACACCGGGTTCGCCTCGCCTCGTGGCCTACGTGGTTCCTGCTACCGGCTCGTCCCTCGACACCGACGATCTGCGTGAACAGATCTCGGCTGCTGTCCCCGAGTACATGGTGCCCGCCGCGTTCGTGGTCTTGGATTCGATTCCGTTGACCGTCAACGGCAAGCTCGATCGTCGTGCCTTGCCCGCGCCGACAGTGCAAACGACCGAATTTCAGGCGCCTACGACCGAGGCCGAGCGCGTCGTCGGCGACGTGTTCGCCGACGTACTGGGCGTCGACCGGGTAGGAATTCACGACTCGTTCTTCGCTCTCGGCGGAGACAGCATCATGTCGATTCAAGTCGTGTCCCGGGTGAAAGCCAGGGGACTGTCCATCACCGCTCGAAACGTATTCGAGCACAAGACCGTCGCCGCAATCGCCGAGGTCGCCACCGCGATCGACGCAGACAGCTCGTCCGCGCTCGCCGAGATGGCGGGCGGCGGTGTCGGCTCGATGCCGGTGACCCCGATCGTTGTGCAGATGCTAGGGCGTGGCCCCCGTCTCGGGCGCTACACCCAGAACTTGGCGCTCGAGTTGCCCGCGGGAATCGACGAGCGCGGCGTCGTCGCGACGATCCAAGCTGTGATCGATCATCACGATGTCCTGCGCTCGAGGCTGGTCTCGGTCGACGGGATATCGACTCAGCATGTTGCCGAACGCGGTTCGGTCGACGCGTTGGCTCTGGTGCACCGGGTCGGCGTCGCTGCGTCGGTAAACGCGGACGGTATGCGAGAGCTGGCGTTGCGTGAGACCGATCTGGCGATGGACAGACTCGACCCGTTCGATGGCGTCGTGCTTCAGTTCGTGTGGCTCGATCCCGAACTCGTCGACGGTGAGCCGACCAGGACCGGGCGGCTCGTGATCGTGGCGCATCACCTCGTCGTCGACGGGGTGTCCTGGCGAATCATCGTCCCGGACCTGGTGAAGGCGTGGATTGCGGTGTCAGCTGGCCAGGTTCCCGTACTCGAGCCCGTCGGGACCTCCTTTAGGCGATGGGCGCACGGGTTGGCCGACGGGGCGGTGTCAGATCAGCGCCGCAGCGAGCTCGCATACTGGGAAGGCGTGCTGGGCGGCCCTGACACGCCCCTCGGGTCAAGACCGTTCGATGCTGCGGTGGATGTCGTGTCCACCGTCGAGCGCGTCGAATTCGAGCTATCCGCCGGTGTCACCGACACGGTGTTGACCACCGTGCCCAGACTGTTCCACGGCAGCGTCAGCGACGGATTGCTCGCCGCGTTCACGTTGGCGTTGAGTGGATGGCGTCAGTCACGCGGCGTGGTGGACGACCGTGCCGCACTGATTCGGTTCGAGGGGCACGGGCGCGAAGAAGACGCAGTGCCCGGAGCCGATCTCTCGCGCACGGTCGGATGGTTCACGAGCATCTTCCCGGTTCGATTCGACCTCGCCGATATCGACCTCGACGACGCCCTGTCCGGTGGCGCGCATCTGGGTCGAACCGTCAAAATCGTCAAGGAGGCGTTGCGCGGTGTGCCCGACCGTGGAATCGGCTTCGGTCAACTTCGCTACCTGGACCCGGAATCAGGTGCCCGGCTTGCATCCGAGAGTGCAGGGCAGATCCTGTTCAACTACCTCGGACGGGTCGGCCAGGAAACGGTGCCGAACGAGTTCAGCGGAATCGGATGGTTGCCTGCAGGCGATCTCGGAGATCTTGCCGGAGCAGCGGAGCCCGGCATGTCCGCGATGGCGACGCTCGACATCAACTCCGTCGTCATCGGCGACCGACTCACCGGCTCATTGGCATTCCCGTCTGGGCTGCTGGCAACCGAGGATGTTCGCGAACTTGCCGATCTATGGGTCCGCACGCTGGGGCGCCTCGACGAGTACTGCCGGAACGAGGGCGTCGGTGGGCATACCGCTTCGGACTTCGACCTGGTGCAGGCCTCGTCCTCCGACATCGAGCGATGGGAGGGTGAGTACAGCTCGGTGACCGACGTCTGGCCGTTGACTCCGTTGCAAGCCGGGTTGTACTTCCACGGCGGCCTCGATGACGTGACGAGTTCGGACGCCTACACCGTGCAGATCTCGCTCGACCTCGGCGGCAGTGTCGACTCGGATCGGCTGCACCTCGCGGCGCAGGCATTGGTGACCAGGCACGCAAACCTCCGAACCGCGTTCGTTCAGGACGAGACCGGTATTCCGGTTCAGATCGTCGTCGACGGGGTGTCGCCTCAGTGGACGGAAATCGACCTTACCGGGGAACATCCCGACTCGATGGCGTCGCATGCCGACGTCATCATCGCGGAGGACAAGCTTCGCGGTTTCGACCTCGCTGCGCCGCCGCTACTTCGATTCACACTCATTCGTCGTAGCAACGATCCCGAGGGCGTCACCGCAACACTGGTAGTGACCAATCATCATGTGCTGCTGGACGGTTGGTCGATGCCGTTGCTCATGCAGGAACTGATCTTCCTCTACGCCACGAGCGGTGACTCCGCGCATCTACCGAGGGTCCGTCCGTTTCGGAACTACCTCGCATGGCTCGGACAACGTGACCGCCGTGCATCCGCCGAAGCGTGGAAGCTCGCCCTCGCGCCGGTGTCGGAACCGACGATGTTGTTCGCCGGCCATTCCGCCGAAGCCGGAGTTGGTATGGGGGAGTACGCCCTGACGCTCTCCGAGGAGACCACCACGCGGTTGTCGTCCGCTGCCTCGCACATCGGAGTCACGCTGAACACGATGGTCCAGGCCGCCTGGGGAATTGTGCTGAGCCGATTGCTTGCTCGACGTGACGTCGCATTCGGGGCGACCGTGTCCGGCCGTCCGGCAGACCTTCCCGGAGTCGAATCGATGGTCGGGCTGTTCATCAACACCGTCCCGGTTCGCGTGTCGGTAGATCCCCAATCGACGGTGTCGCAACACTTGTCGTCACTGCAAGCGCAGCAGGCGGACTTGCTCGACCATCACTACACCGGATTGACCGAGATTGTCGAGGCGGCGGGTGATGGAGCGAACTTCGACACGCTCGTGGTGTTCGAGTCCTACCCGGTCGATCGATCCGCGATTGCCGAGGGTGGTTCCATCGACGGCCTTCGGTTGTTGGGCGTCGACACTGCTGACGGAAGCCACTATCCGTTGACCTTGGTGACGACGGTGGACACGCGGATCCAGATCCGCCTCAAATACCGTCGTGACACTATCGACGATGGATCGGTCACAACGCTGGCCCAACGGCTTTCGCGCGTCATGGAGCAGTTGTCCGAGCCCGAGGTGAAGATCGGTTCGATCGACATGCTGGATGCGTCCGAACGCATCGAGCTGACCACGAAGTCCAGTGGGCCGGCTGTGCCACCGGTTCTGTTGCCGGATCTGCTGGCAGAGGCAGTCGAACGTGGCCCGGATGCGACGGCGGTGGTGAGTGGGTCCGAGACGGTCTCGTACCGGCAGTTGGACGCACGCTCGTCGCAGTTGGCTCGGATGTTGCTGTCCCTCGGTGCCGAGGCCGACAATCTGATCGGTGTTGCGTTGCCGCGGTCGGTCGATTCCGTCACGTCGGTGTGGGGTGTCGCGAAGTCGGGTGGCGCGCTTGTGCCGCTCGATCCGGGCTACCCGGCCGACAGGGTGGAACGAATGGTCGTCGATTCGGGTGTGCGAATCGGTGTGACCTCGACCGAGTTCGTTACGCAGTTGCCGTCCGGGGTGCGGTGGATCGTGTTGGACGACCCGGTTGTGCAGGAGTCTTTGGCGTCGCTGTCGGCCGAGCCGGTGTCGGCCAGGGAACGGGTCGGGTACCTCTCGCCGGACTCGGCGGCCTACGTCGTCTTCACGTCGGGATCGACCGGTGTACCGAAGGGCGTCGTGGTCACCCAGGCCGGATTGGCGAATTTCTGCGCGG
This sequence comes from Rhodococcus sovatensis, assembly GCF_037327425.1. NCBI lineage: Bacteria > Bacillati > Actinomycetota > Actinomycetes > Mycobacteriales > Nocardiaceae > Rhodococcus > Rhodococcus sovatensis. The sequence goes on along the minus strand of NZ_CP147846.1, from coordinate 3,000,219 downwards.
AGCAAGTGGATCGCTACAGCTTGACGGCGCAGTCACGAACGTTGCATTTCGCTTCACCGAGTTTCGATGCATCGATGCTCGAGTTGTTGCTGGCGGTGGGTGCGTCCTCGACGATGGTGGTCGCAGACGCGTCCGTGTTCGGTGGAACCGATCTGTGGGATCTGCTGGTGACCCAACGTGTCTCGCACGCTTTCGTGACGCCTGCAGCGTTGGCATCGGTGGACCCGCTGGGGTTGGTCGACCTACAGATGGTGGTGGTGGGCGGCGAGGCGTGCTCGCCGGAACTGGTTGCTCGGTGGGCCGTCGAGCGTGGTGAGGGCAGGGGCGTCCGCGAGTTCTTCAACGGATACGGTCCGACCGAGACCACGATCATGACCAACATCTCCGACCCATTGGTACCGGGTACAGACGTGACGATCGGCGGTCCTGTCCGAGGGATGACCTCACTGGTGTTGGACGCTGATCTGTCGCCGGTCCCAGTCGGTGTCACCGGCGAACTGTATTTGGCCGGTCTGCAATTGGCGCGTGGCTATCACCGACGGTACGGGCTCACCGCCGAACGGTTCGTTGCGAACCCGTTCGGCGTCGGGGGCGACCGCATGTACAGAACCGGTGACATGGTTCGGTGGATCGGCGACGACACGGGTGCGCCCGAGTCGATCGAGTATTTGGGGCGCAGCGATTTCCAGGTGAAGGTGCGAGGCTTCCGAATCGAATTGGGTGAGATCGACTCGGTTCTGACGTCGTATCCGGACGTGGAATTTGCGGTGACCGTGGCACGTTCGGGAGACGAGGGCGTGGCAGGCGCGACGGTGCTGGTGTCCTATGTGATGCCCGCGGCCGACGCGGATCTGGATCTTGTGAAGGTGCGGAGCTGGGTGCAGGAGCGGTTGCCGCGTCACATGGTTCCGGCTCAGGTCATGGTGCTCGACGAGTTGCCTCTGACACCGGTGGGGAAGTTGGACCGTAGTGCGTTGCCTGCGCCGGTGTCGGTGGTTCGTGAATTCCGTGCTCCGGCATCGGAGTCGGAGGTTGCGGTGGCCGGCGTGTTCGCCGATGTGTTGGGTGTCGATCGGGTGGGTGCCGACGACGACTTCTTCGAGTTGGGCGGCAACTCGCTCGTCGCAACCCGAGCCGTCGCTCAGCTACGCCGAGAGGTTGCGCCCGATATTCGGGTCCAGTGGTTCTTCACCGACCGGACCGTCCATGATCTGGCCAGGAGGATCGACGAATCCGGTTCGGCCGCAGCAGGGTCGGTCGACGACAGTCTCGCCGTGCTTCTCCCGCTTCGTCGCGGCGGGGACGCAGCGCCGGTTTTCTGCGTACACCCGATGCTGGGATTCGCGTGGCCGTACGCCGGTGTCGTGGCATACCTCGACGAGAACCGTCCGGTCTTCGGACTTCAATCTCCGGGGCTGACAACGCCGGAGGCCGTTCCGGCGTCGATCGAGGAGTATGCGAGCCGCTACGTCGACGAAATTCGCCGTGTGCGTCCTTCGGGCCCTTACCATCTGCTCGGATGGTCGCTCGGCGGTGTCATCGCGCACGCGATGGCAGTGATGTTGCGCGCCGCAGACGAGCGGGTCACGTTGACGATGTTGGACTCGGTCCTGCACATCGGCTTGGACGAGTTCGAGGAGGAACTGAAGGCGCTGTTGGTTCCGGCGGGTGTCCTCGCCGAAGGCGCGCCGGTGCCGGCCGTCCTGACTGCCGAGCAGGCGGAAAGAGCTGCCGCTGCACTCGTCGACGGCCCGGTCGAACTCACTGCCGGACAGTTGCATTCGATTTATTCGGGTGCGGTGGCTGCGCCTGGGCAGATCAACGACTACGCACCTGCCGAGTTCGATCGGCCGCTGTTGTACTTCACTGCAGGCAGTACTCACCCCGAGGGCGTCGAGGCCGCCGTCCAGTGGACCGATCATGTCAGCGAGATACGAGAGGTCGTCGTCGCTGCGGCACACGAGGATATGACCGGCCCGAGCGCTCTCGCTGTAGTCGGGCCCATTCTCGACGAGTATCTGAACGCGAACGACGAACGCAATGGGTAAGGGGTAACGGGCAGATGAAGGGACGCGATAAACTGCTCGGTGTGCCGTCGCGGCTGGGGGAGTCCGATCACGCGCCGTTCCCGGCGTCGGCGAGCACGTACGAACCGACAAATGACACGTCCCAACTGCAACACTTTTCAAGACTGCGACACTTTCAAATTTTCCGACGAGAAAAGGTGACCCGATCTATGCGCAGACTCCGTCCACGTCCTTCGGTCCGGGGGGTCCGATTCGCGGGCAAGTATGCCGTGGCAGCGGCGTCATTGGCGATGCTGCCGATGGCCGCAGGTGGTTTCTCGGCCTCCGCTGATCCCGTCACCGACAGTGGTGACCTCTACGCGTACCCAACCACGTCCAACGGGTCCAAGATCACCCACACGAAGGTGATGGACGATCAGCATCTGATCGTTTACGTCTACTCCGCAGCGATGGACAAGGAAGTTCCGCTCGATGTGTGGCGTCCAGCGGACACAAGCGTTCCTCGGCCCACCCTGTACCTCCTCAACGGCGCGGGCGGTGGCGAAGACAGTGCTACTTGGCGTTTCCGAACGGACGCAATCGACTTCTTCGCCGACAAGAACGTCAATGTGGTGTCACCCGTCGGTGGCAAGTGGAGCTTCTACACCGACTGGAAGCAGGAAGATCCTGTTCTCGGCGTGAACAAATGGTCTACGTTCCTCACCGAGGAGCTACCGCCGCTGATCGATGCCGGTCTCGGTACCAACGGGGTCAATTCGATCGCCGGTCTGTCCTCTTCGGGAACCTCGGTGCTGCAGTTGGCGATCAACGCACCAGGACTGTACAAGGGAGTCGCCGCCTACAGCGGGTGTGCCCAGACGAGTGACCCGATCGGGCAGCAGTTCGTCAAGCTCACTACCGAAACCTGGGGTGGTGGCAACACAGTCAACATGTGGGGGCCGCCCACCGACCCGCTGTGGGTGGAGAACGATCCGTACGTGCACGCCGAACGCCTTCGAGGCCTCGAGCTGTACATCTCCAACGGCAACGGACTGCCAGGACAGAACGACACCCTGAACGGTCCCGGGATCGACGGCGATCCTGCTGCGCTGGCCAATCAGGTCGTCGTCGGCGGAGTCATCGAGGCCGCGACGAACTACTGTGCTCATAACTTGGCGAACAAGTTGGGTGAGCTCGGTATACCCGCGACGGTCAATTTCCGTGATTCCGGTAGCCACTCGTGGGGCTATTGGCAGGACGACCTGAAGAACTCATGGCCGGTGCTGGCACGATCGCTGGGAATCTGAGCGTTCTCGATCTACGAGTAAGGCCCCATCTGCGAGTGACTGCAGATGGGGCCTTACTCGGTCAGGAGGCGCTGACGCTGGTTTGCCTGCTGCCGGCTAGGTGCACGGAGCGGTGTGAGTGTCCGCATAGGACGGATCGAGCGCCGTCTGGACGATGTAGGTCACCCGGTCGTCGTACGTCAGTTCCTGGTGGGGAACTGTGTTCGACTCGCAACCATCCTGAACCCACATGTTGCGAACTTCAGCCGATCCCGTCCCGTCGAGGAACGTGCGCTCGGGTGGTGTGACCACCTTGTCGAACTTGGTGCCGACCACGGTGTAGCGGACTCCTGGCTCGACTTCGCCGCCTGCGTTCAGACGCTGCAGAGTGGGAGATCCGATGAGTTGCTGACGACCCGCAGTGCCGAGCCCTGTCAGACCGAACAGCAGCTCGGAGATGATGGTCTGGTCGAGTCCCGCAGCTGCGAGGACGAGGTACATCTGTTGGATACCGCCGAAGTTGGTCCCATGATTGGTCCCACCCAGCGTCACGAGGTTCTCGACTTTGCTGGCCGATGGATCGGCGTCGTTCACTCCACCGTTGAACTTCAGGTATTGGCGCGCGACCGTTCCGCCTTGAGAGTGACCGACGATATCAACCTTCGCGGCGCCTGTCTGGGCAAGGACGACATCGACGAAGTCGCCCAACCGCGCTGCCGACACCGGGATGTCACCGAGACCCCAGATGACCTTGTTCGGGTCGAGCAACGTGCGGACAGCGCCGTAATCCAGGGCGTAGACGCAGTATCCCTGCTCGGCGAGAGCCGGAGCCATCGTCGTCCATGTGGTGGCCATGTCCGAGCCAGTTCCGTGCACGAGCACCACCGGTCGCGGATGAGCCTCGGACGGCACGCACGACCAGTCGTTTGCACCGGCCGGAGCCGCTCCCATATCGGAGAACTCGGACGGTAGCGGCGAGTCCACGGTGTCGGCGCCTGCGGACGGAGTGGACACCACTGCACTGCCGAGCGTGATCAACGCCGCGGATGCCAGAGCGATGGCGACCCTGCCTCTGGGTTTCGGCACGTACAAACGACCCTTCGTTTCGACTCAACCGTTCCGACTGGCGGACCGGCAGCAAAAAACCGGGGGCGAGGATCGTCTCCGGTCTGCCCACAACGATAACAGCGCTCGAGTGTGGTAAAGCAATTCCGAAGCTCGAACCGGTGAACTTTTGCCTACTGTTCGGTCTCGATTTCCTCGGATTGCCGGACCTCGAGGCGGGTCTACCCGGTCTCGGCAGCGCGCCTGTAGCCACGAATCGCGGGATAAAGGAAGACCGCGACCATGCCCAGTGCCCAGGCCAGAGTCTGCAGCACCGGGACCAGAACAGGCCCACCCAGCGACAGTCCGCGCATCGCATCGACCGCACACGACATGGGCTGCGCCGCGACGATGGGCTGCAGCCACGGTGGGTACGCCGCAACCGGAACGAATCCGGAATTGAAGAACATCAACAGGGTGCAGCCGATGGACACGACTTCGACGAGGGGAGACTCACCGGCAATCGTGGCGAGGAAGGTCACCATGACCGCGAATCCGATCCCGAAGGCGATCGGCAGCAGCAGCAGCGCGATGGCCGACGGAATCCCCTGGTTGAACCGGAATCCGATGGCCATGCCCACCGCCACGATGACGATCGTCGTCGCGAAGACGCGAATTGCTTCGGCCATCATGCGGCCGAGCAGCCCTGACGCACGATGCGTCGGCGTCGTCGCGAACCGGCTGAGCAGACCGCTCTTCTTCTCACCCTTCAAGCCCACCGCGCTGACGATCGAGCCGAACATTGCGCCGACCAGTGCGATCATCGGCACGGTTCCGTAGACGCTCGGCGATCCCGTCGCAGCCGAGATCGAATTGCCGAGCACGATCCTGAACATCAGAAGCGTCAACGCCGGGTACAGGAGAGCCTGGATCATGGTCGACGGATCGCGGGCCCATCGCTTGAGCAGTCGATTGCACTGGATCAGGCTGTGGGTCCACAGCGCACGTAGGGAGTTCTCGGCAAAGTGGAGGTTGGGTTCCGGGAAGTCCAGGCGGCTCACTTGTCCGCCGGTTTCCACTGTCGGGGTGCTCATGATCGCCTCGAATTCGCCCACAGGGCCAGAGGCACAAACAGCACCAGGAGGCCGACTATCCATGCAAGCGACGGCCACAGCACGTGGAAACTGACGCCACCCTCGGCCATGTCACGCATGGAGAACGAGAACTGCGAGATGGGCTGGTTGCGGACCCATGGTCGGATCCACTCCGGAAACCCCGATTCGGGAACGAAACCGCACGAAGCCATTCCCAGGATCAGCTGGGGAAGCGTGAGCATCTGGCTGGTAGATTCCGGACTCTTCGAGAGCGTTCCGATCGCGTCTGCACCGACAGAGAGCATCGTGCTGATCGCGAGCGCGAAGGCGCAGAACAGTACCGCCTGGCCTATACCCGCGCTGAATCGGAAACCGATGACGTACCCGAATCCGAGCGCCGCCGTCAGCGACACGACGGATCGGACGACACCGGCCGAGATGCGGGACACCAGAGGCACCGCACCGACAACAGGCATGGTCTGCAGCCTCGTGTTGAACCCACTCAGTGATTCGGCCGAGGCGCGCTGCGACGCCGAGATAGCGGTGAACGCCATCGCCTGAAGCACGATGATCGGCATCAGGAACTGCGCGTAGTCGATCCCCTGCAGCTGCATGACGAATTTGAGCGGCAGATAGAAACCGACCGTGAAGATCAGCGGAGCGATGACCGCGACCACCAACTCGCCGTGACGCACCATGGTCCACACAGAGCGGGCCGTCAGAACCTGCCATTGCACGAACCCCGATGGGCTGCGCTTGCGGTGGACAGCGCGGGTGGCAGACCTGGTGTTCGACGCCGAATGGCCACCGACGGAGTTGGACTCGACGCGCACTCGCGGACTCGTGGCCGTCATCGGGCATCGACACCTGTGTCGGCCGGCGCGGCGCCCGCACCGTCGGTCGAGTGCGAGTGCCCGGTCAACGTGAGGAAGACGTCGTCGAGAGAAGGGCGGCGTAGTGCGATGTCGGCGAGGTCGATTCCCGCGGCGTCGATGCGGCGCAAGATCTCGGACAGCGTTGCTGCACCTCCCGGCGCGGGGACGGACAGTCGCACCGAATCAGGTGCGATCTCGGCGCGATTGGCGGGCGGCAACAGTTCGCCGAGCGCGTCGGCCACTCGTCGAAGCTGCGAGGGATCTAGGGGGACCACCTCGCAGTAGCTGCCACCGGTGCGTGCCTTGAGTTCGTCGGATGTCCCCTCGGCAATGACCGTGCCCTTGTCGATCACGATGATGTTGTCGCTGAGCACGTCGGCTTCTTCGAGATACTGGGTGGTCAGCAGCACCGTGATGCCCTGGGCCTTCAACGCCTGTACCAGCGACCACACACCCTGGCGGCTGCGCGGATCGAGTCCGGTAGTCGGTTCGTCGAGGAACACGACCTGGGGTCGGACGACGAGACCGCACGCGATGTCGATGCGGCGGCGCATTCCACCCGAGTACCCACGGACCGGCCTTCTGCCGGTGTCCGCCAGGTCGAATTCCTCGAGCAGGGCGTGTGCACGGGCTTTCGATGCCTTCTTGTCCAACCCCATCAGACGTCCGAACAGTTCGATGTTCTCGCGCCCGGACAACGTGTCGTCCAACGCCGCGTACTGGCCCGTCATCATGATCGATCGCCGTACGGCGGGAGCATTCGTCGCGACATCGTGACCGGCGACCTGGGCGCGCCCGGAGTCTGGCTTCAGCAGCGTCGCCAGCACCTTGACCATCGTGGTCTTGCCGGCTCCGTTGGGGCCGAGAATGCCGAGGACGGTACCTCGCGGCGCTGTGAAACTGATGCCACGAAGGGCGTGGACGTCGTCGAACGATTTGTGGACGTCCTCCACCAGAACTGCTGCGTCCTCGGACAGTGGCATCGATTCTCCGTGCGGTCGGTGTTGAAAAGTGCGGTAAACGGTCTGGACGGGTTTTCGTACCCGTAGTCAATCCATGCGCCCGCCGGAAATGTTACCTGCAGTAAAAGACGCGCCCTTCGGACTGCTTATGTCCAGGCGATACCTATTTCATCCTCGACGTCGAGTTTCCGGCACAAAGACCGGATTCCGGTGTAATCCTGGACCAATTGCCGACGCGTGCGGTCGTTCCGTGTGTCGTCGAGCATTCGGTCTTTCTCCGCCACACCTTCGCTCTGGAGAATGGCCTCCCAGGTGGAGAAATCGGTGGCTGAGAATGCATCCATTCCCGCCGCCAGCCCGTCGAGGAAGAATCGCCTTTCGGTCGACTTCAGCTTTTCGAACACGATCACTGCCATTTCGTCGGCAATCGACGCGTGGCAGTACTCGTCTCGGTTGTGCAGCTTCACCGTCGCTCGATTGACCGGCTGAATACTCTCGTTGTCCTCGATCAGATCGAGATACGACGTGATCGAGATCTCCGCGACCGTCATGTATGCAAGAGCGCTCAGTGCTGCTTCGGTCGCGTTTCCAGCCCCGAGTTGAGCTGCGGCCCGGCGCCGAACCGTCGCGCTGAACGGGAGCGCACGCTCGGGCATGGCCCACCCTCGCTGGCGTCGAGTGAGAGCGCTCGCGTTGAGGTGCATGAGGGTGTGGTATTGCTCGTCGACCATCGCCTGCGTTACGGCGACTGCCAGAACGTCGCCCATACCGGTGTCGAAGGCGTCTTGGGCAAGAAGCGAGAAGCCTGGGTTGACGACATGCTGTTCGACGTCCATGACGTTCTTGTTGAAGGCGATCCACCCCCACGCCCTGATCCTGTCCTTCGTGGTCTCGGGCAGGCCGACGTAGACGTCGTGCTCGGCGAACGGGATGAGAGCCTCGGGGTAGTCGTGCTTGGAGTGATCGAACAGATCGTCCAGGTCGGGCTCAGGCTTCTTCACCGTCGCCCGGTTGCTCCAATTACCGGCCAGACGTGACACGACCGCGCTCTCGACGAGATCGTCCGGATCGTGCGCGGGCAGCGCGGGGATGTCGATCACAGTCGATCCTCCTCCCGTGCTGGTTCTCGCACGATACCGAAAAGTCGAGCACACAATGCTCGGTACTCGTCGCCGTCTGGAACAGATTCTCCAGCGTGGAGCAGATAGCGAGTGAAATTCGATTCCTCGCCGGAGGTAACTGCGGAATCGAGATCAGCCAATGCCGTCGCCAACGCGTGTCGCGCGGACTCGGCGTAGGGATTGCCCGCCTGCACGTCCCAGTACACCTCCGGTTCGCCGCCTGAGATTCGAGCCAGCAGCGCGAGCGCGGTACGAGCAGGCGGCGGCGCGACGGCTTCCACGAGTGCAGGGTCGACGTCGAGCGATGCGAGCGCCGACCCGAAGGCCAGAACCGCAGCATGAGTCAGGGCTTGGGTTGCAGCGGCCACACGGTCATGCTGGTCGACGTCGACGGACACGACGCGGCCGCCCCACGTGCCGATGCGGTGCAGGAAGTCGTCGACTCGGGCACCAGCACGGTGTGCGACTGCGGCGACCGGTCGGCCGTCCATTCCCAGTGACGGTGCGAACATCGGGTTGATTCCTAGGATTTGTAGACCTGCAGGCGCTGTAGACGCCACTGCGGCGAAGCCCGATTTGACCGAGAGTGTCTCGACAACGAGGGCGTCCTCGCCGAACAGCGACAGGTCCGTCGACAACGCGACGAACTCGGGAACGGCCAATACGACGACCTGCGCTTCCTTGACTGTGTGGGCAAGGTCTTCGTCCAGTGCGCGGATGTCACCCGATACGCGATCGGCAGTATCGCTCTCCGAGGATGGATCGACGGTGAGCACCGAAAGTCCGTCATCGGCGAGGAGGCCGACGAGCAGCGACCCGACCGCGCCGCAGCCGCCGATCACGATGACGTCGTACGGTGTTTTCTTGTTCTGGGCCTTCGGCCCAGTGGCACGGTTGAGTGCACTGGAATGCGCATTTCCGTGCCACTGCCGCGGAGCCGCCTCGGGTGGCTGCGGCGGAGCCGGCTCGGGTGCCTGCTCGGTCATGATTGTTCGCTGTCGTATCGCGCGCGTGCGGCCTCGACGCTGTCCATGTGCTGCTCGGCCCAGATCTTGACCTCGCGGATCACCGGCAGAAGCGATCGTCCGAGTGGGGTGAGTGAGTAGTCGACGCGAACCGGCACTGCGGCGGTGACCGTGCGATCGACGAGTCCGTCGCGTTCGAGGGTTCGGAGTGTCTGGGTCAGCATCTTCTGACTGACGCCGGCCAATCGTCGAGCCAGTTCGGAGTACCGATGCGGACCGTCACCCAGTGCGACGAGGACGAGCGATACCCACTTGTCGCTGACACGGTCCAGCAGTCGACGACTGGGACAGGCAGCCAGATAGGCATCGTATTCGGTTTTCGCGGCGGCTCGGGCCGCGGCGGCGGTCATGGTCGGCATCGGTCCGCTTTCTCCATGGGTTCCTACGCACTTCAAGGTGCCTACTTCCCGATAGAGAGTGACATCGACACAGTGGAAAGGCAACTACCGAGTACGTCGAAAGGCAAGGACATGCAGGCAATCGTCACCACCGGAGACAACGACCTCACGCTCGCGGAACTGGGCGTGCCGGTGCCCGGACCTCAGGAGGTGAGAATTGCAGTGGATGCGGCGGCAGTGAATCCCGTCGATGTCCAGACACGACGGGGTATCTATCACCAACTCGGATGGATCGATCGTTCCCGGGTCGTCGGTCTCGGGTGGGACGTCGCGGGCCGAATCGATGCCGTCGGCGACGGGGTAGGAACGTGGTCGCCCGGGACCTATGTGGTGGCCCTCCACGACGGTCTCGACAGCCCGACTGCTGCCTATGCCGGCTATGTCGTGGTGCCGGAAAGTGCGATTGCCGCTGCGCCGACCTCGACCGATGCCGTCGGCGCTGCCACGTTGCCGCTCAATGCGCTCACCGCGATGCAAGCTCTCGACATGTTGGGCGAGCCGGACGGGCGAACGCTGCTGGTGACCGGTGCGGCTGGGGGAGTGGGAGGGTTCGCACTTCCTCTTGCCGCTCGTCGTGGGTGGGCCGTGTCCGGGTTGGCGCGTGGTGAGGACGAGGAGTTCGTCCGCGCGAGCGGCGCGCTGTTTGTGTCGACCACCCCGCCCGCACGGACGTTCGATGCGGTCTTCGACACTGCAGCGCTCGGAGCACAGGCTCTGGACGCGATTCGTGACGGTGGGCGCTACGTCGGCGTCATCCCTTCCTCCGGGCCGCCAGCGGTTCGAGGCGTCGAGGTGACGGCAGTCGTCGTTCACCACGACGGCGAAGGGCTGGCTGAACTGGTGAGACTTGTCGACGAGGGAATGCTGGCCGTTCGAACAGCTGGAACGTTCCCGCTGGAAAAGGCGCTCGACGCGCACGCGGCGTTCGAGCGGGGCGGCACGCGTGGTCGGTGGGTGCTGACCGTCAGCGAGAACGCGAGATCCATACCGTGATGTCGGCGTGGACTACCTCTGCTCCGTCTCGGTCGGTGATCGAGACCGGAACGACCAGATCGGCTCCGTCGGTGATCGCGTCGAAGTCCGGAAGGTCCGTCAACTGCGCCACTGCGGTGAGGGAGGTGGTCGCCTTGGCGAGGTAGCGAACCGTCATCTCCTTGGGAATCCACCGGTGGGTAGTTGGAACGGTGGCCTCGGCCAGCATTCCCATGGCGACTTCGGCCAGATTGCACGCGGCGATAGCGTGAAACGTGCCGAGGTGGTTGCGGATGCCCCACCATTTCGGGGCAGTAACTTCGCATCGACCCGGCTCGAGCGACCGTACGTACGGCAGCACCGAACCGAAGTACGGGACGCGTAGGCACATTCCGAAGGAGAAGACAGCGGAGCCGACTGCGTTGTCCGGCAGGCGGCGCCAGATCCCGTAGGTCGGGCCGTAGGACTTGACGGTGGTAGACATCGCTCTATCTTACCGCTCGGTAAGATAGAGCGATGTGAGAAGCCCTTCGGCTGGGATTTGTGCTCGGCGGCCGTCTACGGCATACTGGTCGGGTTGCCTGGACACGGGACGCGCTTTCGTGCGGCCTGCGACAGGTAAGAGCAGAACAGAACCAGCACTCCACGTGAGTGCGTTCGGTTCACCAGCTCTGAGATGCATCGAAGCCTCGCGCTCACGGTCATCGAAGAGCAAGCGGTCGAAGTATGAGCAGAAATGCGACACGCCCGACCGCGTGGACCGGAGAACCATGACAGATGAACAGCGGCAACGGATCGGGTCACGCCTGATCGCCAACGTTCGTTTCGTCGTGTGTGCACGAGGGCAGTTCGAGTCCTTTCGGCCTTTGGCCGAGCGGCTCGGGGACTGTGCAGACGAGGTGGAGCAGGCCGAACGGCAGGCTTCACGACAAGCGGCAAGAAAAGGACACTAAGCGTGGCGGGACAAAAGATCCGCATCAGGCTCAAGGCCTACGACCATGAGGCGATCGATGCGTCAGCGCGCAAGATCGTCGAAACGGTCACCCGTACGGGTGCCCGCGTCGTCGGACCGGTGCCGTTGCCGACCGAAAAGAACGTGTACTGCGTCATCCGTTCGCCCCATAAGTACAAGGATTCGCGCGAACACTTCGAGATGCGTACTCACAAGCGGCTCATTGACATCCTCGACCCGACGCCGAAGACGGTCGACGCGCTCATGCGCATCGACCTGCCTGCCAGTGTCGACGTCAACATCCAGTGAGCGCGGAGACAACGATGACTGATAACAAGAATCGGCCTGCTACAGGTAACAAGAATCGGCCTGCTACAGGCATTCTGGGCACGAAGCTCGGAATGACTCAGGTCTTCGACGAGAACAACCGCGTCGTTCCCGTGACCGTGATCAAGGCTGGACCCAACGTGGTCACCCAGATCCGCACGCAGGAGCGCGACGGCTACAGCGCCGTCCAGGTCGCCTTCGGTGCGATCGATCCTCGCAAGGTGAACAAGCCGGCCACCGGTCAGTTCGAGAAGGCAGGCGTCACGCCTCGCCGCCACGTTGTGGAGATCCGCGTCGCCGACGCCTCGCAGTTCGAGGTCGGCCAGGAGCTCACCGCAGCTGTGTTCGAGGACGGCGCCTACGTCGACGTCACCGGAACCAGCAAGGGTAAGGGCTTCGCCGGAACGATGAAGCGTCACGGCTTCAAGGGCCAGGGCGCGAGCCACGGTGCCCAGGCTGTGCACCGTCGTCCGGGATCCATCGGTGGCTGCGCCACTCCGGGCCGCGTCTTCAAGGGAATGCGCATGTCCGGCCGTATGGGTGGCGATCGCGTCACCACGCAGAACCTCTCGGTCCACAAGGTGGACAGCGAGAACGGTCTGCTCTTGATCAAGGGAGCAATCCCGGGCCGTCGCGGCAACGTCGTGATCGTCAAGTCTGCATTGAAGGGTGGTGCACGGGCATGACCAGCCTCGAGAAGAAGACTGATACCAAGTTGACGCTTGACGTCAAGGTTGCCGGTGGCAAGACCAACGGCACCGTCGATCTCCCCGCCGAGATCTTCGACGCGCCGGCCAACATCGCACTCCTGCACCAGGTCGTCGTGGCACAGCTCGCCGCTGCGCGACAGGGAACCCACTCCACGAAGACTCGTGGCGAGGTTCGCGGTGGCGGCAAGAAGCCGTACCGCCAGAAGGGCACCGGCCGCGCTCGTCAGGGCTCGACTCGTGCGCCGCAGTTCGTCGGCGGTGGCACCGTTCACGGACCGCAGCCGCGTGACTACAGCCAGCGGACCCCGAAGAAGATGAAGGCCGCCGCTCTGCGCGGAGCCCTCTCCGACCGGACCCGTAGCGAGCGTCTGCACGTGATCACCGAACTGGTTGCGGGACAGACCCCGTCGACGAAGGTCGCGAAGTCCTTCCTCGCCGAGATCTCCGATCGCAAAAAGGTCCTTCTGGTCGTCGGCCGCGAAGACGTTGCAGCGTGGAAGAGCGTTCAGAACCTGGAAGGCGTGCATCCCATCGCACCCGACCAGCTCAACACGTACGACGTGCTCGAAGCCGATGACGTCATCTTCAGCGTGGAAGCGCTGAACACGTTCATCGCAGGGCCTGCGAAGAACGAGGAGGCAAGCAAGTGACCACCATCGCCGATCCCCGCGACATCCTGCTGGCACCGGTCATCTCCGAGAAGTCCTACGGACTGATCGAAGAAGGCACGTACACCTTCCTGGTGCGCCCGGATTCGAACAAGACGCAGATCAAGATCGCCGTCGAGAAAATCTTCGACGTCACCGTGACCAGCGTCAACACGCAGAACCGTCAGGGCAAGCGTAAGCGGACCCGTGCCGGTTACGGCAAGCGCAAGGACACCAAGCGCGCGCTCGTAACGCTCTCCGCCGACAGCAAGCCCATCGAGATCTTCGGAGGTCCGGTCGCGTAAGCGACTGGGACTCTTCGGATATAGAGGACGAGAAGACTCATGGCAATCCGTAAGTACAAGCCGACCACTCCGGGCCGCCGCGGCTCCAGTGTCTCCGATTTCGCGGAGATCACCCGCAGCACGCCCGAGAAGTCGCTGGTTCGCCCCCTGCACGGTCGCGGTGGACGTAACGCACACGGTCGTATCACCACCCGGCACAAGGGTGGCGGACACAAGCGCGCGTACCGTCTGATCGATTTCCGTCGCAACGACAAGGACGGCGTGCCGGCCAAGGTCGCTCACATCGAGTACGACCCCAACCGCACCGCCAACATCGCCCTGCTGCATTACGCAGACGGTGAGAAGCGCTACATCGTGGCACCCAAGGGCATTGCCCAGGGATCGCCGATCGAACAAGGTGCCAGCGCCGACATCAAGCCGGGCAACAACCTTCCCCTGCGCAACATCCCGACGGGTACGACCATTCACGCGGTCGAGCTTCGTCCGGGCGGCGGCGCCAAGATGGCACGCTCTGCCGGTGCGAGCATCCAGCTCCTCGGCAAGGAAGGCCCCTACGCCACGCTGCGTATGCCCTCCGGTGAAATCCGTCGCGTCGACGTGCGCTGCCGCGCAACCGTCGGCGAGGTCGGTAACGCTGAGCAGTCGAACATCAACTGGGGCAAGGCCGGCCGTATGCGTTGGAAGGGCAAGCGCCCGACCGTTCGTGGTGTCGTGATGAACCCGGTCGACCACCCGCACGGTGGCGGCGAGGGCAAGACCTCGGGTGGACGCCACCCGGTCAGCCCGTGGGGACAGGCCGAGGGCCGTACCCGCAGTAAGAAGAAGGCGAGCGACAAGCTCATTGTCCGTCGTCGTCGTACCGGCAAGAACAAGCGCTAGGAGGGAGTTCAGAATGCCACGCAGCCTGAAGAAAGGCCCGTTCGTAGACGATCACCTCCTCGCGAAGGTTGACGTCCAGAACGACAAGGGAACCAAGCAGGTCATCAAGACTTGGTCCCGTCGATCGACAATTCTCCCCGACTTCATCGGTCACACTTTCGCCGTCCACGACGGTCGCAAGCACGTGCCGGTGTTCGTGTCCGACTCGATGGTCGGCCACAAGCTCGGAGAGTTCGCACCGACCCGTACGTTCAAGGGTCACATCAAGGACGACCGGAAGGCGAAGAGGCGATGAGCAAGACCGAAACCGCCAACCCGACTGCCAAGGCCGTCGCCAAGCACGTCAGCGTCACGCCGATGAAGGCACGTCGCGTCGTCGATCTGGTTCGTGGGCGCTCCGTCGAGGACGCGCTCAACATCCTGAAGTTCGCGCCGCAGGCAGCGAGCGAGCCGGTCGCCAAGGTGATCGCCTCCGCAGCAGCCAACGCCGAGAACAACCTGGATCTCGATCCCAGCACGCTGATCGTGGCGACTGCGTTCGTCGACGAGGGCAAGACCGGCAAGCGTTTTCAGCCGCGAGCTCAGGGTCGTGCATTCCGGATTCGCAAGCGCACCAGCCACATCACGGTGATCGTCGAAAGCCTGCCCAAGACCGGCGGAACGTCTCGTAACCGTCGTAAGGGCCAGGCGTCCAAGGAAGGGGCTCAGTAGTGGGTCAGAAAATCAACCCGCACGGCTTCCGCTTGGGTATCACCACTGACTGGAAGTCGCGCTGGTACGCAGACAAGCAGTACTCGGAGTACGTCAAGGAAGACGTCGCGATCCGTAAGCTCCTCGCCACCGGCATGGAGCGCGCGGGAATCGCGAAGGTCGAGATCGAGCGCACTCGTGACCGTGTTCGCGTGGACATCCACACGGCACGTCCGGGCATCGTCATCGGTCGTCGTGGCGCCGAGGCCGACCGCATTCGCGGAGCTCTCGAGAAGCTGACCGGCAAGCAGGTCCAGCTCAACATCCTCGAGGTCAAGAACGCCGAGTCCGAGGCTCAGCTCGTGGCCCAGGGTGTTGCCGAGCAGCTCAGCAACCGCGTCGCATTCCGTCGCGCAATGCGTAAGGCCATCCAGTCGGCCATGCGTCAGCCGAACGTCAAGGGCATCCGTGTCCAGTGCTCCGGTCGACTCGGCGGCGCCGAGATGTCCCGCTCGGAGTTCTACCGCGAAGGCCGTGTGCCGCTGCACACGCTTCGTGCGGACATCGACTACGGGCTGTACGAGGCCAAGACCACCTTCGGTCGTATCGGCGTGAAGGTCTGGATCTACAAGGGCGACATCGTCGGTGGCAAGCGTGAGCTCGCCGCTGCTGCACCTGCTGCAGGCAACGACCGCCCGCGCCGTGAGCGTCCCTCGCGTCCGCGTCGTTCCGGTGCCTCTGGCACCACCGCGACGAGCACCGAGGCCGGCCGCGCGGCATCCGCAGAGGCTCCGGCCTCGACCGAGCCGAATCAGGAGGGCTGACGATGTTGATCCCACGCCGGGTCAAGCACCGCAAGCAGCACCACCCGAAGCGATCGGGCGCTGCCAAGGGCGGAACCGCTGTGACATTCGGTGACTACGGCATCCAGGCTCTAGAGCCTGCCTACATCACCAACCGTCAGATCGAGGCCGCTCGTATCGCGATCACCCGCCACATCAAGCGTGGCGGCAAGGTCTGGATCAACATCTTCCCAGACCGCCCGCTCACCAAGAAGCCTGCCGAGACCCGCATGGGTTCCGGTAAGGGTTCGCCCGAGTGGTGGATCGCGAACGTCAAGCCGGGACGCGTGCTCTTCGAGCTTTCGTTCCCCGACGAGAACGTCGCGCGTCAGGCACTGACACGCGCTATCCACAAGCTGCCGATGAAGGCACGCATCATCACCAGGGAGGAGCAGTTCTGATGGCTACCGGAACCCCAGCCGCAGAGCTCCGCGAGCTCACCGGTGAAGAGCTGGTCACCAAGCTGCGTGAGTCGAAGGAAGAGCTGTTCAACCTTCGTTTCCAGATGGCTACCGGCCAGTTGGACAACAACCGTCGACTGCGCACCGTTCGTCACGAGATCGCGCGCATCTACACCGTCCTGCGTGAGCGTGAGCTCGGTTTGGCCACCGGTCCTGCCGACGACACTGCAGGTGACGCGGCATGAGCGAGGAAAAGACTGTGACTGAAGAGCGCAACAACCGCAAGGTTCGGATCGGCTACGTCGTATCCGACAAAATGGAGAAGACGATCGTGGTCGAGCTGGAAGACAGGGTCAAGCACCCTCTCTACAGCAAGGTCATCCGTCGGACCACCAAGGTCAAGGCACATGACGAGAAGGGCGACGCCGGCGTAGGCGATCGCGTTCAGCTCATGGAGACCCGTCCGCTGTCCGCCACGAAGCACTGGCGACTGGTCGAGGTTCTCGAAAAGGCCAAGTAAGCACCGAGTGCTCGAATCAGCCCACTCCCGGCAACGGGGGTGGGCTTTTTCGTGTGCTTTGGGTTGTTCGCGGTTCCCGCGAGTACATTGTGTTCCCGCGAGCGGAATCGGGGACGCGGGAACGCAATTCGATCGCGGGAAGGTTCACAGTCCCGCGATTCGCAAGCCGTCGAGCAGGATTCGGTGCAACCGCTCGGGCTGGAGGAGATCAGCCCATGTCCACCGAGCCACGTGCGTCCCTTGTCGACGTATCGCGTCCTCGCGGAGTTTCTCCTTGGTTACAATCTCCGGTGCGTTCGACGTGTATTTCGTCATCCCGTCGAACTCACCGGCGAACTTGGCTTGCCAATCGAAGTCGGTTCGCGCAATGAAAAGGCCTGAACTGTCTCGGAACTCGTATTGCAATCGAGGCTCTGGGATGTCCTTCCAACGGTGCATCAGCACTCGGCTCCACGATTCGCCGATGCTCTCGGTCAGCGGGCTGGCGTAGGAAATCGCTTCGCGGACCTGTGCGATGCCTCGACGTCGCCCCAGTCGATCCAACACATCCTGTGGTTGTGTCGAGGAGATGCGCATCGCGGACTCGATCCCGCACACAGCCTGAGCGAACGTGCCTGCACACCCGACATCGAGGGCGGTACGCATCGGGGAGGTGACTGCCACTCCGCCGATCTCGATTACATCGTCTGCGCTCAGGGGAGCCCGATGAAGAACTCTCGACGACGACTTGTGCCCGCCACCACGTCCGTCGGAAGTGGAATGCAGCATTGCACGGCCGGGGTGCAGGATGGGCATGCCGAGCAGCGCGGCTGCCGAGTCGTGGCTGATCACCCCGTCACCGGTCGCGGCGTAGGCGAGTACCCGCAACCGATACTGCTCGCCTCGGGACATCTCGGCCCATGCCTTGCCGTCGATATCGGCCCCGGGGCGGAGCCGGGTGAGCGTGCCTCGGCGGTGTGCAGTGCGGAGCATTTCATCGGTGAGGCCCTGGTCGTGGGCCTGGCGTCGGTTCATGAACGGTTCCATGGGCAGCATGATGAAGCACGGCGCCGACAGTGCTCGCGTCGTTGAATTGGCTGCCGCCCGCTCCCGCGATAGAAATCCGTTTGCGCGACGGCAATCGGAGTCGCTGGAACGGATTGGGGTCGCGGGAACCGAATCCTGGCCTCGAGCTGGGACGATTTGGATTCCACACACCACGTCCCCTACACTTGACCGGTTGCCTGTGGCAGCGGTGTGCCTTCGTGCGCCCGCGCCGCGACAGCCGACCGCGCGTGTCGGGACGGAAATCCGGCATGTATGCACATCCAGGTCTAGGAGAAGTTTGTGATTCAGCAGGAGTCGCGAGTGCGCGTCGCTGACAACACGGGCGCGAAGGAAATCCTTTGCATCCGCGTTCTCGGTGGCTCGTCACGTCGCTACGCCGGGATCGGCGACGTCATCGTAGCTACGGTGAAGGACGCCATCCCCGGTGGAAACATCAAGAAGGGCGAGGTCGTCAAGGCGGTCATCGTCCGTACCGTCAAGGAGCGTCGTCGTCCCGACGGTTCCTACATCCGTTTCGACGAGAACGCTGCCGTGCTGATCAAGCCGGACAACGATCCCCGCGGAACCCGCATCTTCGGCCCGGTCGGCCGCGAGCTGCGTGAGAAGAAGTTCATGAAGATCGTCTCGCTCGCCCCGGAGGTGCTGTAAATGAAGGTGCACAAGGGCGACACCGTTCTCGTGATCGCCGGCAAGGACAAGGGTGCCAAGGGCAAGGTCATTCAGGCCTACCCCGCTGACTCCAAGATCCTCGTCGAGGGCGTGAACCGCATCAAGAAGCACACCGCTGTTTCCGCGAACCAGCGCGGCGCGTCTTCGGGCGGAATCGTCACGCAGGAAGCCCCGATCCACGTATCGAACGTCGCGGTCATCGACTCGGACGGAAACCCCACTCGCGTGGGCTACCGCACCGACGAAGAGTCCGGCAAGCGCGTTCGTGTTTCCCGGAAGAACGGGAAGGACATCTGAGATGACTACCACTGAGAACACGGCAGGCACGCAGCCTCGCCTCAAGGCGCGCTACCGCGCCGAGATCAAGGACGCCCTCAACACCGAGTTTGCATACGACAACGTCATGCAGATCCCCGGCGTCGTCAAGGTCGTCGTCAACATGGGCGTCGGCGACGCCGCCCGTGACGCGAAGCTGATCAACGGTGCAGTTGCCGACCTCGCCGCGATCACCGGTCAGAAGCCGGAGATCCGCAAGGCTCGCAAGTCCATCGCGCAGTTCAAGCTCCGTGAAGGAATGCCCATCGGCGCACGCGTCACGCTTCGTGGCGACCGCATGTGGGAGTTCCTGGACCGGCTGACCTCCATTGCCCTTCCCCGAATCAGGGACTTCCGTGGCCTCTCGGGCACGCAGTTCGACGGCAACGGCAACTACACGTTCGGCCTCAACGAGCAGTCGATGTTCCACGAGATCGACGTGGACAAGATCGATCGTCCGCGCGGCATGGACATCACTGTGGTGACCACCGCAACCAACAACGAAGAAGGCCGCGCGCTGCTCAAGCACCTCGGCTTCCCGTTCAAGGAGAACTGAGTCCATGGCGAAGAAGGCATTGGTCAACAAGGCCAACAAGAAGCCGAAGTTCGCAGTGCGTGGCTACACGCGTTGCAACCGCTGCGGCCGTCCCCACTCAGTGTTCCGCAAGTTCGGCCTGTGCCGTATTTGCGTTCGCGAGATGGCGCACGCCGGAGAGCTTCCCGGAGTTCGCAAGAGCTCCTGGTGATCTGAGGCCTCCGGGCTTCACCGCACCACGCTGACGGGCGTGGGTTCCTTCACGGAACCCACGCCCGTATTTGTCGTCGGTGGCGCCAGGAGTCCCACGATCTCTCGGGCACGCTCTGTCATCCATCCGTTCGTACCCGCGCCGAATACGAAGCACCGGTTTACGCTTCTCGAACAGTGACGTTTCGGCATGGACGTACGACCGCGGAGGTCCACGGATGGCAGACGTAGCGCACGACCGAAAAGACGCTCAGCCGGACTCGCACGAGCTCAAACGAGTGCTCGGTCCAGGTCTTCTGCTGTTGTTCATCGTCGGCGACATCCTGGGCGCCGGCGTGTACGCGGTCACCGGGGACATGATCGAGAACGTCGGTGGTATCGCGTGGGTGCCGTTCGTTCTCGCGTTCGTCGTGGCGACGCTTACTGCGTTCTCGTACCTAGAGCTCGTGACGAAGTATCCGCAAGCGGCAGGGGCGGCGCTGTACACCCACAAGGCGTTCGGCATCCACTTCGCGACGTTCATCGTGGCGTTCGCCGTGATCTGTTCCGGTATCACCAGCGCCGCGACGTCCTCCAACGTCGTCGCCGGGAATCTGCTAGCTGGACTTCACGAAACCTTCAGTGACGCAGACGGTCTCGGATGGTTCGACGTCCCGACTGGCTCCACTTCCCAACTCGTCGTCGCCGTGCTCTTCATGGGTTTCCTCGCCGCGGTCAACTTGCGAGGTGTCGGAGAGTCGGTGAAGTTCAACGTCGTGCTGACCGCCGTCGAGATGGCGGCCCTGGCGATTGTCATCGTCATCGGGTTCGTTGCGGTCGGGCAGGGGAGCGCAGAGGGGGACATCGCGAATCTTGTCGTTTTCGAGGACCAGAACGACAAGGGACTGTTCATCGCCGTCACGGTCGCGACCACAATCGCGTTCTTTGCCATGGTCGGTTTCGAGGACTCCGTCAACATGGTCGAAGAGACCAAGGAGCCACAGAAGATCTTCCCGAAAATGATGTTGTCCGGTCTCGGCATCGCATGCCTCATCTATGTGTTGGTGGTCGTCGCGGTGATTGCAGTGCTGCCGCTGAACTACGACTCGGGCAGCGAAGGAATTCTGCTGCACGTAGTCCGCACCGGGGCGCCGGGTCTTCCAATCGACGAAATTTTCCCGTATTTGACAGTCTTCGCGGTGGCGAACACCGCGCTCATAAACATGCTCATGGCGAGCAGGTGCATCTACGGGTTAGCCCGACAGAAGGTGCTCCCGATGTCGCTCGGCGCCGTTCTCCCTGGTCGACGGTCGCCGTGGGCTGCGATCATCTTCACCACTGCGATGGCAATCGGGCTCATAGTCGTCGTCAACCGCCTGTCCGGTAACTCGGTGGTCAGCGCACTGTCGGGGACCACTGGTCTTCTACTTCTCGGAGTATTTTCGGTCGTGAACGTCGCGTGTTTGGTCCTCGAGCAACGCCCGGACAAGACCTTCTTCCGTGCGCCGGTGTGGGTTCCGGTCGCAGGCGCAGCACTGTGTTTGTTCCTCGTCGGACCCTGGGCCCGAACCGAGTCACAGATGATCCAATACAAGATTGCCGGCGCGATGCTCTTGATCGGAGTCGTGCTGTGGGCGGTCACCTACATCGTCAACAAATCCAGCGGTCGAGGTTTTCCGCGCACTGATACGGAACGCCTCGAGGCAGAGTGAAGGAACCGGGTGCTCCGTTCGTCGGGGATCAGGCGTCCCGTTAGCACGGACGATTTGGAGTTTGACCACCGGTTGCCTACACTTGTGCGGTTGCCCGGGCTTCGTCGTGCCTGCACGCGAGTCCTTGCAATATCTACGCAATCTCGAGTTCTCCGCACGTCAGCATTGAACATGCGGGAGCTCGAAACACCTGGCAGTGCAGCGATGCACTGCTTGGAGCGCAACCCCTGACCGGCAACAGTCGGTCAGGACATGTTTACTTCGTTGTAGGCCCACGATGTGACGAACCAGGCCTCCCGGGTCTTGAACCACCCAGGGGCACCAGTTCGCGCGTGTTGCATGGGAACCGCTGCGAGAAAGGTGCACAGGTCACACCATGACGATGACCGATCCAATTGCAGACTTCTTGACCCGTCTGCGCAACGCCAACTCGGCGTACCACGACGAGGTGAAGCTTCCCCACTCGAAGCTGAAGGCGAACATCGCCGAGATCCTCAAGCGTGAGGGCTACATCTCCGATTTCCGTACCGAGGACGCCGAGGTGGGCAAGACCCTCATCGTCGATCTCAAGTACGGACCCAGCCGCGAGCGCAGCCTCGCAGGCGTGCGCCGCATTTCGAAGCCTGGCCTTCGCGTGTACGCAAAATCCACCAATCTGCCCAAGGTTCTCGGCGGCCTGGGCGTGGCGATCATCTCCACGTCCACCGGTTTGCTCACAGAGCGTCAGGCGGCCAAGCAGGGTGTGGGCGGAGAAGTCCTCGCCTACGTCTGGTAGGGGAGGCCACCACCATGTCACGTATTGGAAAATTGCCGGTCACGGTCCCCGCGGGCGTCGACATCACGATCGACGGCCAGAATGTTGCAGTCAAGGGACCCAAGGGTGCCTTGAACCTGACAATCGCCGAGCCCATCCAGATCGCACGCGCGGACGACGGCACCATCGCTGTCACCCGTCCGGACGACGAGCGTCGTAGTCGCTCGCTGCATGGACTTTCGCGCACCCTCGTTGCCAATCTCATCACCGGTGTCACCAACGGTTACACCACCAAGATGGAGATCCACGGCGTCGGTTACCGCGTTGTGCTCAAGGGCAAGGACCTCGAGTTCGCCCTCGGGTACAGCCACCCTGTGCTGATCGAAGCACCGGAGGGCATCACGTTCACGGTCGAGTCGCCCACGCGATTCACCATCATCGGTATCGACAAGCAGAAGGTCGGCCAAATCGCGGCCAACATTCGTCGTCTGCGGCGCCCCGACCCGTACAAGGGCAAGGGCATCCGCTACGAGGGTGAAGTTATCCGCCGCAAGGTCGGAAAGACGGGTAAGTGATATGAGCCAGCAAACAGCAGACAAGGCGAAGGTCGACCGCACACCTCGCGGAACCGATGTGTCGACGAAGCGTCGCTTGTCGAAGGCGCGTCGTCACTTCCGCCTTCGCAAGAAGATCTCCGGAACGCCCGAGCGTCCGCGCTTGGTCGTCAACCGCTCCGCACGGCACATCCACGTCCAGTTGGTCGACGATCTCGCGGGCCACACGCTGGCCAGCGCGTCGACGATCGAGGCCGACGTGCGTGCGCTCGACGGAGACAAGAAGGCCCAGAGCGCGAAGGTCGGCGAGCTCATTGCCAGCCGCGCGAAGGCTGCCGGAATCGACGCGGTCGTCTTCGACCGTGGCGGCAACAACTACAGCGGCCGCATCGCGGCACTGGCAGATGCTGCCCGCGAGAGTGGGTTGGCATTCTGATGACTCTTACTGACAACGGAAGGACAGCCTGATGCCGGGACGTCAACGGCGTGACGGTGGAAGCGGCCCCGCCGGACAGAACAGTGGACCGAACAGTGGTGGCGACAACCGCGGTGACAACCGTGGTGGACGCGACCGTCGCGACAACTCGCGTGGCGGAAACGCTGCCGAGAAGTCGAACTTCATCGAGCGCGTAGTCGCGATCAACCGCGTCTCCAAGGTGGTCAAGGGTGGTCGACGCTTCAGCTTCACCGCCCTCGTCATCGTCGGAGACGGCAACGGCTTGGTCGGCGTCGGCTACGGCAAGGCCAAGGAAGTTCCCGCGGCGATCCAGAAGGGCGTCGAGGAAGCTCGCAAGAGCTTCTTCCGTGTCCCGATGATCGGCGGAACCATCACGCACCCCATCCAGGGTGAAGCAGCAGCAGGCATCGTCATGCTCCGTCCGGCCAGTGCCGGTACCGGAGTCATCGCCGGTGGTGCTGTTCGCGCCGTGCTGGAGTGCGCCGGCATCCACGACGTGCTCTCGAAGTCGCTCGGTAGCGACAACGCGATCAACGTCGTGCATGCCACCGTGGCAGCGCTCAAGGGCTTGCAGCGTCCCGAGGAGGTCGCGGCTCGTCGCGGTCTGACCCTCGAAGAGGTTGCACCCGCCGGAATGCTTCGTGCGCGTGCACAGGCAGGAGCGGTGAAGTAATGGCACAGCTGAAGGTCACTCAGATCAAGAGCACCATCGGCCAGAAGTCGAACCAGCGGGACAGCCTGCGGACCCTCGGACTCAAAGGCATTCGCCAGTCCGTCGTCCGTGACGACACCCCGCAGACCCGAGGTCTGGTCAATGTTGTCCGCCACCTCGTAACTGTTGAGGAGGTCTAGCCATGACCATCAAACTGCATCACCTCCGCCCTGCTCCCGGATCCAAGTCGACGAAGATTCGCGTCGGCCGCGGTGAAGGCGGCAAGCGCGGCAAGACCGCAGGTCGCGGTACCAAGGGAACCGGCGCACGCAAGAACGTGCCGGCACGCTTCGAAGGTGGCCAGATGCCCCTTCACATGCGTCTCCCGAAGCTCAAGGGCTTCACCAACCCGAACCGTGTCGAGTTCCAGGTCGTGAACCTTCGCGACATCGAGCGGCTGTTCCCCGAGGGTGGCCAGGTCGGCATCGCCGAGCTGATCGCCAAGGGTGCGGTTCGCAAGAACGAGCCCGTCAAGGTACTCGGCGACGGAAAGCTGACCGTCAAGGTCGACATCTCCGTCAACAAGTTCACCGGCTCTGCCAAGGAAAAGATCGCTGCTGCAGGCGGTAGCGCAACCGAGGTATAGCCACGTCGACTGTTCGTCGAAGTGAGCAATAGTGTGTCGATGGCCGCAGCGGCAAGCCTCGAAAGAGGCTCACGCTGCGGCCATCGTTGCCACTGCAGGACAGTATCGGTGCGGGTAGGTAAGTACCGAGCCCATCGGGCCGGGTGCAGACTGACCGACGGGCGGTCCGCCGCGCACTGTTAGAGTTCTAGAGTTCAGTGACAATGCCTTTCATGCGGACGATCCATGTCGTTCGCAGTCCAAGGTCGAACGCTCCGAGTACCCATCCGGGTTCGAGGGATGTTTCGACACCATCGCAGTCGTGCCAGGAGGATCTTTGCTTTCCGCCTTCGTGTCGGCCCTCAGGACCCCTGACCTGAGACGGAAGATCCTTTTCACACTCGGTCTGGTGGCCCTGTATCGCTTCGGCGCTACTCTTCCGTCTCCCGGTGTGGATTACGCCAACGTCCGAGCCTGCATCGACCAGGTCTCCGGTGGCGACCAAGCGGGTATCTACTCGCTCATCAACTTGTTCTCCGGTGGTGCGCTGCTGCAGCTGTCGGTCTTCGCGATCGGCATCATGCCGTACATCACCGCGAGCATCATCGTCCAGCTTCTGACGGTGGTAATCCCGAAGTTCGAGGAACTGCGCAAGGAAGGTCAGTCCGGCCAAGCCAAGATGACGCAGTACACGCGTTATCTCTCGATCGCCCTCGCGATCCTGCAGGCAACCGGTCTCGTCGCTCTCGCCTCGCGTGGACAGCTCCTTCAGGGATGCCAGCAGGACATCATTGCCGACCAGAGCATCTTCGGCCTGGTGATCATCGTTCTCGTCATGACGGCGGGTGCAGCGGTGGTCATGTGGCTCGGTGAGGTCATCACCGAGCGCGGCGTGGGCAACGGGATGTCGCTTCTCATTTTCGCCGGTATCGCCTCGCGCATTCCGTCGGAAGGCAAGTCCATCCTCGACAGCCGCGGAGGCCTTGTCTTCGCGATGGTCTGCGTCGCCGCGTTCCTGATCATCGCCGGCGTTGTGTTCGTCGAGCAGGGCCAGCGTCGTATTCCGGTCCAATACGCCAAGCGCATGGTCGGACGCAAGATGTACGGCGGATCGTCTACGTACCTACCGCTCAAGGTCAACCAGGCCGGTGTTATCCCGGTGATCTTCGCGTCCTCGCTGTTGTACCTGCCGAACCTGATCGCTCAGCTCACATCTGCGAGCACTGCGACGGACCCGTCCTGGTGGCAGCGAATCATCAACGAGTATCTGGTGAACCCGGCGAACCCGGTGTACATCTCCATCTACTTCGGACTCATCGTCTTCTTCACCTACTTCTACGTCGCCATCACCTTCAATCCGGAGGAACGGGCCGACGAGATGAAGAAGTTCGGTGGGTTCATCCCCGGAATTCGTCCGGGCAGGCCGACCGCCGACTACCTGAACTACGTCCTCAGCCGCATCACCCTGCCGGGCGCGATCTACCTGGGCACCATTGCCGTATTGCCCAACCTGTTCCTCGATATCGGAAGCTCCGGTGGCGGGCAGAACCTGCCGTTCGGTGGCACCGCGGTGCTGATCATGGTCAGTGTCGGTCTCGATACCGTGAAGCAGATCGAAAGTCAGTTGATGCAGCGTAACTACGAAGGGTTCCTCAAGTGAGACTCGTTCTACTTGGTCCTCCCGGTGCAGGCAAAGGCACCCAGGCGGAAGTTCTGTCGCAGAAGTTGGGTGTACCCCACATTTCGACCGGTGACCTGTTCCGCGCGAACATCGGTGAGCAGACACCACTCGGAATCGAAGCGAAGAAGTACCTCGACGCGGGAGACCTCGTACCGAGTGAACTGACCGTGGACATGGTTCGTAGCCGCCTCGCCGAACCTGATGCCGTCAACGGATTCCTTCTCGACGGCTTTCCCCGGTCCGTCGGTCAGGCCGAGTCGCTCGTCGACATTCTCGCGGATCTGGGAGCGAAGCTCGACGCTGTCCTGTCGTTCGTCGTCGACGAGGACATCGTCGTCAAACGCATGCTCTCGCGCGGTCGCGCAGACGACACGGAAGACGTCATCCGGAACCGGCTCAAGGTGTACCGCGACGAGACGGCGCCACTTCTCGACCACTACCGTGACCAGATCCTCGCGGTCGACGCGATGGGCGACGTCGAGGAAGTCAGCGCTCGGGCACTGAAGGCGATCGAGGGTCTCGACAAGTAATGGCGTTCGGTCGTAAGCGCAAGGTAGTGCCCTTTCGCAGCCCCGGTGAGCTCGATGCCATGGCTGCCGCGGGAGCCGTCGTCGGCGCCGCTCTGGTTGCCGTGCGTGACGCGGCCAAGCCCGGCGTATCGACTCTCGATCTCGATCGAGTGGCCGAATCGGTGATCCGAGAAGCAGGGGCCGTTCCCTCGTTTCTCGGATACCACGGCTTCACCGGCAGCATCTGCTCGTCGGTGAACGACCGTGTCGTGCATGGCATTCCGTCGGCCGACGACATCCTCGTCGAAGGCGATTTGATCTCGATCGATTGCGGCGCAATTCTCGACGGCTGGCACGGGGACTCCGCGTGGACATTCGGCGTAGGGCAGATCATCGAGGCCGACGCGCTTCTCAGCGAAGCGACGCGGCTGTCGATGGAAGCAGGCATCGCCGCGATGCTGCCCGGCAACCGACTCACCGACGTCTCGCATGCCATCGAGAACGGAACGTACGCAGCCGAGAAGCTGCACGGCCGCAAGTACGGCATCGTCGACGGTTACGGCGGCCACGGCATCGGTCGTGAGATGCACATGGAACCGTTCCTCGCGAACGAAGGCGCACCCGGTAAGGGACCCGAACTCGTAGTGGGATCGACGCTCGCTATCGAACCGATGCTCACCCTCGGCACGTACGAGACCGAAATTCTGGATGACGACTGGACTGTCGTCACCACCGACGGATCTCGTTCTGCACACTGGGAACACACCGTTGCGGTCACCGAAGACGGTCCTCGAATCCTGACTCTCCGCCCGGAGTAGCAATCAGGTCTGGACCCGGCTGGTAGCGCTGGTTCGAGCGCATTTGGCCTGGTGGTCGTTTACCGGTAACATAGGTCGACGGTGCGCTCTGCGCGCCGGTTGTTCGCATGCCTGCGCAAGCCTGGCCCTCGTTCATCCGGTGAAACCTTCGGCTTCGTGTCGACGGCCAGTGTGCATCACGTTAACGGAAAACAGATGCAATCAACCAGGTATAACGCCAGGGACGCGGAGGATATGGCTAAGAAAGACGGTGCCATCGAGGTCGAGGGCCGGGTAGTCGAACCGTTGCCCAATGCGATGTTTCGCATTGAGCTCGAGAACGGCCACAAGGTACTCGCACACATCAGCGGAAAGATGCGCCAGCACTACATTCGTATCCTCCCAGAGGATCGTGTCGTAGTGGAGCTTTCTCCGTACGACCTCACGCGTGGACGCATCGTTTACCGCTACAAGTAAGAGCTTCTCCGGCCATGTCCGGTCGGAGAGAACCATGCTCGCGGCTTCGGGTCACCGATGCGCGAGCTACACACAGGAGATCAAACGACGTGAAGGTTCAGCCGAGCGTCAAGAAGATCTGCGAGAAGTGCAAGGTGATTCGTCGTAACGGGCGAGTCATGGTGATCTGCGACAACCTGCGTCACAAGCAGCGTCAGGGATAACCACCGAGCATTCGCATTTCGGCTTGGCACATAGCTAGAAGATGACCTCCCAGCACCAACCGCGACATACGCGTTGCGGCATACCCCCGGCACGGAGGCCGGGGCCCCACTGAGTTGGTTGAAAGACGCTTCACACCCCAGCGGTGAGAAGAACACAGGGGACGGACTGGGAGCAGACCTCCGGACAAGAAAAGGATTGCCACATGGCACGTCTCGCAGGTGTGGATCTGCCGCGCGAAAAGCGCATGGAGATCGCACTGACTTACATCTACGGCGTAGGCCGTACCCGCTCCAAGGAAATCCTCGACGCAACCGGGGTCAACCCTGATCTGCGCAGCAAGGATCTGGCCGACGAAGATCTGACGAAGCTCCGCGAGTACATCGAGGAGTCCCTCAAGGTCGAGGGCGACCTGCGCCGCGAGGTTCAGGCCGACATCCGTCGCAAGATCGAAATCGGCTGCTACCAGGGCCTTCGCCACCGTCGTGGTCTGCCCGTCCGTGGACAGCGCACCAAGACCAATGCGCGCACCCGTAAGGGCCCCAAGCGCACCATTGCCGGCAAGAAGAAGGCGAAGTAATGCCCCCTAAAGCACGCGGTACCGGTCCGAAGAAGGCGCAGAAGACGCGTCGCAGGGACAAGAAGAACGTCCCGCACGGATCTGCGCACATCAAGAGCACGTTCAACAACACGATCGTGTCGATCACCGACCCGGCCGGCAACGTCATCTCGTGGGCGTCGTCGGGCCACGTGGGCTTCAAGGGCTCGCGCAAGTCGACGCCGTTCGCCGCCCAGCTCGCAGCCGAAAGTGCTGCACGCAAGGCGCAAGAGCACGGCGTCAAGAAGGTCGACGTTTTCGTCAAGGGTCCCGGCTCCGGCCGTGAGACCGCGATCCGCTCGCTTCAGGCCGCTGGCCTCGAGGTCGGCACCATCTCCGATGTCACCCCTCAGCCCCACAACGGCTGCCGTCCGCCCAAGCGGCGTCGGGTCTAGCGGGAAGGAAAGGTTTAGAAAATGGCACGTTATACCGGTCCTATCACCCGCAAGTCGCGTCGTCTGCGCGTCGACCTCGTCGGAGGCGACCAGGCGTTCGAGCGCCGTCCTTACCCGCCCGGCCAGCATGGCCGCGCGCGGATCAAGGAGAGCGAGTACCTGCTCCAGCTGCAGGAGAAGCAGAAGGCTCGCTTCACCTACGGCGTCATGGAGAAGCAGTTCCGTCTGTACTACAAGGAAGCCAACAGGCGCCCCGGCAAGACCGGTGAGAACCTGCTGACGATCCTCGAGACTCGTCTCGACAACGTGGTTTACCGTGCCGGACTGGCACGCACCCGTCGTCAGGCGCGCCAGCTGGTCACGCACGGCCACTTCCTCGTCAACAACAAGCGAGTGGACATCCCCAGCTACCGCGTCTCGCAGTACGACATCATCGATGTCCGCGAGAAGTCGGCACAGACTCTGCCGATCCAGATTGCACGCGAGAGCTACGGCGATCGTCCCGTGGCTCCGTGGCTGCAGGTCGTTCCGAACCGTCTTCGTATCCTGGTTCACCGGGTACCGGAGCGCGCACAGATCGATGTGCCGCTCCAGGAGCAGCTCATCGTCGAGTACTACTCGAAGTAAGGCGTAGCGCGCCTGCGAGTGCCACACCTGACACTCGCAGGCGTTCTCGCCTCCACACGTGGACGTCAAATAGCGGACGTCCGTACAGGAGGAACACACAATGCTCATTTCACAGCGCCCGACGTTGACCGAAGAGGTCATCGCCGACAACCGCTCGAAATTCGTCATCGAGCCGCTCGAGCCTGGCTTCGGTTACACCCTCGGCAACTCGCTCCGCCGTACCCTTCTGTCGTCGATCCCCGGCGCTGCTGTCACCAGCATCCGTATCGACGGCGTTCTTCACGAATTCACCACGGTCCCCGGAGTCAAGGAAGACGTCACCGACATCATCCTGAACCTCAAGGGTCTCGTCGTAAGTTCCGAAGAGGACGAGCCGGTCACCATGTACGTCCGCAAGCAGGGCCCAGGCGCTGTCACTGCAGGCGACATCGTGCCCCCGGCAGGCGTCACGGTGAACAATCCGGATCTGCACATCGCGACCCTGAACGACAAGGGCAAGTTGGAGGTCGAGCTCGTAGTCGAGCGCGGCCGCGGCTACGTCCCTGCCGTTCAGAACAAGGCCTCCGGCGCAGAGATCGGCCGTATCCCGGTCGACTCGATCTACTCGCCGGTGCTCAAGGTCACCTACAAGGTGGAGGCCACTCGCGTCGAACAGCGCACCGACTTCGATCGGCTCGTTCTCGACGTGGAGACCAAGAACTCCATCACCGCGCGGGACGCGCTCGCTTCGGCGGGCAAGACCCTGGTTGAGCTCTTCGGTCTCGCCCGTGAGCTGAACGTCGAAGCAGAAGGAATCGAGATCGGACCCTCGCCCGCCGAGGCCGATCACATCGCTTCCTTCGGACTCCCCATCGAGGACCTGGACCTGACGGTTCGTTCCTACAACTGCCTCAAGCGCGAGGGTGTTCACACCGTCGGTGAGCTGGTTGGTCGTACCGAGTCCGATCTGCTGGACATTCGTAACTTCGGACAGAAGTCCATCGACGAGGTGAAGGTCAAGCTGCACTCGCTCGGCCTTTCGCTCAAGGACAGCCCCGCGTCCTTCGATCCGACCACCGTCCCCGGATACGACGCCACCACGGGAACGTGGAGCGACACAGACGCTAGTTCCTTCGCAGACAGCGAAGGCGCCGAGCAGGACTACGCCGAGACAGAACAGCTGTAATCAGCTCGCTGGAGCTCTTACTAGGAGATTCATCATGCCCAAGCCCACCAAGGGCCGCCGTCTCGGCGGGTCGGCGTCGCACCAGAAGGCCATCCTGGCCAACCTGGCGACGGCACTCTTCGAGCACGGCCGCATCACCACGACCGAGTCGAAGGCCAAGCGCCTTCGTCCCCACGCCGAAAAGCTTGTCACCCATGCCAAGAAGGGTGACCTGGCTCATCGACGTGAGGTACTCAAGACGATTAACAACAAAGATGTCGTGCACAAGCTCTTCGCCGAGATCGGGCCTTTCTTCGCCGATCGCGACGGTGGCTACACACGCATCATCAAGACCGTCCCCCGCAAGGGTGACAACTCGCCGATGGCCATCATCGAGCTCGTCAACGAGCAGACGGTGTCCAACGAAGCAGATCGCGCGCGTCGCGTGAAGGCTTCGCAGGCGCCTGCCGCTGCACCGGCTGCCGAGGAATCGGAAGAGCTGAACGTCGTCGAGGCTGTCGAAGCCGACGCGACCGATGCCGAGGTCGAGAACGCCGAAGCAGTCGTCGACGGCATCGAAGACAAGGACGCACACGCGTCGGACTCGTCCGACGCAGAAGAAGCCAAGAAGGACTAGTCCTCTTGGTTTCGGAGTACGACCGAAGCGGACCCGCCATTCCTACCGGGAATGGCGGGTCCGCTTTTTCGGTCCCCACCAGATTTCGATTGGACATCGCCTACGACGGCACCGATTTCTCCGGTTGGGCGCGCCAACCAGGAATCCGGACCGTGTGCGGGGTGCTGGAAGACGCGCTCTCGACGGTGTTGCGCCGGTCGATCGAACTGACCGTGGCAGGACGTACCGACGCCGGTGTCCACGCAAGCGGACAAGTCGCCCACTTCGATGCCGTCGGGGGAATCGACGAACCCCAAAGGCTGGTGCGCAGACTGGCTCGGTTTCTGCCGACCGACGTGCGGGTGAAAGCTATCTCAGAAGTCACCGCGGACTTCGACGCGCGATTCTCGGCGTTGCGACGCCACTATGAATACCGTTTCAGTACAGCGCGGTACGGCGTCGACCCACTGGAGGTTCGCAGTGTCGTCTCGTGGCCGCGTGAGATCGAACTCGACGCAGTCCGTGACGCGTCCGCGCGGCTGATCGGACTGCACGACTTCGCGGCATTCTGCAAACGACGAGACGGTGCGACGACGGTACGTGAGTTGCAACGCTTCGATTGGGAGCAGCGGGGCGACCGCATCACCGCGTACGTCAGCGCCGACGCCTTTTGCTGGTCGATGGTTCGGAGCCTCGTCGGGGCGATGCAGGCGGTAGGGGAGGGAAGGCGAACCCCGGAGTGGACCGCAGCGCTACTCGACACCCGTACACGTTCGAGTTCGGTGACCGTCGCTCCGGCACACGGATTGTCGCTTGTTGCGGTGGACTACCCGGCGGCGCACGATCTCGCAGCGCGCAACAGTGCGACGCGTGAGGTGCGGTCGGCCGTCCCGGCGTCCGAGGAATGTTGCTGAAGTTCCACCGATTAGGCTAGCGCTGTGACCACCTCGCCGATCGAACTCGCTGTCGTCGTCGGAAGCGTCAGGCCAGGAAGGCTCGGGCCGACGGTTGCGGAGTGGTTCTTGCGTATCGTCGCCGAACGGCCCGAGTTCGTGGCGAACACGATCGATCTGATCGACCTGAACCTGCCCGCCGATCTGTCGCCCTCGCCCGGTGCGGACACGTTGGCGGCCGGGATCTCCTCCGCTGACGCAGTCGTGCTTGTGACGCCGGAGTACAACCACGGCTACCCAGGTTCGTTGAAGAACGCACTCGACATCGTGAAGTACGAGTGGCGT
Source organism: Rhodococcus sovatensis (assembly GCF_037327425.1). Classification (NCBI taxonomy): domain Bacteria; kingdom Bacillati; phylum Actinomycetota; class Actinomycetes; order Mycobacteriales; family Nocardiaceae; genus Rhodococcus; species Rhodococcus sovatensis. The sequence continues at coordinate 2,967,371 of NZ_CP147846.1, read as the reverse complement.
GGGAAGCCGGTCGGATTCGTCTCGTACGGTGGTCTTTACGGGGGTGCGCGAGCGGTCGAACAGCTGCGACAGGTCGCTGCGGAGTTGCACATGGTCTCGGTTCGCGACAGCGTCGGATTCCCTCGCGCGCGAAAGACGTTCGGGCCGGACCCCGTGGTGGTCGACGGGCCTGCCGCGGATTCGGCTGCTCGAATGCTCGACCAATTGCACTGGTGGGCAACTGCAGCAACGACGCAGCGGGCATTGCGGTCGTACCCGGGTCAGTAGGAACCGATGGCCTGCCGAAGGCTTCGGGGCCGTCCGATGAACGCTGTTTCCTGAGGGATCGTGACGAGCACCAATTCCGTCTCGGAACGCTGGGTGCGGAGACGAATTCGGTCTCCCACAGCGCCTGGCTGAACAATGGACACGTCGGGATCCGACATCGGCGTACGAGGGCTGAGTTCGGTCAACGTGAGCACGGTGACGCGGTCGTGTCGAAACGGAGCCGGCGTGTCGACTTCACTGGAGAAGTCGTGAACGATCAGGTCGGTTCTCGTCCCCGTGCGGTGTCCGCCTCCTTCGATCCGAAGTCGGTCAGGCGTCGCCACCGAGTCGACGAGAGGCCCCCAGGCATGGGGTCGGTCGGTGCGAACGAGTATCCGGGCGCCTGTGGCGATGGCTCTGAACACCAGCTGCTGGGCGAGGTACAGCTCGCCTGCGACATGAACCGACGAGAGATCCGGGCCGTGGATTCGTACGGCGACACCGTGACCTGAGGAGTCTGAACCGAGAAGCTGCCCACATCCGGACGTGGGAATCCGTACCGCGGCGACTTGGGCAGTGGGGATGTCGCGAACCGGATCGCCACGGTTCGGCGCAGTGATCGCCAGTGGCAACGATGTCAGCAGAGCTTCGCGCTGCCTACCCCTCATCGAGACCGAGTCGGCAAGTGCAGGTGACGGCGCGATTGTTCGGGTGACAAAGCCGCACGATCCACTCAGTGCGACGTGATCGGTTGTGGCAGTGGGCGACAGACGCATCACTACGGATGAGGCCAATGCCGGCACCGCCCAGATATCGGCGAGCGCACGGTCGTCCAACGCGCGGCAATCGAATCCGAAGCCGGTACGGATGGCTCCGGGAAGGGGCGCCGAGCGCCAGTTCTCCGTGAGTGCATCGAGCGAGACACCTCGGCACATGTCCGATGCGGCAGATCGGATCTCGTGGCGGGTGAGTATCCGTGACTCGACGCCGTGTGCCTGCAGCGCTCGTGCAACGCGTTGCGTGGCTATCGATACAGTTCGGTGCACTCCGAGGTGCCCGCCGCCGCGTGCCTCCACGGCGTGATGATTGGTGCGAACGTCGAGGGTCACGGTCACCCACACGGTCCTCGACGCCACCGCAGGCAACGGGCCGATCAGATGCTCGTATACATCGGTCGCGGGCGACCCGGATGCCGTACGCGCACCGTACGAGACGACCGTGATGCCGCTCAGTGAGATGTCATGTTGGACAAGGGAGTGCGACAACATCGACAGGTCGAGCGAGCAATCCGAGGTGGCCCCGGAGCGTCCGAGCCGGGTGGTCGCTCCTGGGGAGGGTCGGAGTTCGAGGACGCTCGAGACATGACTGTCGAGTCGGTGCACACCCAGCGTCGTGCCGTCGGGATCGGTGTAATCGGAGGTGACCCCGGTTGGGGGAACAGATCCGGTGGCGTACTCGAATGCGGTGATAGCCCAGTCCAGCAACGTGCGGCCCGAGAATACGACGAACGGGAGTACTGCGAGTGGAATGCCGACCATCAGGGCGGTCTGCACAGGTATGTGTGTCGCAAGCGCGAGGGCGCAGATCAGGACGGCGACGACCTCGACACCGAGCGCACGCCTCAGCGTCGGCAGGCGAAGCCCGAAGTTGTGACGGCTGTGACGGCCGAGCAGCACAGCCATAGCGCGATTCCTCCCCCCGAGAAGTTCGATCGACGAGCCGGGTCCCCACGCGACTCGTCGGGAGGACTCTATCGCAAACCGACCCGGGAGTAGGTACTGTGACGGCCGAGGCCGGCGAAGGGGGAAACGTCGGTCGATTATCGGTAGGGGGGGGACACGTGGCGGCGACGCCGACAACCAAGTGGCAGGTCGGCGGGTACCGATTTCTTGTCCGACGGATGGAACATGCACTGGTCCGTCGTGATGTGCGGATGTTGCACGACCCCATGCGCTCGCAGCTCCGGGCGCTGGCTGTGGGTTTGGTGGTTGCGTGCCTGGGACTCGCAGGTTGTGCGGCCCTGGCGCTACTTCGCCCACAGGACAAGATCGGCGACGCGTCGATCATCGTCGGTAAGGATTCGGGTGCGATGTTCGTCCGGTTGGACGACGTCGTACATCCGGTTCTCAATCTGGCATCAGCGCGGTTGATCGTCGGTCAGGCGGAGAATCCGACCATAGTGAAGGAGTCGGAACTGGCAGGCAAGCGACGTGGGTCGCTGGTCGGAATACCCGGTGCGCCTTCGTCTCTGCCCTACGATGCCGACGGAGCGGCGGTCGGCTGGAGTGTGTGCGACACACTCGGGAGCACAGGGGCGGTGGCAGGCACGTCGGTGATGGCCGGTGAGCCGTACTACGACGACGGCAATGCGCCACTCGGCGACACCGACGCGTTTCTGTGGCGAACGCCCGACGGGGTCTTCTTGGTCTACGGGGGCGTTCGCGCGCGGATCGATCTGACCGATCGTTCGGTGGTTCGTGCTCTGGGGTTGGAGGGGCACACGCCAACAGATGTGAGCTCGGCGCTGGTGAATGCGGTCCCGATGGTTCCGGCGATCGTCCCGCCCGTTGTTCCACTGGCGGGGCAGCTACCTGCCTACGAGATCGCGGGCAAGACGATCGGGTCCGTGGTGAAAGTGTCTGGGGTCGACGTCCGGTACTACGTGGTGTTGGCAGAGGGCATCCAGTCGATCACCGAGGCTACCGCGCAACTGATCAAGTTCGCCGATTCGCAGGGGAGCCCGGAGATCGATTCCCTCAATCCGGATGTTCTGCGTCGGGCACCGACCGTCGACGAGCTTGCCGTCGGTACCTTTCCGGCGACTCGACCGACGATCGTCGACAGTGGCGCCGAGCCGGTTGCATGTGTGTCCTGGCTTCCGCAGGCAGCCCCCGATGGTGGACCCACCGCGCGTGTCGTCACATCGACAGGTCGCACCTTGCCGTTGGAGGAGTCGGCGCATCCGGTCGGACTTGCGCAGGCCGACGGGAGCGGTCCCGCGGCGGACGAGGTCTACCTCGCTCCCGGTAGTGGCGGTTTCGTTCAGACGACGGGAATGTCACCGACGAGTCTGCGGCGCGACGCCTACTTCTATGTGGCGGACACCGGTGTTCGGTTCGGTGTCGCGGACGGTGACGCGGCACAGGCATTGGGCTTCGGAGCTGCGGCTCCGGCTCCATGGCAGATCGTCGAATTACTCGGTGTCGGACCGACGTTGAGTCGCGCAGCAGCGTTGACTGCTCATGATGGCGTCGGACCCGACCCGGATGCGACGACACTTCCCGCGGAGTGAGGTTGCAGCCTGTTTCGAAGGGGAATCGATATGCCGAGACCGAGTACGAGAACCACACCGACGGCGGCGGCACCGACAAGGGCGACGGAGCGCGGTCTCGTGTCCGGTGGGACCGGTTCGGTCGGCATGGGGATGTCGATTGCCTCTGCCGGGGCTGCGCCTCGTATGCCGTCGACTTGACCGGTAACAGCGGCCAATGGATCGACGACTCCGTGACCGACGAACGGGTTCCATCCCTCAGCCGGTGCGTGTGCCGTCGCTTCGATTCGTTCGATGACCTGGGCTGCATCGAGTTCGGGCCGGTGGGCGCGGACGAGCGCTGCAATTGCCGCAACAAGCGGCGCCGAAAAGCTGGTGCCCTGAATGGGGGCGATGTTTCCCTGGTTGTCCATGGTGCCGTTTACGAGTCCTGTGCCGGTCGGTGACAGCGACGTCATCGAAGTGCCGGGAGCCGCAACGTCGACCCATGGTCCGGCCAGCGTGAAAGCTGCTGGGGCGCCGCTGGAATCGACCGACCCGACGGTGAGTACCTGGTCGTCGAACCAGGCCGGAGTGGCGACGGTCGCGATGCGATTCCACTGGTCGGCAAAGGGGTCGGCGGGGTCCGGTGAAGGGTTCTGGCTAGAGCAAGCAGATCCGCCTGCGCCGCCGGTGTTCCCGGCTGCGGCGACGACCACGATATCCTTCACTCGGGCTGCGTAGTCGATCGCAGCGCCGAGCGGTCCGTCCGCGACACCGGTGCCGCCGGGGACACACGCCACCTCGGAAATGTTGATCACCGTAGCGCCGAGGTCGGCCGCAGTTCGAACGGCCATGGCCATCGTCATCACATTGCCGTACCCGGATGCATTCTCGACCGACGAATCGTCTTCCTCCTCGCCTGCTCGTCGCTCACGCTGAAAGGCATTGCTGGACTGTCTTATCGAGACTATCTGGGCTTCGGGGGCGCCGCCGGAGAAGCCGCTGCCCGGCTCACGGGTCGCTGCGATGAGTCCTGCCACCAGGGTGCCGTGCGCGTCGCAGTCCGACAGGCCATCTCCGGTGTGGACGTAGTCGCCGCCCGGGCGCAGTCCGGGCAATCGGGGGTGCGGGGACACACCGGTGTCGATCACGGCGACAAGCTGGCCGGCGCCTCGGGTGATAGGCCATACCGCGCCGAAATCCAAGGTTCCGATCTCGTCGGGGACAGTCGTGCCGTCGGGCACCGCCGACACCGGCACGCAGGCGTTTCGTTGCTCGGTGGGTTCCGGCGGAGCGGCCGGGGCGGGACCGGGCAGCAAAGCTGGGTCGATGACGGGCCGATCCGCGGCGGCGAATCCCGCACCGAGCGTCGACGTTCCGAGAAGTCCTGCGGTACCGACGACGAACAGTGCGCGATACAGGAACCCGAGTAGCGTTCGGCCGATCACAGGGCCCGCATCGCCGAGTACAGGCCGCACACCCAGCAGGCCACCGGGATCACGACCGCAATCGCCGCGTACTCGACGAGCTCTGCTGCCCGTCGCAACACTGGCGAGTACTCCCTGACTGGGATGAACGATCCGAAGAACAGTGCGGCCAGGGCGAGAAAGACGCATGCCGTGAATATTGCGAGCGATTGGTCACGTACGGCGAACACCACAGAGGAGGTCAGGACGAGAACGATCGTCGAACCTCCGGCGACGAGGGGGACGGCGTGGTGAACTTCGGCGAACGTTCGTCCGCGGAGTACGAGTATCAGTGCGGTCGCGAGCGCCAGTGAAACTCCTGGCCAATAGATTCGATCTACAGAACCTGATCCCAGTGCGGCGAGAAGGGCGCCCGTGGCCGCGGCGGCGCACGCTGCGCACACGAGGCCGGTGAGGTAGCTCCGGGCGCGGCGCGCGAGATGCGCCAGATCGGCGGCAGACGGTTGGTCCTCCTCGTCGTTCTCGTCGAGCGGGGCGCCCGCGGTCGGTACAGGAGGCAGCGGGAGCCTCGCCTGCATCATCGAGATACGTGGTGCGATCGCGAGACCTGCCAACGCGATCACCGCTGTTCCTGCGCCCACGGTGGCGAGTGGCAATTCGACGAACAGCGTGAGCGCGGATGCGCCGCAGACCAGTCCAGCGGCGGACGCCGATGCAGTGAACAACGCCGTGCCGTGGTTTCCCAAGCGTAGCGCGAGGATGGCCGACGCACCGACGAGAGCGCCGCCCAGAAGAAGATGGGGTGCGCCGAATTCACCCGGTACGAAACGAATCCCGGAGGTGAACATCAGTGGGAGGGCGCACCCCGACAGGACGACACCGGTGCGGTCGTCCCGGTAGAACCGTCCGACTATCGCACCGGCGACGACGAAGAGCACAGCTGCCACCGCGGCGCCGATGCCCGCTTCGACATCAGCGGGCGATGATGCGTTGCCGGAGCCAGTGTCACCGACGTCCAGAACTGGTCGGAGCAGCGAAAGGCACGCGAGCACGATCGCAATTGCGCCCACTGCGAAGCCGACTCGCTGGGCAGTTCGTGCCGTCCACAATCCCGCAGCCTCGCTGCCGGTGGCAGCAACCGCATACATCAGGTCGTCGAACAACGGCGGTGGCGCCGGTGCGTCGGCCGCACCGAGAACGAGCAGTTCACCATCGCGGATGGACGCCTCGTTCAACGTCAGCGTGCCGGCGATCGGCGGCATACCCACCTTCGACAGCACCCAGGATCGGCCCTGCCGGTCGGTGGCCGCAGACGGGCCACGCGAATCGAGCACGTCCACGATGCCGGGCAACAGCAAGGAAATCGGGACATCGGTGGGCAATGCCATATCGACCTGCACGGACTCGCCGAGAACCGTGAGCCTGCACAGGTCCAGTGGGGCTGTGCCTCGGTGTCCGGCGTCACTACGACTCGGTGCGTCGTCGCCACGAACTGCCGCGCCGTCGTTGCGCGAATGCAGCCCGCGTCGATCCACAGCCTGCGAAAGGTCCCCCGTCATGCATTCCCCCCGGAATCTTTGATCGCCGAAGCATCCCCCTGGCTGCAGGCGACTCTACGATACCCAGCTTCGTGGCGACGACGGGTCGAGACCGGAAATGACTGTCAGGCTGTGGTGCGTGCTCCTTCCAAGCCGGCCAATTCGCTCACATCGGCGAGCAATTCGTAGGACCGCAGCCAGGATTCGCGATCCACGGACCCCGATGCGACGATGAGTTCGTCGGCGTCTGCATGGCCGGTGAACCGGTCCAGGTAGTCCTTGACCATCGAGGGTGTGCCGACAGCCGAGTACTTCGTCATCTGCCGTATCTGATGGCCTTGGGGTGCATCGAGCAGCATGTCGGCCTCGTCGTCGGTGAATGTGCGACCGCGACCGAGCAGGAGACTCACGCGGCTTCGCTTGGTCGCAAGGAACTGCCGTTGTGCCTCGGCTTCGGTATCGGCTGCGATCACGTTGACTCCGGCGATCACATAGGGCGCGTCCAGCTGGGCGGACGGGCGGAAATCGGCGCGGTAGATCGCCACCGCCTGCTCCAGCGCATCAGGCGCGAAGTGCGACGCGAACGCGAACGGTAGTCCGAGCGCGGCCGCCAACTGGGCACCGAACAGCGATGATCCGAGAATGTACAGGGGGACATGGGTGCCGGATCCAGGCGTCGCCACTACGCCCTGCACCAGCGACTCGTCCGAAAGATAGCCCTGTAGCTCCTGAACGTCCTGCGGGAATCGATCGGCCGAGGCCGGGTCACGGCGCATCGCACGCATCGTTTGCTGGTCGCTTCCCGGCGCTCGTCCGAGCCCGAGATCGATGCGCCCCGGGTGGAGGGTCGCAAGAGTTCCGAACTGTTCCGCAATGGTCAACGGGGCGTGGTTGGGCAGCATGACCCCACCGGATCCGAGAGTGATCGTGCTGGTGTTCGCCGCTACGTGGCCGATGAGAACGCTGGTCGCCGACGACGCGATGGTGCGCATGTTGTGATGCTCGGCGTACCAAATGCGCCGGTAGCCCCACTTCTCGGCCCGCTGGGCGAGCGTCACGCTGGCATCGAAGCTGTCCCGAACGCTCTCGCCTTCGCCGATGTGCGCTAGATCGAGAATGGAGAGGGGTACGGACACGGTGGATGCCAGCCTTTCGGTTCGAGAATCGAGCGTAATTTTCGGTTCGACGAGCACAGTGCGCTCGTCTTTTTCCAACCGATGTGGATCCCGGGCTATTCCGTCGCGGGTCGAAGTCGAGGCTGGCCGAGCTCGCCTCGATGCGTTAGCCTTCGCGGCGAAGACACACTCGCCTGGGAATGGGTGTGTCAGCGGTAATGGGGGATACCGATTGGCGGGGGCTGAAGATCGCGTGATTGCAGAAGCAGTGTGAGTACCGTTCGGTTCGTCCGCGGTGCACGTCGAGGAGTCCCTCGAACACCGGGTGGCGAGGTGGCGCTCCAAGCTCCACCGGAAATTCCGCGGATCGTTCCCGGCAACTTGATGATGAAGCTGATGCCGGTCGTCATGGTTGCGGCGATGGTCGGCATGGTTGCGTTGATGTTCACCTCGGGCATGGCTGCGAACCCGATGATGCTGATGTTCCCGGCGATGATGCTGGTGTCGATGCTGGGAATGGTGGCGGGCGGCGGCAAAGGCGGCGGAGCCCGGACAGCGGAGGCCAACGAGGACCGCAAGGACTACCTGCGATACCTGGATCAGTTGCGCAAGGACGTCGGTGTCACCTCGGCGAGCCAGCGAGCAGCCTCGGAATGGTCACACCCGGAACCCGGCGTTCTGTGGTCCTACGCCGGCAGCTACCGAATGTGGGAGCGCCGGGGAGCAGATCCCGACTTCTGCCACGTTCGAATCGCTCGCGGAGCGCAACGCCTCGCGACGCGACTGGTCCCACCCGAGACCGGCCCGGTCGAAGAACTGGAACCGGTATCGGCTGTGTCGCTGAGGCGGTTCGTGCGTGCGCATTCGGTAGTGGGTGATCTGCCGACCGCCGTGTCGTTGCGTGGATTCGCTGCAATTTCGATCGCGGGGGACCGTGATGCGGCCCGCGCGACGGTGCGCGCGATGTTGGCGTCACTGTGCACTTTTCACGACCCGGACCAGGTCAGGCTCGCCGTGGTGTGCGGGCCGGACACGGTGATGCACTGGGACTGGACGAAGTGGCTACCGCACACCCAGCACGATCTGCTCACCGACGGAGTCGGCAGCGCTCGAATGATCTACGGTTCGTTTCTGGAGCTGGAAAGCGCTCTCGGCGAACACCTCTCGCTACGAAACAGATTCACTCGAGGCGCTCCGCCCACCCCCGGAGTGCCGCACCTGGTCATCGTCGTGGACGGAGGCCTGCTCGACAACAGCGGCACCGACGTGATTCGCACCGGGCTCGAATCGGTCACCGTCGTGGACCTGTCCGACTTCGCGACCTCGCTCGCGTCGACTCGCGGTCTACGACTGTTCACCGACAACGGGACGATAGGCGCGCTCAGCGGCCCCAATGTCGAGGTCTTCGGCAACGCCGACTCGATGAGCGTCGCGAACGCCGAGACCGTGGCACGTCGCCTGTCTCCGTTCCGAACTACCTTGCACTCAGGCGTCGACTCGTCGGTGAGCGATGCAGAGTCGATCTCCAGCTGGAACCATCTCCTCGCCATCGCCGATGTCGGAGCGTTCGATCCGATGCAGGTGTGGACGCCGAGGCGCGGACGAGATCGTTTGCGGGTCCCGATCGGAGTCGCGCCGGACGGGAGTGCGGTGGAGATCGATCTCAAGGAATCGGCGGAAAACGGCATGGGGCCCCATGGCCTCTGTATCGGCGCGACCGGATCCGGAAAGTCCGAATTCCTTCGAACGCTCGTGCTCGGGTTGGTGGCGACGCACGGGCCGGACCAGCTCAATCTGGTTCTCGTCGACTTCAAGGGTGGTGCGACGTTCGCTGGCCTGGAAGACGCTCCGCACGTCGCCGCCGTCATCACGAACCTGTCCGACGATCTCGCCCTGGTCGACAGGATGAAGGATGCACTCGCCGGTGAGATGAATCGTCGTCAGGAGGTGCTTCGCGACGCGGGCAACTTTGCGAATGTGACCGACTACGAGAAGGCGCGGGCGGCTGGGGCTGCGCTGGCGCCGATGCCTGCGTTGTTCATCGTCGTCGACGAGTTCTCCGAATTGCTGAGTCAACAACCGGATTTCGCCGACCTGTTCGTAGCGATCGGGCGTCTGGGGCGCTCGCTGCACATGCATCTTCTATTGGCGAGCCAACGACTCGAAGAGGGCAAGCTCCGCGGTCTGGACAGTCATCTGTCCTACCGAATCGGCCTGAAGACATTCTCGGCCAACGAGTCTCGAACAGTCCTCGGAGTTCCAGACGCATACCACCTCCCTGCGCAACCCGGTGCTGGATACCTCAAGTGTGATTCGGCCGAGATCATGAGATTCGCGGCCTCGTACGTGTCGGGTCCATACGTTCGGCCGCGTACGAGGGTGGCCGGCACTCGGCACTCAGTGGTGGACATCCGGCCGCGGGTGTTCGCCGCCTTCCCCGTGCCGACGGTCCCGGACATCCCCGTCCGCGAAGGGAGTGCTCCGGATGAATCGTCCGGTGCGCAACCGCCCGCCGAACGTGACCGGGAGGATCGACAGGACGGCCGCACCGTTCTCGATGTCGTCGTCGAGCGCGTCCGTGGTCACGGAACACCTGCGCACGACGTATGGCTGCCACCACTCGATCGGTCTCCGACACTCGATCGTCTTCTGTCCGACGGCACCGCTTCACCAGGCGAGCCGCGAGCTTCGACGTTACGAGTCCCGATCGGCATCGTCGACCGCCCCTTCGATCAACGACGTGAACTCCTGCAGATCGATTTGTCCGCGGCGCAGGGGCACCTGGCGATCGTGGGGGGACCGCAATCCGGAAAGTCCACGGCGCTGCGGACTTTGATCATGTCGCTGGCCTCGACGCATACGCCGGAGCAGGTTCAGTTCTACTGCCTCGACTTCGGTGGAGGCACTCTGAACGGGCTCACCGACCTGCCGCACGTGGGGTCTGTAGCAAGCCGACTGGACGTCGACACGGTCCGTCGGACAGTCGCGGAAGTGACCGCCGTGATCGGACGGCGGGAGCGACTGTTCCGTCAGCGCGGTATCGACTCGATGGCGGATTTTCGTCGACGGAAAGCCGAGTCTCGGACCGACGACGAGGACAACTTCGGCGACGTCTTTCTCGTCGTGGACGGATGGGGCAGCATCCGAAGCGATTTCGAGTCACTCGAGCCTCAACTTGCAGCGCTGGCTGCACAAGGGCTGTCGTACGGCGTTCATCTACTGGTCACGGCATCCAGATGGGCCGAAATACGCCCCGCCACCAAAGATCTCATCGGCACTCGGGTCGAACTGAAGCTCGGGGACGCGTCGGACTCGGAATTCGGGCGTGCGAAAGCCGCACGGGTGCCCGAGAACCGGCCCGGTCGAGGAATCACCAAGGACGGCCTACACCTGTTGATAGGGCTCCCCAGACTCGACGATGCGCCGTCTACCCCTGATCTCGGAGCTGGTATTCAGGCGGCTGTGTCGCTGATAGTGGCGCGCTATGCCGGCCGATCCGCACCGAAGGTACGGATGCTCCCGGACAGCTTGCCATTGGAAGAACTGTCGCTTGCCAGGTTGATGGGACCACCTGATTGCCAGAGGGTAGGGACCACCGTGGCGCGTTATTGAGGATGCGTGTTGTCGGTGTTTTCGTCAACTGTTCCGGGGCGGGTGCGTTGGCGGTAGGACGGTCCTTCGATGATGAGGGTGTGCGCAGCGGAGGTCAGTCGGTCGATGGCTGACTGGGCGAGGAGGGTGTCGGCGGTCATGGTCAGCCACTCTGATGGCTCGCGGTTCGAGGTGACGATCGTGGTTTTCTTCCGGTGGCGCTCGACGATCAGTTCGTAGAAGTCGCTGGTCTCGGTGGCGTCGAGTGGTCGCAGCGCGAAGTCGTCGATGATCAGGACTTCGATTGCGGTCAGTCGCCGGATTTCGGCGTCGACGGTGTTGTCGAGTCGCGCTGCTCGTAGCCTGGTGAACAGTTTGTCCGATCGAGCGAACAGCACACTGTGTCGTCTTCGGATTGCCATGTGTCCCAATGCTGTTGCCAGATGAGTTTTGCCGACCCCGACCGGCCCGAGGATGATCGCGGACTGGTGGGCATCGAGAAAGCGCAGTGACGTCAGATCGCCGAGCAGTGTCCGGTCGTACCGGAGATCGTCGAGTGCGTTCCAGGAATCGAAGGCCATCGCCGGATCGAGCCCCGCCTTGGTCGCCCGTAGCATCGCCGAACGGGAGTCGCGGCGATTCACTTCGTCGGCAAGGAGTACTTCGAGGAATCCGATGTGACTGAGCTTGTGTTGGCGGGCCAGAGCAGCGCGTTCGGGCAAGGTGTCGGCGAGCGCGCCGAGTTTGAGGGCTTTGAGTAGTCGGACGAGGTCGGTGCCGACCGGTTCGGTCGTGCCTGCGGTGCGAGTGGTGGTCATGGGCGTCCCTCCGAAGGTGCGGTGCTGCCGTCTACGACGGACAGTGAAGTGGTTGCAGTAGAACGAAATTCGGTTGGATCGCGGGAGAACCGCGTTGATGATTGTCCGACTGCTTTCGGTAGATCCGGCGTGGTGGATTCGGTGGCGCGCTCGAGCATCGAGGCGATCTTGGTGACGGAGACGACATCGAGATCGAGCGAAAGCGCGCAGGCCTGTTCCACCCGTTCGGCTCCGTAGCGGCGGACCAGTCCTTGAAGTCGGTAGACACTGCGGATCCTCGTCCACGGCAGTGGGTCATCGAGTATTCGTTCGGCGTAGATGCCGATGTTCGGCCCGTGTGAGGTGCATTTCGCGATGAGTGAGGCGACATCGCGCAAGGCGTAGTCGGTTTTGTGTTCGGGGAGATCGTCGCGGTCGGTACTGCGGCCACCTGGAGGCTGACGGGGGTGAATCTTGACCAGGGTGCCGCGGTGATAGAACTTCACCAGTTCGGTGTCCGCGCGCACCGACAAGGTCGATCCGATCCACTGCTGCGGCAGCGAATACAACGCGCGTGCGACTTCGGCGTGGAAATCGCGGTGGACCTTGACGTCCTTGAAGATCGGCACGTCGTAGACCGCCGGAACCGGCAGCAATACCGGCAGTTCAAAGTCCTCGAACACTTCCAGCGGCCGTGCACAGGTCGTGCCGTGAATGCGCATGCCCGCGGTGCTGGCGCACCAGCGGACCACCGCCTCCTGCGCTTGCGCGAGGCTGGTGAATCGTTCACCGGCCCAGAAGTTACCGCGCACGTATTGCACGGTGCGTTCGACCCTCGGTTTGTCCTTCGGCGACCGGACCCGCGCTGGATCGGTAATGAACCCGACATGATTGCTGTAGTCGAGCCAGCCATCGGTGAATCGCGGAGTGATCGGGTCCGCCTCGTTGACAACGGGTTTGAGGTTGTCCGGGATCAGGACCGCGAAGACTCCGCCGAAGAACTTCCACGCTGCTTCGCAGCCGGCGATCACCGCCACCAACGTCTGCGAGTACGTCAACCACACGAACATGTGCCGGCTGTAGACCGCGGTGAAAATCAGGGCGTGGACCTTGCGAGCGCGACCGTCCTCGGGGTCTGTGAGCATCCCCAGGTAGCCGAAGTCGACCTGGCATTCGATCCCCGGGTCACCGTCGACGACGCGGACCGTCAGGTTCTTGCGGCCGAAACCGCACCGCTCGGTGGCGAAGCGGTGCAACGTCCGATACGGCACCACGCAGCCCTTACGGGCAAGCAGCACTTCGATTTTGGTGATAGTGAGCGGCTTCTGTTCACCATCGCCTGCCACCCACTTGGTGATCTGCTCTTCATGGGGCACGAGCTGCTCCCATGCCGCGCCGTGACCGTGCGGTCGGTCGGGACGGACAGCATCGACGACCGCGGCGATGAGATCATCGTTCACCGCAGCGGCAGTGTCGGTTCTCTTGAGGCCACCTCCTTGGGCTGCCTCGACGTACCGACGGACGGTCTTACGGTCCACCCCGGCATGCTCGGCGATCTTGCGTGAACCGGGAGCCGGCAATGCTGGCGTCCCGAGCCACAACCGCAGTACTTCTCTGATTTCGTTCACACTGATCTCCCGAAAAGCCATGCTCACCGACCTCCGTGACGTGCTTGGTGCTGTCACAGACGATCGAACGAGCAAACGACGAGACCACCGGCAAGGCGCGCCGGTGGTCCCATAACTGGCAATCCAGGTGGTCCCATCACCCTGGCAAAATCAGGTCAAGCTGGTCCCATGCTCATGGCAGACGACAGAAGAACTGCGTCGTACGTTGACCGGGCGTTGGCCACGGCAGCGGGGGACCACGCCAGAACTGTGGGTGCCCGTCGGTATCGACGAAGCGGAATTGAAGCCGATTGCACTCGATTTCGCGGAGCAGGCGCACTTCATCGTGTTCGGGGATACCGAATGTGGAAAGACCGCATTGCTCACGTCGATCTGCTCGTCGTTGACAGCAGCCAACACACCGACTCAGGTGAAGCTGATCCTCGCCGACTATCGGCGGACGATGCTCGGTGTGGTCGAATCGGATCACCTTGCCGGCTACGCCGCGTCGCAACCGGTTCTGTCGACGATGATGAACGAACTGGCGTCGAAGCTTGCAGAACGCATGCCTGGCCCAGACGTCACCGCCCGACAACTTCGCGAACGGTCGTGGTGGAGCGGTCCCGAGATCTTCGTGATCGTCGATGACTACGACCTGGTCGCGACCGCGTCGGGAAATCCCTTGGCCGTCTTGGCCGACTACCTGCCCCACGCCCGAGACATCGGACTGCATCTCGTTCTCGCGCGCCGTTCAGGCGGTGCGTCGCGAACCATGTACGACCAGATCATCTCGCGCATGCGAGATCTGGTGTCTCCAGGGCTGGTGATGAGCGGCAGCCGTGACGAGGGAAATCTGATCGGTACCGTCAAGCCGTCGCCGATGCCACCTGGACGAGGTGTGCTCGTCGACAGGAGAGGGCAGTCCTTGGTTCAGCTCGCCTGGTCGCCCACGTGAGTTCGGCCGCTACATACGCCGCGGTCCACCTCGGCGACGATTCGGTGTCGGTTCTGGTCGAATCGGCTTCGGGTCGGTCGCTTCGATGTTTCGAGACGGCGTTGTCGATGAAGGCCGGAAGCCTGGTCTTTCTCGGGCGCGAGCTCGATCCGAACGATTCGAATTCAGACAGCGAGTCGCACCGGGACGAAGCGGAAGTCGAACGATTTCCGTGGTCGTTCATCGACGACGAGGAAGTGCTGGTCGGTTCCATTCCGGTTCCGGCCGAGCACGTGTTCTGCGGAACGGTCGCCGATTCTCTTGGACGGTCCGGCGTACACGGGCCCGTTGACATGCTGGAGATCGTCTGCCCGTCGTTCTGGGGAGACCGTCGCCAGAGCGTGATGCGCCGAGCGGTGTCCGCCCTTGCACGTGAAGTGGCGGTGGTCGACGCTGCGACTGCAGCGGTCAGGTCAGCTGGCGAACGTGCGCCGTCGTGCGCCGTCGTCGTCGAGCTGAACGAGATGAGTTCGACCGTCAGCGCTCTGACGTCGAGAGCAGCGGCCAACGCGTCGTCCGGGTCCGGGGAACCCTACGAGCGCTCCGGCCGGTGGGTTGCGCTGGGCAGCCGGGACCTTGCGGGCGCTGATTCGTACGCCGACACCGTCGCTTCCATCGACGAGCGGGTTACGACGTGCGCGGCGGCTTTCCTCGGGAACGGTCCGATCGAGGTGTTCGTCGTCGAATCGACCGGACACACAACTGTTCCCGATCTGCTGCGTGACCGGTCCCATCGATTGCATCGTCTGCGAGGGCCCGACCTGGTCCGCTCGATGGGTGGCGGGGTCGAAGAGGTCGGCCGGGACGATCTTTCAGCTGTTCACGACGCTGCGGTGCCGGATGGAACGCCCAGACCTGCTCGTGCCGCTGCCTGGCTCGCCGAAGTCCCGCCCACACCGGACCCGTCCGCCGATCGCCGTGTTCCGATACTCCTGGCAGGAGTGGTGGCGGCCGTCGCGGTGGTGGCGGCCGGAGGATTCGTGGTCTTCGATTCCGTCACGAATTCCTCGACGCCCGTCGCGATGCCCGCACGGTCGACCGATGCCGCATCGGCGATCACATCGGATCCTCCAGCGCCGTCTTCCGATTGGCCGAGTCATCTCGAGACGACGAATGTCGATGAGCCTTACCCGTCCGTGCCGATCGAGTCAGAAACCGACGTAGGCCCGCCTCCGATGGCGCGTTCGTCGTTCGGTAGGGCGAGCGTGGAGATTCCGGCGTCGTGGTCCGAACGTTCCGAAGTCGGACGACTTCTGCTGGTGCCACCCGACTACCCCGACCGCAGAATCGTGCTTGCCACTGTGGATCTCCAGCCGGCGGTCACGTTCGACGACGTCGCCGACGACCTCGAGGAGCAATTGGTGGCTCGGGGCGAAAGGTCCACGATCGGAAATTTCACGCGCGCCACCGATTTCGGCGCGCGTATCGGCATCTCCTACGTCGAGTCACCTGGCGATTCTTCGGTAGTTCAGTGGCGTGTCTTCGTCGACGACGGTCTACAGATCAGTATCGGCTGTCAGAGCTCGATGGGATCGGAACATGTACTCGACGATGATTGTGCGCACGCCGTCGAGAGTCTTTCGGTGGCCGGTTCGTAGGTGCCCGGTGCAGGCATTTCGAGAATGTTTGCTTTGGATGGAACCGAACCGCTACGCGGATGCGTCCAATCAGATGTAGGGGGAGTTCCGCAGGTGCGCCGCGGTGAACCGGCCTCGACCGAGCATTCACCCGAGTGCTCGAAACCGAAGAACATGAAGGAGTCGACATGGCAGAAACAGATATTCAGACCATGCTCGCAGTGTCTGCAAAGGTCGACGGCTTGCGCGAGCAGATCGGCGGCTTGTTGCGGGCGCTGCGCGCGGACGTCGATCTCGCGGCCTCGGGGATCTGGAAGGGAACCGCGTCGACGACGTTCGCCCAGGTCATGACCAGCTGGGATTCGAGTGCTTTCAAGTTGGAGAACGCGCTCGCCGGTATCGGTGAGTCGATCAAAACGAGCGGTGTGCAGTACGACCAGTCCGAGCAGGACAACGTCGCGCAGCTGAACACCGTCGGCAGCAGCCTGAACCTCTGATCGCGTCATCAGAGCACAGAACGTCCCTGAGTCGACACAGGTCGGCCGAACAAACGTGAGGAATCGATGATGAACGGCGAAATCAAGTACAACTTCGGGGCTATCGGCGATCTGGCCGGTGGCATGACGACCAAGTGGTCGTCACTGAACGAAAAGCTCGACGAGGTCAAGACCACTATCCAGCCCCTGGTCGCAACCTGGCAGGGCGCTGACTCCGATGCGTATCAGATCAAGCAGGCCGAGTGGAATGCGGCGCAGGCCGAGCTCAACGGCGTCCTGCAGAGCCTGATAGGCTCCGTCACCTCCGGCAACCAGCGGATGCAGGAGCAGGAAGCGCTCAACAGGTCTCGTTTCTCGTAGAAGGCTCGTCCCACGACGTGCATCACGGCCCCGGTGTCCATCGACATTGGGGCCGAATGCTGCCGCCATCAGACATTCGTTGTTCACTGGAGTCCATGAACCGTGACAACGCGCGAATCGCCGAGTCGAGGGCTCTCGTTGCCGCGCGGCTCGAGTCGCTGCGAGCTCAGTTCCGGGCGATCGTCGAGGGCTCCCGATGGTCGACCGACGACGACGAACACGACCCCGAGGGATCGACCATCGCGTTCGAGAGGGCAGCGGTGCTCTCGCTCGCGCGAGATGCGGAAGACGAGATCAGGGAGCTCGACGCCGCCGCAGCGCGGGTGGCGTCGGGGACATACGGCACGTGCGAGCGGTGTGGTTCACCGATAGCCGACGCTCGACTGGAAGCCCTACCGGCCGCGCGTCGCTGTATAGCGTGTGTGCGGATGCGGTGACCGCCTCGGTTGGCGTTTTGACCTGGGGGACCGGTTCCCGGTATCGTCCCTCTTTGGCGTGTATGGGCTCGCCGCGCACAATGCTGCGCGACGAACTCTTGATCTCGGGTCTCAACTGGCCGCCGAGGTCATTCACTCGTCTTGGCCAGCAGCGACATCATGAAGACAGGAAACCTGTGTCTACATACAGCCCGAAGGCCGGGGATACCACCCGGACTTGGCATGTGATCGACGCCACGGACGTCGTGCTCGGACGCCTCGCCGTCCAAGCCGCGACGCTTCTGCGCGGAAAGCACAAGCCGACCTACGCACCCAACGTCGACGGTGGCGACTTCGTCGTCATCATCAACGCCGAGAAGGTTGCCATCAGTGGCAACAAGCTCGACGGTAAGTTCCACCACCACCACTCCGGCCACCCGGGCGGTCTGAAGTCGCGCTCGACCCGACAGGTGTTGGAGAACAACCCCGATCGTCTCGTGGAGAAGGCCGTCAAGGGCATGATCCCCAAGAACAAGCTCGGCAATGCCATCGCGGGCAAGCTGAAGGTCTACGCGGGACCCAATCACCCGCACGCAGCTCAGCAGCCCGTTCCGTTCGAGATCAAGCAGGTGTCCCAGTGACGGCGCCGGAGGGAAATGACGTGACGTCGCAGGAAAACCTGGAAGATGGCGTGGAGATCGCCGCGGACGAGTTCGTGGCAGTCGAAGACCCCGAGGTCGTAGAAGAGATCGAAGCAGCCGCTGCGGCGCCCGCTCCGATCCTGTTCGATCGCCCGGTCCAGACCGTCGGTCGTCGTAAGGAAGCTGTTGCGCGTGTTCGGTTCACACCGGGCACCGGCGGCTTCAAGCTCAACGGCCGTAGCCTCGAGGACTACTTCCCGAACAAGGTGCATCAGCAGCTGATCAAGGCTCCGATGGTGCTCGTCGATCGGGCAGAATCCTTCGACATCGTCGCGCTGCTGCACGGTGGCGGACCTTCCGGTCAGGCCGGCGCGCTGCGTCTCGCCATCTCGCGCGCCCTCATCGAGGTCACCCCCGAGGATCGCCCGCCGCTCAAGGCTGCCGGCTTCCTCACTCGTGACGCGCGTGCGGTCGAGCGTAAGAAGTACGGCCTGAAGAAGGCCCGCAAGGCGTCGCAGTACTCCAAGCGCTGACGCTTTTCACAGATCTACCCGCGAGGGCAGGCGTCCAGATGTACCGGATGCCTGCCCTCGCGGCGTTTGTCTCAGCTGCTCCACTATTTTTTCCGGCGAAGGGGGACGGGTTCGCATGACTCGACTGTTCGGTACCGACGGCGTACGGGGACTGGCCAATGGTCTGTTGACTCCGGAATTGGCACTGAAGGTGGCCAAGGCTTCCGCTGCGGTACTGGCGCCTGGTTCTGCGGGCGATCGGCCAATGGCAGTCGTGGGCCGGGATCCGCGGGCCAGTGGGGAGATGCTGGCCGCCGCAGTCACTGCAGGGCTCACCGCGTCCGGTGTAGATGTCGTCGACGTCGGCGTGTTACCTACGCCCGCAGTCGCATTCCTCACCGCCGAGTACGGTGCTGCCCTCGGGGTCATGATCTCGGCTTCGCACAACCCCATGCCGGACAACGGAATCAAGATCTTTGCTGCCGGGGGTCACAAGCTCGATGACGATGTCGAGGAACGAATCGAATCGTTCATCGCCGACGGCACGACGGGTGACGCACCGGTCGGTGCCGAGATCGGCAGAGTTCGTACGGCCGTCGACGCAGTCGAACGGTACGTCGCACATGTAGGCGGCGCGCTGTCCACTCGTCTGGATGGACTGACCGTTGTCGTCGACTGTGCGCACGGGGCGGCTTCAGCGGTTGCCCCCGACATCTACACCGCGGCCGGTGCGACGGTTGTCGCGATCAACAGCCAGCCCGACGGCCTCAATATCAACGACGGCTGTGGATCGACCCATATGGGAGACCTGCAGAAAGCTGTGGTCGAGCACGGCGCGGATCTCGGTATCGCACACGACGGCGATGCCGACCGATGCCTTGCGGTCGACGCCGCGGGCGCAATCGTCGACGGCGACGCCATCATGGCTGTTCTCGCCGTCGGGATGAAGGAATCCGGTTCGCTGACCGACAACACGCTGGTAGCAACCGTCATGAGCAATCTCGGCTTGCACATTGCGATGCGCGCCGAGGGTATCGCTATCCGCACAGCAGCGGTCGGGGACAGGTACGTTCTCGAAGAGCTGCGCAGCGGTGGCTACGCTCTCGGCGGCGAGCAGAGTGGCCACGTGGTGGTGCCGAAATACGGAACGACGGGCGACGGTGTGTTGACGGCGCTTCTCGTCATGGGTCGGATGGCGTCGACGGGTCGGTCGCTCGCGGAGCTCGCGTCGGTGATGACGACATTGCCGCAGGTCTTGATCAACGTCAAGGTCTCGGACAAGGGCGCGGTCGCCGCCGCGCCGTCGGTGCTGGACGGTGTTGCCGAGGTCGAACGGGTGCTGGGCGATACCGGCCGAGTGTTGTTGCGTCCCAGCGGTACCGAGCAGCTCGTTCGGGTGATGGTCGAGGCGGCCGAGCCGGACCTGGCCCGCCGGCTCGCCGAGGATCTGGCGAGCCGGGTCGGGCAGGTCTGACGTCTCAGGCGGTCAGGTTGCGTAGCGCGGTCAACTGCGCCACGCGACCTGCGGTGTTCTCGGCCAGTGGTGCGACGTTCAACGTCGTGACACCGGCCTCGGCGAACGCTGCGACACGTTCCTTGACGTAGCTTTCCGGACCGATCAGGTTGACTGCACGCACCAGCTCGTCGGGGACGGCTGCGGCAGCCTCCTCCTTCTTTCCGGCCAGGTACAGGTCCTGGATCTTCTCGGCCTCCGCTTCGTAGCCGTAGCGCTGCGCGAGATCGTTGTAGAAGTTCTTGCCCTTGGCGCCCATGCCGCCGATGTACAGCGCGAGATGCGGCTTGACCCACGGCAGGTACTTTTCGGCGTCGTCTCCGATGGCGAGCGTCGGGCTCGCGAACACCTGCAGGTCGCCGAGCGATGGATCACGCTTGGCCTTGCCCGCCGCGAGGGCGTCACCCCACACCTTGTCGGCCTTCTCGGGGAAGTAGAAGATCGGCTGCCACCCCTCGGCAATTTCCGCGGTGAGCTCGACGTTCTTGGGGCCGAGCGCGGCAATGACGACCGGGATCCGGTCGCGTACAGGGTGGTTGATGAGCTTGAGTGGCTTTCCGAGGCCAGTGCCCTTTTCGGCAGGCAGCGGAATCTGGTAGTACTTGCCCTGGTGTTCGACCTTCTCCCGACGCCACACCTGGCGGCAGATCTCGATCACTTCGCGGGTGCGGGCAATCGGAGCGTCGTACTTGACGCCGTGGAACCCCTCGACGACCTGCGGTCCGGAAGCGCCGAGGCCGAGAACGAATCGGCCGTCGGACACGTAGTCCAAACCGGCCGCGGTCATTGCCGTCAGCGACGGAGTGCGGGTGTAGATCTGGAAGATTCCCGACGCGATCTTGATCGTCGACGTCTTGGCCGCGAGAAATCCGAGTTGGCTCACAGCGTCGAACGAGTACGCCTCGGGGACGAAGATGATGTCGAGGCCTGCCTGTTCGAGCTGCGCGACTTCTGCAACCGTCTCGTTGAATCCGCCTGAATAGTTGAGCATGGTTCCGATGTGCATGGGACTCCTTGCAGGTGAGATCACATTTTCGTGGTCGTTCCGCAGGCGTCGATCCCGCGACCCGAGTTCTTGATCTCGGACGTTACCTGCAGTACCAGGAACCGTTTCCCGCCGGGCTGCGTCGAACATGACAGGAGCGACTTTCGTTCCGCTGGTTCGAGGTAGTTGGGGGAATGGCGGAGATGGAGATCGATGTCGCGGCGGTCGCACAGGTGGCTACTGGGTTCGAGCAGTCGGCCGAGGCGATCGGCAACATTGCCGCACAGGTCGCGACGCTGGCGTTCGGCGCCCAGAAGGCGGGACGGAACTACGGCGACGTCGGCGCTCGAATCGCTGCAGGGTATGACGGGGTCGAGTCGAGTTTTCGTCAGTGGGACGTGGCGAGCAAGGACAACACGGTCCGATTGCGGGCAAGTCTTGCCTCGTATCAGGACACGGACAGGGCTGCGGCCCAGTCGATCGAGTATCAAGGGGGAGCGCGATGAGCCCCACCGACCGCAGCATCGACGCCATCCTCGACTCTGGTGCGGTGGGACTTGTGTACTTCGAGAATTACCTTCCCATTCTGCATCGAATAACCTCCGATTCGTCCTGGACGTACCCAGGTCTGTGTGCGCGCTACGACCAGCAACGTGGTCTCGATCTCGGTATTCTCGAAGAGGACGCGCGGCTGCTCACCGCCAGCGTCGTGGCCGCACGAGCCGAGGTGGACCACCAGGATGGGCTGGCGCGCACGCTTGCGGCGTCGTGGGTAGGCGCCACAGGTGAAGCGGTCCTCGCCGACGTTCGGTCCGACCGTACGATCGGCAGTCAACGCGCCGAAGGAGCCAACCAACTCTCGCTGGCCATGGCTGCGGCAGTGGACGGGATTCGCGGGGCAGTCGAGCGCAAGGCCATCGAGATCGGCCAATTCGCCCCGGCGGGGAAGGGGGTGTCCGGGTGGGGGCTGGTGGACGGAAAGCCCCTCGATGTCGTCGTGACCATCGATCTCCTGGCCACTCTCGATCCGGGCGAGTCCATGGCCTGGGGCTCGGCATCGGCTTGGATCGCACACGTGTCGCCGTTCCTCCCTGCCGTCGTTGCACCGATCCCAGCCGACGTACCGAATGCTCTACCTGCCTCCTTGGCGCCCAACCCCGTCTCACTGTCACCCGAAGCCACGCTGATCCACGCCAAAGGTGTATGCGACGAGTGGCTTCGAACCATATTTGCTCCACTCGTGACGGCGGCCTGTAAGCACCTGGTCGACATATGCGAGTCGATCGACGGGGCCGTACGCGACTACCTGTCCACGGTGGCCGAGGTTGCCGAATCGATCGACACCCGGGCATTCCCGACGGTTGATGGAGGCGGTGGAGCGGGCGGTATGGGTGGCAGTGATGGCGCGCGGGTTCCACCGTTGGTGCCCGACACCCTCGCGGTCGCACCACAATCGACCGCCTCGGGCGAAGGGGTATCGAGCGCGGGGCAGCCCCAACTCGGTAGCTCACTGCCTGCATCAGGCGCACCGATGCCTGCATCGACCGATCTCCCACCGGCTGTGGAGTCGCTGCTACCGGCCATGAAATCGATGTTCGGCGAACTACCCAGCGGTGTGGAGGTCATTGCTGCGATCGAACGGGTCGGACACGACATGACCGAGCAGTTGAAAGCAGTACTCGGGGATGTGATCGGACGTCTGGGCGAGTCCGCCGAACCGCGCATCCAGCAGGAGGGATTACCCGCCGAATCGCAGTCCGGTCCGCACACGTCGGCGCCCCCGCAGGCGACTCCTGCGGATCCACCACCGGCATCCCCACCCGCAGCGCCAGCTTCGCCCGTAGCGCCATCTCCGACGGGTGTACCTGCACCGATCATCGACGGCGATGCCGAACGCGGGCACCTCGAAGCTGCGTTCGATGGACACAGTGCACGACTCTCCTTGGCTCACAACGGGATCGTCGCCCTGGATCTCGGAAGCCCGGACGGCGCCAACCGTCGCTTCGAACTGAGACCAGGACCGTTCGGGCTACCGGTCGTCGAGCAGGTCGACGGGCCGACGCACACCGTGCCCGCCGCCGACGTCGCACAGGTGGCCGAGACACCCGAAGTACCAACTGGGCCCGCTGAGGTCACGTTGCCACCTCCGGATGCCGTGCCCACCGAAGGAGTGGTCCCAGATGACGCTGTGCCTGCTGAGGACGCTGTGCCTGCTGAGGATGCCGGGAACGCTCAACCCGAACCACCACCTGAGCACGAGGCTGTCCTCTCGGGTGCTCAGCTCACCGAGGCGGGCCCGCTGTGAGGGTCGGTGCGGAGGGACCCGATCGGTGGTGGGCCGGCCGTATGGACCGGATCGGCGCTGACTATCGAGACTCGATTGCAGCAGCCGGAAGGCGCTACGAGGAGGCGGTTCGGTCCACGCTCGCTCCGAAACAGGACTCGTCCGCACCCGACGTGCCCACAGACGAGGCCGAGCGTGAACCTCTTTCGTACCTGATTCCGGCCAACCTGGACACGAGAGCGCGTCGAGGATCGGCGGCGGAAGCCCCGCACGACCCCGCGCCGACGACTTGGCTGGTGTGACGCTCGGCCCCGGGTCAGCGACCGATCACGGCGCGGACAGCGGAAATCGGACTCGGCTTCGGCTGATCCTCGATCGGAGCGTGCGGATCGACGACCCGTGTGTTCTTCAACTCCGCCGAGCCGGCCAGACCCTCGTAGTCCTTGTCGCCGGTGAGGTGGAACAGTAGAAAGGCGGTGAGGAGGATCCGGGTCGTGCGGACCGTCGCCCTCTCGGTGCCGCCGACACCCAATGGGCTCAGCAGTCGCCGCCCTTCGACGATCCCGTCGGACGTACCTTTCGCCAGCCGACGGAAGGTCGAGGGTCCCCCCAATGCTCCGGCGAGCGAGAGAGTGTTGTCGTTGAGTGAGTCGGTCAACGCGGGGTCGCCGAGAACGAGGCCGGGTATCGACAGGGTCTGCGCGGCCTCTTCTGCGCTCGGCGACGAGGGCGCTGGATACAGTGCGGCGACTGCCTTCACGTCGGTACGGGCTGCGGCGGCCAACACTGCGACGCTCGCCCCCATCCCGTGCCCAGCTATCGCAAGCTTGTCGGGGTGAACACTGATATCGCCCGTTCCGAGGCGAACGCCGGTGACGATATCGAGCGTTGTGGCCAAATCGGCCGCGAGACCGCGGTGTGAGCTGAGTAGCCCGCGTTCGGTGTCGGGCGCTGCGGCGACTATGCCCCACGACGCCAGATGCTTCAGCGTGTTCTCGTACCGCTCGGCGCCGAGCAGCCAACCGTGGCCGAATGCGACGGCGGGCAGGTTGTAGCCGTTAGCAGGCGTGAACACGATGCCGGGCTGGCCGGCGAGCGCAAGGTTGCCGCGTAGCACCTTGTGCGGTCCACGTTTGCCGAGAAGAGCTGCGAGCTTCTTTGGTGTCGCCACAGTCGCAACGCTATCGGATCGAGTGGGCGCGAGGCAGGTATGGGGGCGCCCGAGGGGCGGGTACCCTCAGTCACCATGTGCGGAATCGTGGGATACGTCGGTCACCGCCCGGCTCTGGGCGTAGTGATCGAGGCGCTTCGGCGAATGGAATACAGGGGCTATGACTCCGCGGGCATCGCGATTCTCGACGGATCCGGTCGTACCGCCGTCGAGCGCAAAGCGGGTCGTCTGGCCAATCTCGAAGCCGAACTCGACGAGGTCGGCGCCGACAAGTTCGTGGGTACCGCGGGCATGGGGCACACCCGCTGGGCGACGCACGGCCGACCGACGGATCGCAATGCCCACCCGCACCGCGACGCGTCGGGTTCGGTGGCGGTGGTCCACAACGGCATCATCGAGAACTTCGGTCCACTGCGGGCAGAACTCGAAGCCGAGGGCATCGAATTCTCCAGCGACACCGACACCGAGGTCGCCGTGCACCTGGTGTCACGCGCCTACGACACCGGCGAGACCAAGGGTGACTTCGTCGCAAGCGCGAAAGCAGTTCTGCGGCGGCTCGAAGGCGCCTTCACCCTGGTGTTCACTCACTCCGATCACGCCGACACCATCGTTGCGGCACGTCGATCCACGCCACTCGTGGTCGGCGTCGGCGACGGCGAGATGTTCCTCGGTTCGGACGTCGCGGCGTTCATCGAGCACACCCGTGAGGCTGTCGAGCTCGGCCAGGATCAGGTGGTCGTCATTACCTCGAGCGGCTACGAGATCACCGACTTCGACGGCAACGAGGCGTCGGGCCGCCCGTTCCACATCGACTGGGACCTCGCGGCCGCCGAAAAGGGCGGTTACGACTACTTCATGCTCAAGGAGATCCAGGAGCAGCCGACGGCCATCGCCGACACGCTCCTCGGGCACTTCGAGAACCGTCGGATCGTGTTGGACGAACAGCGACTCTCGGATCAGGAACTGCGGGACGTCGACAAGATCTTCGTCGTAGCCTGCGGCAGTTCGTACCACTCCGGTCTGCTCGCGAAGTATGCGATCGAGCACTGGACGCGTCTTCCTGTCGAGGTCGAACTGGCCAGCGAATTTCGGTACCGCGATCCGGTTCTCGATCGGTCGACCCTCGTCGTGGCAATCTCGCAATCCGGTGAAACTGCGGACACGCTGGAGGCAGTGCGACACGCAAAAGAGCAGAACGCGAAGGTACTCGCGGTCTGCAACACCAATGGTTCGCAGATTCCTCGCGAGGCCGACGCGGTGTTGTACACGCGGACCGGCCCGGAGATCGGCGTCGCGTCGACCAAGGCTTTTCTTGCGCAGGTGACTGCCAACTACCTGGTCGGTCTGGCGCTGGCGCAGGCCCGTGGCACCAAGTACCCCGACGAGGTCGCACGGGAATTCGCGGATCTGGAAGCGATGCCGAAACTGGTTCAGCGCGTTCTGGATTCGGTCGAGCCGGTGCGCGAACTCGCACGCGAACTCGCGACGTCACCGACGATTCTCTTCCTCGGTCGCCACGTCGGCTATCCCGTAGCTCTCGAAGGTGCGCTCAAGCTCAAGGAACTCGCCTACATGCATGCCGAGGGCTTCGCCGCCGGCGAGCTCAAGCATGGTCCGATCGCGTTGATCGAGGACGGCCTGCCGGTCATCGTTGTGATGCCGTCGCCGAAGGGTCGTGCGGTGCTGCATTCGAAACTGCTCAGCAACATTCGAGAGATCCAGGCGCGCGGGGCACGGACCGTCGTCATCGCTGAAGAAGGCGACGAGACGGTGCGGCCGTTCGCCGACCATCTGATCGAGATCCCGGCGGCCCCGACCCTGCTGCAGCCGCTGCTCTCCACGGTTCCGCTCCAGGTCTTCGCCGCCGAGGTTGCGCAGACCCGGGGCTACGACGTCGACAAGCCGCGAAACCTGGCAAAGTCGGTCACGGTTGAGTAGCGGCTCCGCTGCAGTAACTCTGGGCGGCTCCGCCGCAGTGGCCTTGGTGGCGGCTCCGCCGCAGTGGCACGGTTAAGTGCACTGCAGGACACTCAACCATGCCACTGGAGCGGAGCGACCCGGGTCGGCTGGAGCGGAGCGACCCGGGTCGGCTGGAGCGGAGCGACCCGGTCGGCTGGGCCATAGCGGAGGAGGACAGCGTTGAGGAGTTACTACACCCCCGATCAGGTCCGCGAGGCCGAGCGGCCACTGCTCGAGTCGTTGCCCGCCGGAGTGCTGATGCGCAGGGCTGCACACGGATTGGCCACTGTGGTGGCTGCCGAGTTGCACCATCGAACAGGCGGCGTGTTCGGCCGTGAGGTGTGCGTCCTCGTCGGTTCTGGTGACAACGGCGGCGACGGCCTGTGGGCGGGAGCATTGCTGCGGCGTCGGGGTGCGGCCGTCACCGCCGTGCTCCTGAATCCGGAACGAGCTCATCCTGATGGCCTCGCTGCGTTCCGACGCGCGGGCGGGCGGGTGGTGGCGTCACCGGGAGCCCCGGACGTAGTGATCGATGCGATCGTCGGGATCTCCGGGCAGGGTGCGCTTCGCCCCGACGCAGCGGCCCTCGTCGCGGCGATCAGAGCTCCGATCGTTGCGGCCGACATCCCCAGCGGCGTCGACCCGGTCACCGGCGCGGTGGTCGGGGCGGCTGTGCGTGCACAGGTCACGGTTGCGTTCGGCGCCCGCAAGCCAGCACACGTTTTGGCTGTACCTTACTGCGGCAGAGTCGAACTCGTCGACATCGGCCTGTCGATCGAGGCGCCGTTCTTCGAGTCGCTGTCACCGTTCGACGTCGGCTCGGTGTGGCCGATGCCCACAGCGGAGGACGACAAGTACTCACAGGGTGTGGTGGGTGTGCTCGCAGGCAGCGACCGGTATCCCGGAGCTGCGTTGCTGTGCACCGGTGCGGCGGTAGCGGCGACGTCCGGCATGGTCCGCTACGTCGGTAGCGCCGCCACCGAAGTCGTTCGGCGCTACCCGGAGGTCGTGGCTGCGAGGGATCTCGACGCAGCGGGGCGGGTGCAGGCCTGGGTCATCGGTCCCGGATTCGGTACGGGGGAGGAGTCCAGGGCGCGGCTGATGGACGTACTCGGCTCCGACCTTCCTGTCGTCGTCGACGCCGACGCGCTGACGATCCTCGCTTCCTCGCCGGACTCGGTTCGCGAGCGAACTGCTCCCACGTTGCTGACACCGCACGCGGGCGAGTTCGAACGACTGACCGGCTCTGCTCCGGGTCCGGATCGCGTGCAATCGGTCCGCACTCTCGCGTCGGAGTGGGGTGTGGCCGTGTTGCTCAAGGGACGCGCAACGGTGATCGCGGACCGGGACGGCCGAGTGCTGGTGAGCGACGCCGGTGGCTCGGCTGCGTCTACGGCTGGTTCCGGTGACGTGCTGTCCGGGTTGCTCGGGGCACTCGTCGCCTCGGGGTTGGACCTGCTGACTGCCACTGCGTGCGGAACGCGTGTTCATTCGCTCGCGGCCGCAACGGCCGCCTATGGATCCGGTGGCGAGCTGGCTGCTCCTATCTCCGCAGGCCCTTTGCTTGCGGCGGTCCCGGAGGCGATCAGAATTGTGCGTTCGGGTGCGGTCTGAGCGTTTCCCGCGGTCGTGATGCGTTCCCAAGAATGATGCGTTCCCGAGAGTGTAGTTGGCATCGCGGGGACAACAAACGCGCGAGCAGTGGTCAGGGCAGTTTTTCCAGTGCCGAATGCGCTTTATTCGGCACCGGGTGGCACTATCGATTGTTGTGAAGAACGTAAGGGCTGCTGAGATGAGTGGCCCCGATACCGGTGCCGGCTCGACGGCAACGATCGACCTCGGAGCAATCGCCCACAATGTGCGTGTGCTCCGGGAACATGCTGGAGATGCCGCGACCATGGTCGTGGTGAAAGCGGACGCCTACAACCACGGTGCCCTCGCAGTCGCGCGCACTGCTCTCGCAGCGGGCGCGACCGAGCTGGGAGTGACGACGGTGGGTGAGGCCATTGCGCTTCGACAGGCCGGGATCACGGCTCCGATCCTGTCGTGGCTACATCGATCGGACACCGACTTCGCACCGGCCATCACCGAGGGAATCGAAATCGGTGTGTCTTCGAAGGCGCAGTTGGCTGCGGTGGCAGCAGCCGCCGTGCGTACGCACCGTACTGCCGTCGTCACGCTGAAGATCGATACCGGTCTGAACCGTAACGGTGTCGCGTCCGATGAGTTCGGCGACGTCCTGGCACTTCTCGGTCGCACGATCGCCGACGAGTCGGTGCGGTTGCGCGCAGTGTTCTCGCACTTGGCGTGTGCCGATGTCCCTGACCATCCTGCGAACGACCGTCAAGCCAAGGTTCTGCAGGACAGCGTCGCGTCGGCCGCGTCGGCCGGGGTGCGTCCGGAGATCGTGCACCTCGCGAATTCGGCCGCCGCTCTGACCAGGCATGATCTTCGTTTCGACATGATTCGACCTGGAATCGCCGCATACGGCCTGTCGCCGATCCCCGAACTTGGGCAGTTCGGTCTGAAGCCCGCGATGACAGTGTCTGCGTACGTAGCCCTCGTGAAACGCGTGTCGGCAGGACAGAGCGTGTCGTACGGGCATACGTGGACGACGCCCCGCGACACTGTCCTCGGGTTGATTCCGATGGGGTACGCCGACGGTGTGACTCGGAGCTTGAGCGGTCGCTTCGACGTCGCTATCGGCGGACGCCGATTCCCGTCCGTCGGACGGGTTTGCATGGATCAGTTCGTGGTCGACCTCGGTCCCGACGGCGGCGGTGTCCAGGAAGGTGATACTGCGGTGCTGTTCGGATCGGGTGTGGACGGCGAGCCGCTCGCCCAGGAATGGGCGGATTCACTCGACACGATTCACTACGAGGTCGTCACCGGAATCGGTGGGCGCACGCGCCGCGCATACATTCCTGCTGTCGAGCACCCGGCCGGCACGGTACTGCAGACACCAGAGGAGGCCTCGACGTGAATCTGCTGGGCAGCCTGGGAATCCTGAACAGCGTCGGGATTGCATTGCGCGAGACCGTCCTTCGTTCGAACAAGGATCCGATGGCAACGGAGAATCTGGAGCTCATGGACGCCGATCGCGGGTCCATTGTGGTCGCGGACGACGGGGTGCCGCTCGCGGTTCGGGAAGTTGGGCCGTCGGACGCCCCGGTCACGGCGATCTTCGTCCACGGGTACTGCCTCCGTATGTCCTCCTGGCACTTTCAGCGCCAAGCGCTGGAGCAGGAGTGGGGATCGAAGGTCCGAATGGTGTTCTACGACCAACGTGGACACGGCCGGTCTGGAACGCCTTCTCCAGAGAGTTGCACGATCGAGCAACTCGGCCTTGATCTCGATGCCGTCATCCGAAGCGTCACTCCGCGAGGTCACTTGATCCTGATCGGGCATTCGATGGGCGGGATGACGATTTTGTCGATGACGCGGCAGAAGCCGGACGTTGTGCGTGAGCGGGTTATCGGTGTCGCACTCATTTCCACGACGGCCGCGGGACTCGCAGAAACCGGGCTCGGGCGCAGCCTCGACAACCCAGTCGTCGACGCGTTCAGGTTGGCGGTGCGGACGTCGCCCGGAGTGGTGCAGTTCGGCCGGGGCGCCGCCAAGAAGTTGATCGCTCCGGTGTTGCGGGCAGCGTCGTACGGTACCCGGGTGAGCCCGAGGCTAGTGGACTTCTCACAGCAGATGATCGATGACACCTCGGTCATCACCATCGTGAACTTCCTGAAGACGCTCGAACTGCACGACGAGAGCGACGCATTGGTCGAACTGGCTCGAATTCCGGCCACGGTGGTCTGCGGCGACGACGACTGGATCATTCCCTTCGACAGTTCGGTCGCCCTTGCCGACGCTCTTCCAGCGGCCGAGATGGTCCGCATCCGCCAAGCGGGGCATCTGGTGCAGCTCGAATTCCCGGACAAGGTCAATGCCGCACTCACCCGGCTGGGAACGCGAGCACTCCAGTTGAAGGCGAAGAAGCGATCGGGCCGGAGGGGCGTTGTCTGACGAGTCGGACGTATTCGTCGACGGACGAGAAGTTCTGTTGTCGACGGTGGAGGACACCGAGGACTTCGGTTTCCGGCTGGCGCACACCTTGCAGGCCGGTGATCTGGTAATTCTCGACGGCCCGCTCGGTGCGGGCAAGACGGCGATGACCAGGGGGATTGCTGCAGGTCTGGGTGTTGTCGGGAGGGTGAGCTCGCCGACATTCGTCATCGCTCGCGAACACCGGCCCGGTGTGCGTCCGGGCGGAAAACCTGCGGTGACCCTCGTCCACGTCGACGCATACCGGTTGGGCATGACCGGTCAGTCCGCGCTGGACGAGCTCGATGCCCTCGACCTGGACTCCGATCTCGTCGACGCGGTCGTGGTGGTCGAGTGGGGTGAAGGACTGGTCGAGAAGCTGGTGGACAGTCACGTGTCGGTGCGCATTCGTCGTGACGTGGAGAGTGACGAACGGCGTGTGCTCGTCCGTCGCGTCTCGGGGGCGGCCCGCTGAGCAGGACGTGCCGTGTGGAATGGACACCTCACGCGCGGGTACTCTGAGCTACCGTGCTCGTTCTCGCCGTCGATACCTCCACACCCTCCGTGACCGCAGGAGTGGTTCGTTACGACGATGGTGCGGTGGAGACTCTCGCGGCACGCATCGTCGTCGACGCCCGGTTGCATGCCGAGGTTCTCACTCCCAACATCCTCGAGTGTTTGGCCGAGGTCGAGCTGGCACCGGCCGATCTCGACGCAGTCGTCGTCGGTGTCGGGCCCGGACCCTTCACCGGTTTGCGCGTCGGAATGGCCACCGCGGCTGCCTTCGGTGATGCACTGGGTCTCCCGGTGCATGGGGTGTGCAGCCTCGACGCGATTGCTGCACAGCTGCCATCGGAGTCCGAATTGCTCGTCGTCACCGACGCACGCCGTCGTGAGGTGTACTCGGCGCGATATCGAGACAGCACCCGAATCTCTGGTCCGGATGTGGGTGCAGCGGATCTCGTCGACATCGGTTCGGCGACGGTAGTAGCAGGATCCCCTGCACACACTGCCCTGTTCGAACTCGAAGTCCGAGAGGTGAACTCACCGTCACCGGAGGGCCTCGTCCTGGCGGTCGGAGACGCGCTCACGTCCGGCGCAAAGCCGGAGCCGTTGATCCCACTGTATCTGCGTCGGCCCGACGCCAAGACCATTGCCGAACGCGAAGCCGCGAAGCAGGTCGCGAAGTGACGCTGCAGATCACGTCGATGGTCACCGCGGATGCCGCGAGGTGCGCCGAGTTGGAAAGCGTGTTGTTTCCCGGTGACGGTCCGTGGACCGAGCGCGCATTTCTGTCCGAACTCGCTGCGCCGCACAATCATTACTTCGCCGCAAGGGAAGGCGGCACGCTTCTCGGCTATGCCGGAATTGCATTGCTCGGGCGAGGCGACTCCGCCGAATCCGAGGTGCACACCATCGGTGTCGATCCGGCCGCGCATCGGCGTGGAATCGGTGGCAAGCTGCTCGACGCGCTTCTGCGCGAAGCCGATTGTCACGGTGGATCGGTGTTTCTAGAAGTTCGCACCGACAACACCCCGGCAATCGAGTTGTACGCGCGTGAGGGCTTCGTCGTTGTCGGTACCCGCCGAAACTACTACCAGCCAAGTGGCGCAGACGCTTTCACGATGCAACGACCGAACAGAAGGGCGAGTGCACCGGCATGATCGTCATGGGTATCGAGAGTTCGTGCGACGAGACCGGTGTAGGCATCGTCCGCTGGCGAGATTCGGGTGTGTGCGAGCTGCTCGCCGACGAGGTCGCTTCGAGCGTCGACGAGCATGCCAGATACGGCGGTGTGGTTCCGGAGGTCGCATCTCGTGCACACCTCGAAGCAATGGTTCCGACGATGAGGCGGGCGCTTGCCGCTGCCGACATCGACCGTCCCGACGCGGTCGCCGTCACCATCGGGCCAGGCCTTGCAGGTGCTTTGCTGGTGGGGGTCGCTGCCGCGAAAGCGTACGCAGCGGCTTGGGGAGTGCCGTTCTACGCGGTCAATCATCTCGGTGGGCATGTCGCTGTCGACACCCTCGAGCACGGGCCGATGCCGCCGTGTGTGGCGCTGCTCGTGTCCGGTGGCCATACCCACCTTCTGCATGTGGACGATCTGGGGGCCCCGATCGTCGAACTGGGTACCACCGTCGACGACGCTGCGGGGGAAGCGTTCGACAAGGTAGCCCGGTTGCTCGGCCTCGGCTACCCAGGTGGACCGGCGCTCGATGATGCTGCGCGCGAAGGAGATCCGAATGCGATAGCCTTCCCCCGCGGTATGACGGGCCCTCGTGACGCGCGCTACGATTTTTCGTTCTCGGGCGTCAAGACGGCCGTGGCGCGTTTCGTCGAGGCGCGGAGGCGTGCCGGCGACGCCATTCCGATCGCCGACATCGCCGCGTCGTTCCAGGAGTCGGTGGCCGATGTTCTGACGATGAAGGCCCTTCGGGCTGCCGAGGATATGCAGGTGGACACTGTCGTTCTAGGCGGCGGAGCGACCGCGAATTCCAGAATCCGTTCGATGATCGAATCGCGATGCACCACAGCGGGTGTGACGCTTCGCATTCCGAAGCCAAGGCTGTGTACCGACAATGGAGTCATGATTGCGACTCTCGGGGCGCACTTGATCTCGGCCGGGGCGAGCGCGTCCGATCTACGAGTCGCGACGGACCCGGGATTGCCGGTCTCCACCAGCATTCTCGCGGGGCGCTCGTAGGTTCAGCCCTCGGGCGGCGCTGCGGTATCCGTCGAGTCTGCCCGGGGCGTCTCCTCGGGTTCATCGATGGCCGTCGGTGCGGGCGTCCACACCGTCTCCGGTGGCGACAGGGGCGGTGACGACGGTGTGGCGCCTACCTGGGTTGTGCGCACGCCCTCCGGTGACGTCGGCCGCGCCGATGTTTCCGCCGCTCGGTCCGGGGTCGAATTCGGTGTCTCCGGCGTCGGCTCCGGCGATGTTGCCGATTCAGCTGGGCTACCGGTCGGCGACAGCTCGGTCGACCCGTCCGGGGGAGGGGACACGGGGTTGGTCGTGGATGGAATCGTGGTCGTCGGGATCGGTGTGGTCGTCCCGGCCGCAGGGGACGTCTCTCGCGGCTGGGCAGGCCACGGAATGACCGGCAGGTCGGGTGCTGGGTGCAGCGACGGTGTCACAGAGGGCCTTTCCGTAGTCGACGTGGGTTCTGTCGACCTCGTCGAACTGGCGGTCTGCCCGGACGTTGTGCTGGTGCCGGGAGTCACGTCGGGATCCGGCGCTATACCGTCCGAGTCAGGCTGATCGAGGACCAGCTCGGCTGTCGGGGCGGCGGAACCGGCCGGCGACACCGACGGTCCGTCACTCGGGACCAGTGTTTGCACCGCGTATGCGACAACGATTCCACCGACCACCAACGCGCCGACGAGCGCTCCGGTGAAGCGGCCGATCGATCGAGCACTGCTTCCTGCACCGTGGCCGACTTTGGGGTATCGGCCTGGATGTGTGGTCAGTGCGAGTAGTGCAGCTCCCTTGGCCAGAACTGTGTCGGGTTCGGTCGGAACGACGACGGGCAGGGCAAGTGCGGATCCGAATGCGGTGCGGACGATAGGGATATTGGCGCCGCCGCCGATGAGTACGACTGCCTCCGGCGGCGACGAGCTCAGTTCTGCATTGCGTTCGGTGAAGCGCACTGTATTCATCACATACGGGCGAACCGCCGATTCGAATGCGGCACGGTCCAGGGTCGCCCCATGGCCGGCATCACCGACTTCGGCGGCGTCGTGCGTGGACAGGTGTTCCTTGATCGATCGATAGCGCGCGGACCCGATGCCGCGGTCGTCGCGCAGATCGTCGCGCACCGTGGTGTCGGCTGCTGCGTTGCCGTGGACCAGAGCTTTCACCAGCCGGTTGACGACGTCACCACTGAAGTGCTTGGTGCGCTCCTCGGCGAGGAGCTCGCCTGATCGGGTGTCGACGACAGAGGCGGTCGTTCCTGTTGCCCCGACGTCGACGATCGTGACGGTCCGATAGCGGCCGATCAGCCCGGAATCGTCGAGAAATGCAAACGCTGCCGCAGGCTCGGGAACGAGAATCGCTGTCCACCGGGTATGCGAGAGGGCCGAACGTATCGATGAGGCTTGTGCCTGCGTGCGGTACGACACCGCGATCGCATCGGGCACGAGACGATCGTCTGCGTGCGCCCCTACGCCTGCGGGGGTAGGGGCCAGCGAGGCCATCAGTTCGACAGCAGATGCGACCAGGTCACCTGTGTCGGTGTTCACTTCGCTGTCCGCGGACACCGTCCGATATTCGACCGTCCGCGAACCGTCGGCTTCCTCGACGACGAGGGCAGCGCACACGACCTCGGTTCCGGTGGACACACCGATTGCGATCCTCATGCCACCCTCCCCCCTTGCTGTGCGTCGAGCCCCGTTGTTCGTCGAGCCCCGTTGTGCGTTGTCTTCGCAACGACTCGCCTGTCGCAGCTGACACCGTCCGGGGACGTGTTGCCGCTGACGATCTCGAATTGCCGGCGCTGGTCTCGACCGGCGTGACTGGGCTTTACCCATCACTATTGCTTCTCGTTATCTTAACGTTACAGAACGGATTGCCCGAATGTGAAACGCCGCACTCGATCAGGGCCTATGACTTAGGACGCATCGAGCTCGAACTGCTTTGAGCGAAAGTGGACGAATGGCGACTGATGGGTCCTACGCGAAGCTGGACGACAAGGCCCGGCGCGCACTTCTGATTCGAGCATTGGTTCGGCCTATTGCCACGACCGTAGTGCTGACCGCGTTGTATTTCGTTGCGCCGATGACCGGTGTGGAAGACCTCGGGTCTGTTGTCTTCCTGGTGTCGGTCCTGTCCGTGGTCGTGGTCGTGTGTGCCTGGCAGCTGGTCAAGGTGGTTCGCGCCGACTACCCGGCAGTTCAAGCCGTCGAAGCGCTCGCTGCCGTCCTACCGGTCTATCTGATCGGGTTCTCCAGTGCTTACTACCTGATAGCTGCGTCGTCCGCGCAGAACTTCAACGAGCCGATTTCACGAATGGGAAGTTTGTATTTCACGCTGTCGGTGTTTTCCACCGTCGGATTCGGCGATATCACTGCATCCTCGGATTTCGCGCGAGCCGTCGTGTCGGTGCAAATGGTCGGAAATCTGGTGATCATCGCATTCGGTGGGCGTCTACTTCTCGCAGCCGTGCGGCGGGGGCAGGCGAGGAAGCAGACAGGCGGGGCCCATTAGGAAGAGTTAGCCGAGAAGGTCGTCACGCTGGTCCGGGGCGCAACGGCGTGGTTTTCGCTGCGGGCGTAACGAGTCGACCGGCATCTGGCGCACCCAGCCCTTGAGTGCTGGCACTCGCGTGTATAGAGTGCTAGTCAGCGCTGAGTGAGGTCCCGGAACCCGCGACGACGGGAACGAGCACAGGGCACTGAACATGAAGTATCAACACAGCAGTCCGGGGATCCGACCCCGGACGCGTACCCCATAACAATGGAGGGCTCAACGTGGCGAGCGTGAAAATCAAGCCGCTCGAGGACAAGATCCTCGTCCAGGCCAACGAGGCCGAGACGACGACCGCCTCCGGTCTGGTCATCCCCGACACAGCCAAGGAGAAGCCTCAGGAGGGCACCGTCGTCGCTGTTGGCGAAGGCCGTGTCACCGAAAAGGGCAACCGGATCCCGGTCGACGTCAAAGAAGGCGACACCGTCATCTACAGCAAGTACGGCGGCACCG
This sequence comes from Rhodococcus sovatensis, assembly GCF_037327425.1. NCBI lineage: Bacteria > Bacillati > Actinomycetota > Actinomycetes > Mycobacteriales > Nocardiaceae > Rhodococcus > Rhodococcus sovatensis. The sequence goes on along the minus strand of NZ_CP147846.1, from coordinate 2,931,152 downwards.
AGATCAAGTACGCCGGCGAGGAGTACCTGATCCTCTCGGCACGCGACGTGCTGGCAGTCATCGCCAAGTAATCAGTACGCAGGTCCGCCCCGGAGCCCGACACACTCGGTCCCGGGGCGGACTGCGTTTCGATCGAGTCCCGAACTCGAAGGAGTAGCCCCAGAAGATGTCCAAGCAAATCGAATTCAACGAGAACGCACGCCGCGCTCTCGAGCGTGGCGTCGACAAGCTCGCCGACGCCGTCAAGGTGACGCTCGGGCCACGCGGCAGGCACGTCGTGCTGGCCAAGGCATTCGGCGGCCCGACGGTCACCAATGACGGTGTTTCCATCGCGCGTGAGATCGACCTGGAAGACCCGTTCGAGAACCTCGGTGCTCAGCTCGTCAAGAGCGTGGCCACCAAGACGAACGATGTAGCCGGAGACGGCACGACCACCGCGACCGTTCTTGCGCAGGCACTCGTGCGCGGCGGCCTGAAGAACATCGCTGCAGGCGCCAACCCGATCGCACTCGGTTCGGGAATCGCCAAGGCTGCCGACAAGGTCGCCGAAGAGCTTCTGGCTGCGGCAACACCGGTCGAGGGCAAGGACGCAATCGCACAGGTCGCGACGGTGTCCTCGCGCGATCCGGAGATCGGTCAACTGGTCGGCGAGGCACTTACTCGTGTCGGTGCCGACGGAGTCGTCACGGTCGAGGAGTCCTCTGGCCTCAGCACCGAGCTGACGGTCACCGAGGGCGTGCAGTTCGACAAGGGATACTTGTCGCCGTACTTCGTGACCGATCTCGATGCGCAGCAGGCTGTGCTCGAAGACGCGTACATCCTGCTCCATCGCGACAAGATCACCTCGCTGCCCGACTTCTTGCCGTTGCTCGAGAAGGTCGCAGAGAGCGGCAAGCCGCTTCTCATCATCGCCGAGGACACCGAGGGCGAAGTTCTGTCCACTCTCGTCGTGAACTCGATCCGCAAGACCATCAAGGCAGTCGCTGTGAAGGCTCCGTTCTTCGGTGACCGTCGCAAGGCGTTCCTCGACGATCTGGCGGTAGTGACGAACGGTCAGGTCATCACCGCCGACGTCGGTCTGAGCCTCAAGGAGGCTGGGCTCGACCTCCTCGGGCAGGCGCGTCGCGTAGTCGTCACCAAGGACGAGACGACCATCGTCGACGGTGCGGGCACCCAGGTCGACATCGATGCCCGCGTCGGCCAGCTACGCCGCGAGATCGAGAACACCGATTCGGAATGGGATCGCGAGAAGCTCGAAGAGCGTCTGGCGAAGCTGTCCGGCGGAGTTGCGGTCATCAAGGTCGGTGCTGCCACCGAGACCGAGTTGAAGGAACGCAAGTTCCGCGTCGACGATGCGGTCAACGCGGCCAAGGCTGCCGTGGAAGAGGGCATCGTCCCCGGTGGCGGTTCCGCGCTGACGCAGGCAGGGCTGTCACTCGCGGACAACCTGGGCCTGACGGGCGACGAGGCGACCGGTGTCGCCGTTGTACGCGCCGCCCTGAACGCTCCGTTGTTCTGGATTGCCACGAATGCCGGTCTCGACGGATCGGTCGTCGTCAGCAAGGTCGCCGAGCTGGCCAAGGGGCACGGCTTCAACGCCGCAACCCTCACCTACGGTGATCTGCTCGCCGACGGTGTCGTCGATCCGGTCAAGGTCACGCGTTCGGCCGTCGTCAACGCCGCATCTGTTGCGCGCATGATCCTGACGACCGAAAGTGCGATCGTCGAGAAGCCGGTGGAAGCCGAAGAGCCTACGGGCGGACACGGCCACAGCCACTGAGCTTCACGCTCCAACAGAGAAAGACGGGCCCCTTCCGAATTATCGAAGGGGCCCGTCTTTCGTTCGGTCGAGGCTGCGGCCGACGTCAGACCGCGATGCGTCGTCGATTGTGACGCGCGTGCATCTCTCGCTCGGTCTCGGACATGCCACCCCAGATTCCGTACGGCTCAGAGACGCTGAGGGCATGTGTCCTGCACTGTGCCAGCACCGGGCAACTGCGGCACATCTCCTTTGCGCGCATCTCACGCTGGGCACGCGCACGGCCTCGTTCGCCGTCAGGGTGAAAGAACATCGACGAGTCGACGCCACGGCACAGGCCGTGCATCTGCCAGTCCCAGATATCGGCATTGGGCCCAGGGAGGTGGTTCGGCTGTGGCATGAGGACTCCTAGGGTGTGTGCTCGCCGTGAACGGTGCGGCGACGCGTGAAGAAGACGCCTGACAATGTGAAATGTGCTTCGCTCGGCGGTGAGGTCGAACTTGTGGTGAACTCGTTCCGTGAGGACCGGTCAGAACTTCATCCGGCCTTCGGGTACGACGCCAACGTTATTCGTGGCGATGAAATCGCGTCAATAGTTCGCCGCCGTGGGCATTTACATAGGTAGAACTCGAGAAGTTAACGCGGCCGACATTTACAACAGCACATTCTCGTGCAACGCATTCATGGTGAAGAAATTGCCCACCCGTGCCACTATTGCCGCCTCGGGTCCTACGAGCCGAAGCGCGATCGGTCCTTCGCGCATGAACCCGACGCTTGGTGTCATGGCGGTGTGCGCAGCACTGTGGGCGGGGTAGCTACCTTGTTTCTGCTGTTCAGGGAAGTGATGGTAATAGTGTCGGCGTTGCGTACGCTGAAATTGGGAGCGGCAACTTGCTGCCCCGTGCGCCGATTAGGCGGGTGCCTTCGGGTACTAGGTGACGGCCGTGATTCATGTCGTACGTTCACGTCGTACGGTGCCTGCCGAGCTACTCCGATAGGTGGCGCAGTGTTTCCGATTAACCTGTCGGCTACAGAATCGTCAGAAACTACTCACCGAGCGTCCATGAAAACCAATGTTAATTCCATGAAACAAATCGTACGAACGCATGGCACGGAATGGCGAACCAAGACAATCTCCGATTCTTTGCCGGTAGAAAGGGCGAGAATTCAGCGGCCGCCGACCCTGCGAGTGCGGCGCGACCGTACTCACCGGAAGGGCTCGGACCTCTCCGTCGTACCGTTGCTGAGTGCTACTGGATGAGGACAGCGTGATGCCTGCAGGCGACGACGGTTTTCATGCGGCCGCGTGGGGTGACGACCCTGGCCGCTGGCCGCTGCCAGCGGCGTCCGATCCGCTCGACAAGTGGCGTCGTGCGGTCGCGCTCGGGGGACAGGGGAGGTACAGCGCCGCGTGCGCCGAACTCGACGAGGCCGAGCGCACTGTCGCCGTGGCAGCAGGGTTACGGTCGCTCATGGCCTCGACGCGGGCGTCATGGTCGAGGCAGATGGGTGCGCACGTTCGTGCGGCGAGATACGACGGAGCCGCGATCGCCCTCGTCGGACTCGACATGACGCGGGTAGGGCCGTTCATCGCCCAAGCCAGGTGTGACGCGTTGACCGGGCTGGCAGCGGATGCCCTCGGCGTCGGACGTTTCTTCGCCGCGGATGCGCTGTTGACCCGTTGCCAGGAGCTCATGGTGCGCGAGGGAAATTGCGAGTCGCTGTGGCGACAGCGACTGCGGCTGCGGTGGGTGCGAGCGGAACTTGCCATGGTCTCAGGTGATGGCGAGGGGGCGGTACGACACGCTTTCGACGCGCGCGAGCTCGCCACCGAGACCGATTCGTTACGTCACATCACGAAGACCGAGTTGATTGTCGCCGCGGCTGTCAGTTCGCTGGGAGATATCGAACGCAGTCGTCGCATTGCACACAGCGTGCTCGACGCCTGCTCGGAGCACGGGCTCGTGCCGTTGCGCTGGGCTGCGGCCATGCTGACAGCGGGTTTGGGAGACGCCCCGGCGTCGGCGTCGATCATCGCCGAGTGCGTCGCTCTCCTCAGTCGGCGGGGCGGTGAATTCGCTGATGGATAAGACCACGAACCGAGTGGTTCGATTCCGCGGATCCGAGGTGGCTATCCTTACTAGGTTCCACCTGCTGGTGGAAACGCTTGTCGAACTGGGCGGCGTCACTGTAACGCGGGGATCTCTTGAGCGATGAACAACACGGGTGAGGAGTTGGACTCCTTCGTCGTTGCCGCAGCGCAAGGCGAGCGAGCCGCACTTTCCCGAGTATTGGAAATAATCCGTCCACTCGTCGTGCGGTACTGCCGCGCTCGAGTGGGGTCCGCCGAGCGTGGTCAGCTCTCTGCGGACGACGTAGCGCAGGAGGTCTGCTTGGCAGTCATGACCGCCTTGCCGCGCTACCAGGACCAAGGCAGACCATTCATGGCCTTCGTGTACGGCATCGCGGCACACAAGGTCGCAGATGCCCACCGAAGCGCATCACGTAACAAATCGGATCCGGCCGCCGAAGTACCAGATGTCGTGTCGACGGAACACGGACCGGAGCAGAAAGCTCTGGAGTCCGAGTCGAGTAGACAGATGACCGCCCTGCTGGACACCTTGCCGGCGAAGCATCGAGAGATTCTCGTGCTCCGCCTAGTCGTCGGACTATCGGCAGAGGAAACAGCGGCGGCAGTCGGTAGTACTGCAGGCGCCATCCGCGTTGCTCAACACCGAGCCATCGCGAAACTGAAGAACGAAGTTGTGAAAGCGGGTGAAATGTATGGCTAAGAACAACGGCCGCGATGGCATTCCCCGTATCGGTCGACCGGATCGGTCGCCGATCACTCCATCCGGCGGCTCCCTCGGTGATCTATCCGACACGGGCATGGTGGACATCGCGGCGGTACGTCGAGACGACGAGTTCATCGAAGCCATCCGCGGTGACGGTCCCGTCGCAACTGACAACGCCAACGACTACCAGCTGGCTCTGTTGCTCACGAATTGGCGTGCGGAGATATGCACACCCGCACTGCCCGCTGGTCCTGATCTGAACGAGGTAGCCGCTGCGGTCGATCAGGAAATCGCGGCAGCCGGATTGCGGCGCAAGGCATCCGGCCGGACGAGGCGCGGTCTGCTCCGTCCGGTTGCTGGTGCTGCCGCAGCCATCGCGTTGGTGATGGGCGGGCTCGTGGTCTTCTCGTACAATTCGGCCCCTGGCGACCCGCTCTGGAGCGTCAAGTCCGTCGTGTTCTCCGAGCAGGCTGATTCGACTGTCGCACAGATGGATACGACATCGAAGCTCGAAGAGGCAGAGCAGTTGATCGCCTCTGGCGACATTGCAGGAGCCCAGGCGTTGCTCGATGGAGCATCGGCGACGTCGGGTGAAGTCATCGACCAAGCTCAGCGGACCGATCTCGAGATCTGGTTGCAGCGGCTGATGGAGCAACTGCAGACGATCCTCCCGACGATTCCGCCTGTTCTGCTGCCACAGCAACAAGCGATCGTTCCGGATCCGGTGTTGCCCGAGGTTCCCTCTTTCCCTGTGACGTCGGTGCCAGTCATACCCCCGGTCCAAAGCAGCACGGACTTGACGCTGCCTCCGGTGACCAGCGATCCGGTGTCGCCACCGCCGACGGAGGCCCCGGTCACGACGACCTCCGAACCGGCAGCTTCGATCATGCGTGAGCCGAACCCGACGACAGCCACTGCCAGTGGGTCGACCGACGGAGGTACATCGCAGTCCCGGATAGACACACTCGACAACGGCGGCTGACACGCTTGCAAACGAAAAAGTGCCCTACACGGCTCGTGTAGGGCACTTTTTCGTTGTCGTCGTCTCCGAACCCGCGAGTTCTCGAACCCGCTAGTTTTCGAACCCGTCGCCGTGGAGTGCGTCGTTCATCGACGCGTCGGCATAGCCTCGGCAGTAGTCCCAGGTGACGTATGCGTCCGGAACCGGGTCGTATGCGGGCTCATGAGGCCGCACGGTGCCGTCGACCAATAGCTGGAGAAGATTTGCCCTGAGCATGTCCCAGTCGTGGTAGTGGTCCTGTTGGCAGTCCTCGCAGCAGACGACTAGACCACGGATCCCTCGGTGTCCGAGAAGTGCTTCGTACACCGCGAGGTCGGCGAGGTCTTCCTCGACTGCGAGCCGCTCCTGCGGGTCGAGCGGTTGTCCGGGCTCGATCGCGTCGAGAGCGGCCGAAGGGTCGGCGGGGTCACCGGCGAATGGATCCGGCGGTAGACCTGGAGGCAATTGATCGCGCACACCTCCACGGTACGCAGGACTGGTGGGTCTGCGCCAGCCGTTCATAGTCCGACACACCGACCCATCCGTTTTTTCGGGTGGTTCGCGTGGGTTCGTCGACCCTTCGTGGTGCGCGTTCACGCTGGTTGATCTCCAGGCGATACCATGGACAGAAGGCGTGCGGCCGAGCGAGCGCACGCGTCTTTGTTCTCCATCCGTTCTCGAACACACGCCTTTCTTCCGCATCCGTTCGTGCGTCGAAGAGATGCACCCAGGCTCTAGGGAGGGCCAGATCCGCATGAGTAGTTCCGGGGCACATGTCCGTACCGGTGGCGACGACCCGAACAAGGTCGCCATGCTCGGTCTGACCTTCGACGATGTTCTGCTGCTGCCTGCAGCCTCGGATCTCATTCCGAGTGCAGTGGATACATCGAGCCAGATAACACGCGAGATTCGGTTGCGAGTTCCACTCGTCAGCTCCGCGATGGACACCGTGACCGAAGCACGGATGGCGATCGCCATGGCCCGTGCAGGTGGCATGGGTGTTCTACACCGCAATCTGTCGCTGCAGGATCAAGCGTCACAGGTCGAGACGGTGAAGCGATCCGAAGCAGGCATGGTCACCGACCCGGTCACCTGCAAGCCGACGGACACACTCGCCGAGGTGGACGCCATGTGCGCCCGCTTCCGTATCTCCGGCCTTCCGGTCACCGACGAGACCGGCGCGCTGGTCGGCATCATCACCAATCGCGACATGCGTTTCGAGGTCGACCAGAACCGCCGCGTCGCCGACGTGATGACCAAAGCCCCCCTCATCACCGCTCGCGAGGGCGTCACGGCAGAGGCTGCCCTCGGACTGCTGCGTCGCCACAAGATCGAGAAGCTGCCCATCGTCGACGGGCAGGGCGCACTCACCGGACTCATCACCGTCAAAGACTTCGTCAAGACCGAACAACACCCCGACGCCACCAAGGACCGGGACGGTCGTCTGCTGGTCGGTGCTGCTGTCGGTGTCGGTCAGGACGCGTGGTCTCGCTCGATGGCGCTCACCGATGCAGGCGTCGACGTCCTCATCGTCGACACCGCGCACGGACACAACTCGCAGGTCCTCGAGATGGTCAGCAAGCTCAAAGCCGAGGTGGGAGAACGAGTTCAGGTTGTCGGTGGCAACGTGGCAACTCGTGCCGGTGCGCTCGCACTCGTCGAGGCAGGTGCCGACGCCGTCAAGGTCGGCGTCGGGCCCGGCTCTATTTGCACCACTCGCGTCGTTGCCGGCGTCGGAGCACCGCAGATCACCGCGATCCTCGAAGCCGTCGCCGCGTGCAAGCCGCACGGTGTCCCGGTCATCGCCGACGGCGGCCTCCAGTTCTCCGGCGATATCGCCAAGGCACTCGCAGCCGGAGCATCGACCGCGATGCTCGGTTCGCTGCTCGCAGGCACCGCCGAATCTCCCGGCGAATTGATCTTGGTGGGCGGTAAGCAGTTCAAGAGCTACCGAGGAATGGGTTCGCTCGGAGCGATGCAGGGACGCGGCGCAGCCAAGTCGTTCTCCAAGGACCGCTACTTCCAGGACGATGTACTGGCTGAGGACAAGCTCGTGCCCGAAGGAATCGAAGGACGCGTTCCCTACCGCGGACCATTGACACAGGTGATCCATCAACTGACCGGCGGTCTGCGGGCGGCGATGGGCTACACCGGATCCAACTCCATCGAGGAACTCCAGAATGCACAATTCGTGCAGATCACCGCTGCCGGCCTGAAGGAAAGCCATCCGCACGACATCACGATGACGGCTGAGGCGCCCAATTACTCCACGCGCTGACCGCCTTTCGGCCTCGCACTTGAAGATCCACGACACTTCTCGAGAAAGGGGCGCGCGTGCGCGACCTCGTTGAAATCGGCATGGGCAGAGAAGCCCGGCGAACCTACCAGCTCGACGACATCGACATCGTGCCGTCGCGCCGTACTCGTTCGTCGAAGGAAGTCTCCACCGCCTGGCAGCTCGACGCCTACCGATTCGACATCCCGGTTCTTGCCCACCCGACCGACGCACTCGTATCGCCTGAGTTCGCGATCGAACTGGGCAAGCACGGCGGGCTCGGTGTCATCAACGGTGAAGGTCTGTGGGCCCGGCATCCCGACGTCCAAGCGAAGCTCGACGAGCTGGTCGCGATCGCCGAGAACGACTTCGAGGCCGACGCGCCCGTCGCGTTCCTGCAGAAGTTGCACGCTGCACCGTTGCAGCCCGATCTGTTGGCAGCAGCGGTCGCCCAGGTACGGGCATCGGGCGTGACCGTCGCCGTGCGAGTCAGCCCGCAGTCCGCGAAGAGCCTGACTCCGGCTCTCGTTGCCGCCGGAATCGACCTGCTTGTCATCGCGGGCACCATCATCTCCGCCGAGCATGTTGCGCACGGTGACGAAGAGCCGCTGAACCTCAAGACGTTCATCGCCGAACTCGACGTACCTGTCATCGCAGGCGGGGTGAGCGATCACCGCACAGCGCTTCACCTGATGCGGACCGGTGCCGCAGGTGTCATCGTCGGGTACGGGTCGGTCGAGGGCAGCACCACGACCGGTGAGGTCCTCGGCATCGGCGTTCCGATGGCTACCGCCATCGCCGATGCCGCCGCAGCGCGTCGGGACTACCTGGACGAGACCGGTGGACGCTATGTCCACGTCATCGCCGACGGTGACATCACCACTTCCGGCGACCTGGCGAAGGCCATCGCCTGTGGTGCCGATGCCGCGGTACTCGGCGCACCGCTCGCTGCTGCCGCTGAGGCTCCCGGACGCGGTTGGTACTGGCCATCGGCAGCCGCGCACCCGTCCATGCCGCGAGGCGCGCTACTTCCCGTCGCAACCGAAGACCGTCCGAGCCTGGACCAGGTGTTGCACGGACCGTCCAGTGAGCCGTACGGTTCGATCAACTTCGTGGGCGGTCTGCGCCGCTCGATGGCAAAGTCCGGCTACTCGGACCTCAAGGAATTCCAGAAGGTGGGCTTGAACGTCAGGGCCTGATCTCTGCTGAGTTGTCGAAGGCGCGTACCCCGATCGGTCGGGGTACGCGCCTTTTTCGTGTGCTTTCCGGGTGACCGGCCGTCCGGCCGCGCAGGTTGCAGCGAGGGCGCGGGTTGCAACGTGTGCGTGGGCTGGAAGGTGCGCGTGCGGCTCGCGGAGTGACCGAATGGGTCATTCGGTCACTGTGGGGGTTCGAACGGACGGACTGAGCCTTGCCTCAGTTGGTGATACTCCAGGTTACAGCTACACTCGTTGTGTCAGCTGTCACAAGGTTGTAGTCAGTTAACGGTCTGCTGTCATCTATGGTGTGGTTCGAGTCATATCGGATTGGGAGTGTGTACCGAGCTGTCGAAGCCGGCTGCAGTACGTACGAGGCGGAGGTCACCATGAGTTCACAGACCCGGAGTTCACAGACTCGCACAACGGACTACGACGTCCTGATCGTCGGATCTGGATTCGGTGGAAGCGTGACGGCGCTGCGCCTCGTCGAGAAGGGGTACAAGGTTGGAATCCTCGAAGCCGGACGGCGGTACGAGGACAAGGACTTTGCGAAGACCAGCTGGGATCTGAAGCGATTCCTCTGGGCGCCCAAGCTCGGCTGTTTCGGTATTCAGCGCGTTCATCTTCTGCACGACTGCCTCATTCTTGCTGGTGCAGGCGTCGGTGGTGGTTCACTGAATTACGCGAACACCCTCTACCAGCCGCCTGAGCCGTTCTTCAAAGACAAGCAGTGGGCCCACATCACCGACTGGAACAGCGAGCTCACGCCGTTCTACGACCAGGCAACCCGCATGCTCGGTGTTGTACGAAACCCACATATGACGCCTTCCGATGTCGTCATGAAGTCCGTCGCCGAAGATATGGGCGTCGGTGACACCTTCATTCAGACTCCCGTCGGCGTGTTCTTCGGAGACGAACCGGGCAAGAAGGTCAGCGACCCGTACTTCGGCGGTGCCGGACCGGAGCGAACCGGCTGCATCGAGTGCGGCGAGTGCATGACCGGCTGCCGTCACGGCGCAAAGAACACGCTTCTCAAGAACTATCTGGCGCTCGCCGAACGAGCAGGTGCGGACATCATCCCGATGACTACCGTGAGTGGACTCCGCGCATTGCCGGACGGTTCGTGGGACGTCGCGACGGAGCGGACCGGTACATGGGTTCGCAAGCATCCGAAGACGTACTCGGCGGCCAACGTCGTGCTCGCCGCAGGCACCTGGGGCACGCAGAACCTGCTGCACAAGATGAAGGACGAGGGCGCGTTGCCGCGGTTGTCCGACAAGCTCGGCGAGCTCACCCGCACCAACTCCGAGTCGATCGTCGGTGCCGCGAAACTGAAGGTCGATCCAACGATGGATCTGACCCGCGGTGTTGCAATCACCTCGTCGTTCCACCCGTCGCCCACCACTCACATCGAACCGGTTCGCTACGGCAAGGGTTCCAACGCGATGGGCCTGCTGCAGACGCTCATGACCGACGGCGGCGGACGGATTCCACGCTGGCTCAAATTCCTCATCGCCCTCGTCTCCCACCCGCTCGATTTCGTGCGGGTGGTCAACACGAAGAACTGGAGCGAGCGCACGATCATCGCTCTCGTGATGCAGAACCTCGACAATTCGATCACCACCTTCACCAAGCGTGGGTTGTTCGGTCGCAAGGTCTCGAGCAAACAGGGCCACGGCGAACCGAACCCGACGTGGATTCCCGAGGGCAACGACGCCACCCGTCGCATCGCGAAGAAGATCGGCGGCGTCGCGGGCGGTACGTGGGGCGAGCTGTTCAACATTCCGCTGACCGCGCACTTCCTCGGAGGTTGTGCCATCGCGTCCGACGCCGAGCATGGCGTCATCGATCCGTATCACCGCGTCTACGGCTACCCGACGATGTTCGTCGTCGACGGCTCCGCGGTGTCGGCCAACCTCGGTGTCAATCCATCGCTGACCATCAGTGCGCAGGCGGAGCGTTCGGCGGCACTGTGGCCGAACAAGGGTGAGCAGGACCTGCGTCCGAGGCAGGGTTCGACGTACGAGCGGATCGATCCGATCCCACCGAACAATCCCGTCGTGCCGGTCTCTGCGCCTGCTGCGCTGCGACTGCCGATCGTCGAGATCCGCAGCCCCAAGCCCGCGACCACCGGTGCTGCGTGATCGATGTGTGCTGCGTCTTCAGCAGGCATTCGGCCCCACTAGACTGACCCGGTGACCGAATCGCTTCAGCCCGACCCCACCCTGCCCAGGCCAGTTCTCGTCGTCGATTTCGGCGCTCAGTACGCACAGTTGATTGCACGTCGTGTGCGTGAAGCCAACGTGTACTCCGAAGTGATCTCGCATACCGCGACGGTCGAGGAGATTGCTGCGAAGAACCCGATCGCACTGGTGCTTTCCGGCGGGCCGTCGAGCGTGTACGCCGAGGGCGCTCCCGAGCTCGACGCGAGAGTGTTCGACCTCGACCTCCCGGTGTTCGGCATCTGCTACGGGTTCCAAGCGATGGCGCAGGCGCTCGGCGGAACGGTCGCGCACACTGGTACGCGGGAGTACGGCCGCACTCAGCTGTCGGTGGACGGCGGCGTTCTGCACGACGGTCTGCCTGCGACGCAGCCGGTTTGGATGAGCCACGGAGACGCGGTCACCGATGCCCCGGAGGGATTCACCGTTACTGCGACGAGCGCGGGTGCGCCGGTCGCAGCGTTCGAGAACGCGGAGCGTCGACTCGCCGGCGTGCAGTATCACCCCGAGGTGATGCACTCCCCGCATGGGCAGCAGGTGCTGAGCCGGTTCCTACACGAGACTGCAGGCATCAAGGCGGAATGGACCGCGGCGAACATTGCGGATGCCCTGGTCGAGAAGATCCAGGAACAGGTCGGTCCGACCGGACAGGCGATCTGTGGGCTGTCGGGTGGGGTGGATTCCGCGGTCGCGGCAGCACTCGTGCAGCGTGCAATCGGTGATCGCCTGACATGTGTGTTCGTCGATCACGGACTCCTCCGTGAAGGTGAACGCGAGCAGGTCCAGCAGGATTTCGTCGCTGCGACGGGAGCCAAGCTGGTCACCGTCGACGCCGTCGATACGTTTCTCGGTGCTCTCGACGGAGTGTCGGATCCCGAGGAGAAGCGCAAGATCATCGGCCGCGAGTTCATTCGAAGCTTCGAAGGTGCTGTCGCAGAAGTGTTGGGGGAGAACGCTACCCACGGCGCCGACGTCGAATTCCTCGTACAGGGAACGCTCTACCCGGATGTGGTCGAATCCGGCGGCGGCTCCGGCACCGCAAACATCAAGAGCCACCACAACGTCGGCGGGTTGCCCGACGACCTGCAGTTCAAGCTCGTCGAACCGCTGCGGACTCTGTTCAAGGACGAGGTTCGCGCGGTCGGACGTGAACTCGGTCTGCCCGAGGACATCGTCGGCCGGCAACCGTTCCCCGGTCCCGGTCTGGCGATTCGCATCGTCGGCGAGATCACCCGCGACCGTCTCGCGACGCTGCGGCAGGCTGATTCGATCGTGCGTGAGGAGCTCACCGCAGCCGGACTGGACCAGCAGATCTGGCAGTGTCCGGTGGTCCTGCTTGCCGACGTCCGCAGCGTCGGTGTGCAGGGCGACGGTCGTACGTACGGCCATCCCATCGTCCTCCGGCCGGTATCGAGCGAGGACGCGATGACCGCGGACTGGACGCGATTGCCCTACGACGTCCTGGAAACCATTTCGACTCGGGTGACCAACGAGGTGTCGGAGGTCAACCGAGTCGTTCTCGACGTGACGAGCAAGCCGCCGGGCACCATCGAGTGGGAGTGAGCGAGAGCTCTACTTGCCCTTGCGGTTAGGGGCAATCAGTAGTGCCAGTCCGACGACGATTGCCGCGACGACGAACACCCAGCGGAACTGGACGTCGCTGAGAGCCTCGAGCGCGGTCGGCCCTATCAGGGCGCTGACGCTGACGATCAGTGCTGCCAACCCGACCAGGAACAACAGCGCCGATGGGCGGGTCCGCGCGCTGTTCTGCTCGGCCGTGTCCTCGTCACTGTCTCCGTACTGCCATGTTTCAGCCACGAACAACCTCCAGGTTTCCGGCCCGGGCAGATCCATCGATCGTCAGGATCGGTGAATCTTCGGACGAATTTCCTTGTTGGACAATACCGCTGGGTCCGCACGACGCTTCGGCGGCGACGGCCTCGCACTCGGTGATGATGTTCATCGATTCGGGTACCCGGATGGTGGCGTTGCCTGCGGCGACAGATACGGCGATCGTCTTGGCTTCGGTCAGCTCCAGTCCTCGAAGGTCGAGCTGTAGGTCTCCCCACTGCACGGTGTAGCTCGATTGCAGTTCGGCGACGGTGGTCGGCGCATGGACCTTCTGGCCCGCGTATTGACCGTTGAACGAGATCGGGCCGACGATGGATGCGAGGACGACGAAGCCCAGCAGCGGTCCGGTCACGACCAGCAAGCCGTATCCCTTGCGCAGGAACGCACCGAGCAGTAGTCCGATGGCGACGACGGTGAGTCCCACCGCGGCGATGCGTGCCGGCGTCAACCATTCCGAGCCCGTCGCGGCAGCGACGCCGCCGGTGATGGCGGTAGCGAGGATGGCGAGTCCGATGAAGCTCGACGTCCACCGAGATCGCTTCTTCTTCTCTGCCACGTCGGGTACGTGTACCGCGGTCGGCTCGGGGAGGTCCCAGGCAAAGGGCGCGACGCCGAGTGGGTCCCACGACGGTGGTGTCGGTTCTGCGGCAGGTGCCGATTCCGTGTTCGACTTGCTCAGATCCACTTTGGTCGGCTCGGCCTGCGAGTCGGGCACCGTCGGGACGTAGCTCTTGGGCAGCGTCGTGTATGGGGTGTACATGGGCGGGCTGTAGTTCGAACTCCCTGCCTGGTAGTTCTGTTGCTGGTAGTTCGGCGGTCGATAGTTCGCTCCGGCCCACGGATTCGGGGTGTACGGGGTGTTGAACGAGATGGGGAATCCCTGCTGGGCGTACACCTGAGCACCACCTGGGAGGAACTCGGGAGGTTCGGGTTGTCGCTGATGCAGCAGCCACAGACCGGCCAGTAAGGCCAACATGCTGATCACACCCGATCCGCCGAGGCCGACCCCGACTGGGCCGATCGTCGACACGGCGATGATCAGCGCCACCACCAGAACGACCACTTTGGTGTTGGACTCGGAGCTGTGGCCCCTTCCCATCAGGGACTCCGCAGGCGATGCCGAGTCGCCGGCCTTGCTGAACAACAGCCACGCCGCAAGGTAGAGGACTATCCCGGCGCCACCGAAGATGGTTCCGACGACAAGGGCGACCCGGATAAGGACCGGATCGACACCGTAGCGGTATCCGATACCGGCTGCGACTCCCGCGACGTGGCCTCGCTGAGGCAACCGATACGGGCGAGTGCGCCACATCTGCTGTAGTTGTTCGGAGACGGTTGCGTTGCTCATGGATACCATCGTGGCGCTCGGCGCTCGCGAAAACATCAGGGATCGCCCTGATCTTGTTCCTGAGTCGGGACGATTTTCTGTGTGCAGGTCCGAGCCGAGAAGATCAGGGGAGACCCTGATGCACGAGGAGTCCGATTCGTGCCAGGATCGGAGACGTGCACCCTGTCAATCCACTGCCCTCGTCCGCGGGCCCCGAATCGGTCGTGTTCCACCGGCGCGGCGGCGGACGCATCGTGGGCGGTGTGGCCGGTGGGCTGTCCGATCACCTCGGTGTCGACGTGTTCAAGGTGCGAGTTGCGTTCGTGTTGCTCGCTGTCATGGCAGGCGCCGGTATTTTCGCCTACGGACTGTTGTGGATGTTCACGCCCACGGGTTCCGACGTGGACAGACCGAGTGCAACCGAGCGGCAGCGGGCCCTCGGTCTGGCAGCGCTCGGCCTGGGTCTTGCAGCAGGTCTGGCATGGCTCTTGGACGGGACGGCAGCGTCGGCTCTCGTGCCGATCGTCGTCGTCGTGGTCGGTGCGGCGCTGGTATGGCGAGAGTTCGATTCCGACGGTCCGCGTTCGATCCTCGGGATGCCGAAGAAACCGACTGTGCTGAGTTGGGCTCGAGTCGTCGGCGGCGCGACTCTCATCGTGCTCGGCCTCGGCGTCGTGGTGCTGGCGCGTGTCGATATAGCCTCTGTCCGTTCGTCGTTGCTGGCCGTCATCGTCACCCTCGTCGGTGCTGCTCTACTCACTGTTCCGCTATGGTTGCGGATGTGGCGCACCTTGAATTCCGAGCGTTCGGCTCGAATTCGCAACGAAGAGCGAGAAGAGATCGCCTCGCATCTCCACGACTCGGTGTTGCAGACGCTGGCGTTGATACAGAAGCAATCCGATCAACCACAGGAAGTGATGCGACTGGCACGCGGTCAGGAACGCGAACTCCGTAAGTGGTTGTTCGAAGGTGGAGATCCCGACCACTCCTCACTTGCCGAAGCGCTCAAGACCATCGCGGGCGAGGTCGAGGATCAGCACGGAGTCACGGTCAGACCCATCACGGTCGGTGACGTACAGCTGTCGGGAGACGACTCCACTTCGGGGTTGCAGCGTGAGCATTTCACCGCGTTGCTCGGCGCGACCCGTGAAGCGCTCGTCAACGCCGCGAAACATTCCGGTGAGACCAATATCGATTTGTTCGCCGAGACCGAACCGGACAAGGTGACGGTCTTCGTCCGAGACAGAGGAACAGGCTTCGACGAGAACCTCGTTCCGCTGGACAGACAGGGCCTTACCCGTTCGATTCGGGGAAGAATCGAACGCCGCGGAGGGGAGGTGTCGGTACGCTCGCAGGTAGGCAAAGGGACGGAGGTTCGAATTCTGATGCCCCGCACTGTCGTAGAAGATACTCATGCAGCACGCGTGAAGACCACTGAGCAACCGATACCGCAGGAGCAGCCAAGGTGACCGACACCTTCCGTGTCTTTCTCGTCGACGATCATGCAGTGTTCCGTTCCGGTGTACGAGCCGAACTCGGACGTGAGAGCGACATCGAAGTGGTGGGGGAAGCAGGAGGTGTCGCCGATGCCGTAGCCGGAATCGCTGCGACGAAACCTGATGTCGTACTGCTCGACGTGCATATGCCCGACGGAGGTGGCGTCGCAGTGCTCGGTCGGATCGGGGCCGGTCCGGTATGCCTTGCCCTGTCGGTGTCCGACGCCGCCGAGGACGTCATCGCCGTCATCCGCGCAGGCGCGCGTGGGTATGTCACCAAGACCATCTCCGGATCCGAACTGGCCGACGGTGTTCGACGCGTCGCCGGGGGAGACGCGGTGTTCTCGCCGCGCCTGGCAGGGTTCGTACTCGACTCGTTCACCGGGAAGTCGGCAGCACCGGAACCCCCGCTCGATCCGGAACTCGATTCGCTGACTCCTCGTGAGCTCGAGGTCTTGCGGCTGTTGGCACGTGGGTATACCTATCGTGAGATCGCCGAGGACCTGTTCATCTCGGTCAAGACCGTCGAAACCCACGCGTCGAACGTGCTCAGGAAGACACAGCAATCGAACCGGAATGCGCTGACCCGATGGGCTCACAATCGGCGTATCGATTGACAGCAGCGAGCTCCGTAGACTTTCGGAGACTGTTGGGTTGTTGTTCAGCTGGCTAGCGTTGTGAGCATGGCGAACAAGAATGAGTCGGTTCTGTGGCTCTCGACCGGTGACCGTGTGTTTCTCGGCGTAGTTGCACCCCTGGTCGGTGGTACGCTCGGGTTCTTTCTCCCGTCCCTCGCATCATGGGTGACGACGCTGGCATGGATACCGTTTCAGGGCCCGTTCGAACTCGTGGCCACGTGGTCGAGTTGGTGGGCGCAGTACGTTCTTGCGGCTGTCGGCGTGGTTCTCGGTGCTGCGTTCGTGGCATTCGCGTTGTACGAGAGCCTCCGGGTGGTCGTCGCGGAGTCGGGGTTTCGTGTGACTCGAGACGGTGAGACCGCAGAGTTCCACCGGTCCGAGGCCGCGACGGTGTTCGTGGACGGTAAGGAACTCGTGGTGCTCGATTCATCGTCACGACAGGTCGTCCGTGCTCCGATCGAGGAGAAAGCCCAGGCGGTGGAACGGGTGTTCACCTCGCACGGTTACTCGTTCACCGACGGCGACCCGTACGAGAATCTGTATCAGCGCTGGGTGTCGGGGACACCGTTGCTCCCCGCGGAGATCAACGCTGTGATGCGTGCGCGCGAGAAAGCGTTGGAGAAGAAGTCCCGTTCGGATGCGTCGGAACTACGTGTCGAACTGGACAGGCTCGGAATTGTGGTGCGAGACAGAAAGAACAAACAGTACTGGCGACCGTTGGTGCGCGCGTGAGACCGTCGATCAGCCGGCGAGACCGCTTCTTCGACATCGGCGGAATCGTGCTGGCCCTCGCGATCTCAGGGCTGGTCGTTGCGGAGCTACCCGAGTCGCTGTCGGGCCCGAGAATCGCTCTGGTAGTTACACTTTCTATGGCAGCGGCAGCGTCGCTGTGGTGGAGGCGACGTTGGCCGGTGGCAATTGCGTTGGTCATCGCTGTGCCGATGTTGGTCACCGACGCAGTCGGTGGTGCCGGGCTCGTCGCCGTGTACACGGTCGCCTCACGTCGATCGTGGAGGATGGCGGTCGGTGTCGCGGCCGTCCATTTGGTCGTGTCCGCATTCTGGCTGAAGGTCTTCGAGTCCGGACAATCCTTCTACGCGACACTGATTCTGAGTGTTGCCCTGTCGAGTATTCCGATTGCGTGGGGCATGGTCGTCAAAGCGCGTCGAGAGGTGATCGACTCGTTGCGAGATCGTGCGGACAAGGCAGAAGCGGCGGCGCTCGAACGTGCTGATCGAGTGCGAGGACAGGAGCGCGAGCGGATCGCGCGCGAAATGCACGATGCGCTCGCTCATCGCATTTCGATGGTCAGTTTGCACGCGGGGGCGTTGGAGGTCTGCGCAGACGCGGACAGAGCAGAGATCGAGGCCATTGCGGCGACGATCAGAGCCAGCGCTCACGGCGCGCTCGACGACTTGCGTGAAATACTCGGAGTCCTCAGATCGGACGAGGATTCACCGCCGACGAGGCCAGGATCTTCCGTCGCAGACATACCCGGTTTGATCGACGAGATACGAGCAGCGGGGGTTCGGGTGGAATTCGAAGACACCTTGTCCTCCGATCGGATGGTTCCGGCTACATCGAGCCGAAACGTCTTTCGAGTCGTGCAGGAGGGACTCACCAACGCGAGTAAACATGCCCCGGGATCCGATGTCTCGGTACGGATGTGGATCGAGGGCGGTGATGCGAGGGTGTCGGTGACCAACGCGTTCGGGAACCGTCCATCCGACGTGCCTGGTTCTCATTCTGGATTGATAGGCCTGACCGAGCGACTGACGTTGTCGGGTGGTCGACTCGAGCACGGGGTCAGAGTCGGAGAGGATTCGACTGTATATGTTCTGGAGGCATGGTTGCCGTGGCCCGCATGATCGACTTGCTTATCGTCGACGACGATGCACTCGTTCGATCCGGTTTGTCGCTGATTCTGCAGTCGGACAGCGGAATCAGGGTCGTGGGTGAGGCAGCAGATGGCGACGAGGGCCTTCGGGTGGCTCGTTGTCCGTGGCCATGAAAAAGTACCCACTGGTGGCCAGGTCGAGGTCCCCACTGGTGGCCAACTAAAAGTCCCCACCCCGTGTTCGTCGTGTCGATCAGGAACTTTTGGCCCGAGCGGTGACGGTGAAGGTGCCAACCACACACCGCACCACCCGGGGAGTTCCATTGAAGTCTGCGAGGGACCGTATGGACATCATTTCCACCTACAACCAAGTCGGGTCGTACCGCGCAACCGCCGAACTGTGCGGCACCACCCACAAGACCGTCAGACGCACCGTCGAACGATTCGAAGCCGAACACGCAGGCCAGACTCCTGCCGCCCGCGTCGAACGTGAACACAACTACGACGCCGTGACCGAGTTGGTCACCGAACGCGTCGAAAAATCCCAAGGCAGGATCTCCGCGAAACGGATTCTGCCGATCGCCCGCACTGCCGGCTACGACGGCTCGGACCGCAACTTCCGCCGCCTGGTCGCCGAGGAGAAAGCGAAATGGAAGGCCGCGCATCACCGCGGCCGCCGCCCCGCGGTGTGGGCGCCGGGCGATTACCTGGTCATCGACTGGGCCACCATCGGCGGTCTGCACCTGTTCTGCGCTGTCATGGCCTACTCCCGCTGGCGGTTCGTAGCGTTCGCGACCGACGAGAGATTAACCACGACAATGGCATTGATCGCAGAAGCGCTCGCCGCGGTCGGCGGTGTCCCGGCGAAAGTCCTCGCCGACCGCATGGCATGCCTCAAGGGCGGTGTCGTCGCGAACGTCGTCATTCCAACCCCGGACTACGTCCGGTTCGCCACCCATTATGGGTTCGCGCCGGACTTCTGCCACGCCAACGATCCACAATCGAAAGGTGTGGTGGAGAACCTCGTCGGCTACGCCCAACGAGATCTCGCCGTCCCGTTGCTCACCGAAGCGGCCGTTGCCGGCACCACCGTCGATGTCCACGCCGCGAACGCGGCCGCGAAGATCTGGTGCGCAGAAGTCAACGCACGGGTACTTGGCCACCAGTGGGGACTTCATCTTGGCCATTGACACTCGTGCCCTGCAGCCAGATGTGGTGCTGATGGATATTCGCATGCCGGTGATGGACGGGTTGTCTGCGACCGAAATCTTGAAATCGGATGTCGCCTCCCCGGCCGTCCTCGTGCTGACCACGTTCGACACGGACGAGTATCTTCTACGTGCCCTCAGGTTGGGGGCCAACGGGTTTCTGCTCAAGGACACACCACCTCGGGACATCATCGATGCAGTCAAGAAGGTGAGCGACGGAGAGTCGATGCTGTCACCGTCTGCCGTCGGAAGGTTGGTCTCTGCGTGGCGTGAACACGATTCGCGCTCGAATCCGCGCGAGAACTCGCTGGACGTTCTGACTACGCGGGAGCTGGAAGTGGCAATCGCCGTCTCCCAGGGGTTGTCGAACGCAGAGATCAGCGCACATCTCTACATGAGCATCGCCACGGTCAAGACTTACGTCTCTCGAATTCTGTCCAAGCTCGACTGCGCCAATCGAGTCCAGATCGCCATCGCTGTCTTCGAGTCCAGGCCGCTCCGCGGCATGTGAACGAAAATGCAGGACGGGCTATGTATTTTCGTTCACGTACACGAAGCAACTAGATGACAACGATCAGCGCGACGAGGAGCAGAAGCACAAGACCGACGAGCACCGCGAGGACGATCGCGGGCGAGACGTCGACCTTGTCGCCCACGACGTCGTCGATCAGGTCCAGCACCGTGTCGAGTGGGTTCTTCTTCTTCGGCGCATCGAATGGCGGTGGAGAGTAGGCCTTGGGGGTGTGATCCTCGCCCAGCCCACTGGAGCGGACGGCTGGAAGTCCGGCGATTGTGCTGCCGAATTCTCGTGAAGGCCTGCGTTTTTCGGCCACCGGAGTCGACCTGTGAGCCCAGGTCGGCACGCCGCCGTCGGATGCGGTGAGGGGTACCCCACGGAGCTGAGCAATGGTTCCGTGGGGGCTGATTGCCCCTCTGATGATCTCGTCGCGAGCTTGCGACATCGTCGGTCGGCGGGCCGGATCAGGCTCCAGCATGTGCAGCAACGCAGGGGTGAGATCGCCGGATCTGGTGGGGGTGATGATCTGGCCTCGCGCCACCCGGTGAAGCAGTGCGATGGAGTCCTGGTCGATGTCGAACGGAGGCCTACCTTCGATCGCGGTGTACAGCGTCGCGCCGAGCGAGAACACGTCGCTCGCTTCGGTGGGATCCTGGCCGCGCGCGACCTCGGGTGCGAAGTACGCCGGTGTCCCTGTGATGACCGAGGAGTCCGATTCCTCGACATCACCTTTCGCGCGGGAGATGCCGAAGTCACTTATCTTGACGATGCCGAGCGTGCGTCCGCGGTCGGCGATGAGGATATTGCCGGGCTTGATGTCGCGGTGCACTATTCCCGCTTCGTGCGCTTCGGTGAGAGCGTCGGCGACCTGCGCACCGACCTGAGCTACTTCGTAGGGTGGTAGCGAATCGGTGGTGTTGAGCGCTTGCGCAAGGGAGCGCGAGGGCATGTACTCCATGACGAGCCACGGTTCGCCGCCCTCGATGGCGACATCGTGCATTGCGATGGCGTGCGGACTCGACAACCTGGCGGCTATCCGTCCTTCGCGCATGGCCCGATTGCGAACCTCTCGAGCGGCCTTGTCGCTCAGATTCGCCGTCGACGTGACCTGCTTGACTGCCACTTTGCGGCCCATGAGTGTGTCCTGCGCAAGCCAGACCGCGCCCATTCCGCCACCCCCGAGCTTGTAGGCGAGACGGTACCTGCCGGCGAGTAGGTAGTCGGGTCCGACGACCCGTGCGGTGCGCTGCTGCTCTGTCACGACCACAGGTTAGTGGACAGTGAGCGTCACTGCCCACGACGGTGACCCGGCGGTGACTCCGAGGTCTCCACCTGGGGCTTCAGCGCCATCTTGACGATGGCCGGTAGAGCGGCTTTACTGGAGCATGTTCGAAAGTCTGTTCGAAGACGAAACTTCCCGGTCGTCTTGCGAGCGGGCTCGTGTACCGATTTCGTCGATTCACCGGGGAGGAAAAGTATGTCTGTTCCTGCCGATGCTCCACATGTTCCGAACGTCTCTCTCGACGATATGTCACTACCGGAGAGAGTCGCCTATCTTCGGCGACGTATGGCGGGGGTTCCCTCGCGGGGTGAGGTGCGTTCCCTCTCCTGTCCGGCGCCGTCGGCCGAAGAGGAAGAAAGCAGCGAGAGGGAAGAGGACAACGAACGACAAGATCAGTCACCTGCCAAGGCAGTGTTGGCTGTTCCCGACGCACTCGCGACTCTGCTCCCACACCGAGGTCTTGCCAGAGGGTCGGTGACTGGGATCTCGGGTGCAGGGTCACTGATGCTCGGTCTGGTCGCATCGGTCACGGCGTCCGGCGGCTATGTGGCGGTAGTCGGGCAACCGCGGTTCGGGTTGCTGGCTGCAGCCGAGATGGGTGCCGAATTGAATCGGCTGGCCGTCGTACCCGATCCCGGTGAGGATCCGGTAGAGGTGGCGGCCATCCTTCTCGACGGTTTGGATCTCGTCGTATTGGGTCTCGGCGGCCGTTCCGTGCCTCCGTCACGGGCGCGTGCCGTAGTCGCGCGCGCTCGAAGCAAAGGTGCGTCGTTGCTGGTCGCGGATGGACACTGGGACGGTGTCGACCTGCGACTCGACGCCGCTGTGCGCAGTGTCGGTGGAGTAGGGACCGGAGAGCAGGCCGGTCGGGGCAGGTTGCGCACTCTGCGATTGGAAGTGCGCGCGCAGGGTAAAGCGATGCGTCCTCGCCGTACGTGTTTCGATCTTCGATCCGAGCACGGTCGGATCGAATGGTTCGAAGTTCCGCTGGGTGTCGCTGCAGGCATTCGTCCTACCGACAGGATTGCGGTACTGGCATGAGCCGGGTTGTTGCACTCTGGTGCCCGGACTGGCCGGCCGTGGCGGCAGCCGCCGTCGCAGATCTTCCGGCGACGAGTCCGGTGGCGGTCGTATCGGCCAATCGTGTGATCGCCTGTTCCGCTCCGGCGCGTGCGGAGGGTGTGCGACGCGGACTTCGTAAACGTGAGGCCCAAGCGCGCTGCCCCGAAGTTCATGTGGCAACCGCGGATTCAGATCGAGACGGGCGATTGTTCGAACCGGTTGCCGCAGCTGTCGACGCAATTGCACCGGGAGTCGAGGTGCTGCGGCCGGGCTTGTTGATTCTCGGTGCCCGAGGGGTGAGCAGGTATTTCGGATCCGAGCACAAAGCCGCGGAGCGTTTGATAGATCAGGCCGCGAGCGCAGGGGTCGAATGCCAGATCGGAATCGCCGACGAGTTGTCGACAGCAGTCATCGCAGCCAGACATGCGGCGATCGTTCCGAGAGGAGGAGGTGCACACTATCTCGCGCCACTACCGGTCTCGGAACTTGCAGCCGAGCCGAGCCTTGCAGCGGCAGATCGCGAGAACCTGATCGATCTGCTCCGACGACTGGGTCTGCGCACCATCGGGGATTTCGCTGCACTCACTCCAGGTGATGTGGCATCCAGATTCGGAACGGACGCGGTGCTGGCCCATCGGAGTGCGAGGGGTGAGGCTGAACGACCGCCGTCGGCGAGGAATCTGCCACCGGATCTGAACGTGGAGTACGCGTGTGACCCGCCGATCGATCGTGTCGACGCAGCGGCGTTCGCCGGCCGAGGGATGGCGGAAAGGCTACATACCAAGCTTGCGGCGGCGGCGGTGGCCTGCACTCGTCTTCTCGTCCATGCGTCGACAGGAAACGGGGAGAACCTCTCACGCATATGGCGGTGCGCAGAACCGCTGACTCCGGAAGGGACTGCTGATCGGGTTCGGTGGCAGCTCGACGGGTGGCTGACCGGTCGCAGCGAGAGACGTCCGACAGCAGGCATCACGACGCTTCGATTGGAACCGGTGGAAGTCGTTGCTGCGGGGGAGCTTCAGCTGGGCCTGTGGGGAAGCGTCGGGGACGAAGAGGAACGGGCAAAGCGAGCGCTGGTACGGGTGCAGGGTCTTCTCGGTGGTGATGCGGTGAAGATCGGTGTGCTGAGTGGAGGCAGGGGACCGGTCGAACGTGTGACTCTGCGCAGCCTGGGTGACGAGTTGGTCCCGCTGTCCGACCCGTCTGCTCCGTGGCCGGGAAGGCTGCCGCAACCAGCACCTGCCGCTGTGCTCGACGCATCTCCTCGGGTGATGCTGGAAAACAGCAGCGGCAACGGAGTACGAATCGATGAGCGTGGCGGCTTCGACAGCCGACCCACAGTGCTTCGCTGGGGCAGCAAGAACTGGATGCTCAGCGGTTGGGCAGGGCCGTGGCCGCTCGACGAGCGCTGGTGGGACCCGACGATAGGCACACAGGGTGCACGTGTGCAGGTGTTGATCGAGGAAAGCCGCGCACTGCTGTTGATCTACGACGACGACGGTTGGCGGGTCGAAGGTATCTACGAGTGACCCCGGGCGCAGGTCGATCCCCAGGCTTCGCTCTAACCTGGACCCATGACCGTGGAAGTGGCCGAACTCGACGTCGACGGCGTCCGTATTGCATTCCGGGACACCGCCGGCGTCGACAGCCGGCGCGATTCCTGCCCGGTCGTTCTGGTGCACGGCATGGGCGGCGACAGTGGGACGTGGGATCGGTTCGCGGCCGCATTGACGGCGGCTGGTCGTCGTGTCGTCTCCATCGACCTTCGTGGTCATGGCCGAAGCGCGCATACGACCGACTACGCGTTCGACGCCTTCGGACGAGACGTGGCGGCGGTGCTCGACCATCTGAAGCTGACGGCGGTGGATCTCGTCGGGCATTCGCTCGGCGGCTACGCAGTGACAGTAGTTGCACAGGACAGGCCGTCGATAGTTCGCTCTCTCGTGATCGAGGAGATGCCGATACCCATCAAGGATGGTGACGAGACACCGACATTCACAAGGCGGTTGCCGAGTCCCGGTGCATTGTGGCATGCAGCTACGAGCATCATCAGACACCCACGCGCTGTCTTCGCCTACGACCGTTCCATGACGTCACCCGCGATCGCCCAGTTTCGACGGCCGAATGCGGTGTGGTGGGGCAGGCTTTCGGAAATTCGAGCATCGACTCTCGTACTTCGTGGCGGACCTGGTGGGATGGTGGATCCGGTGCGACTCGATTCGATGGTCGCGGCGATCGACGAATGCTCGGTTGTGTCGTTCGAAACCGGTCACAGTATTCATCGTGACAAGTATTCGGACTTCGAAGCCGTGGTGCTGCCGTTCCTGATGCGCGACAGCTGAATCTGTCGATGTCTTACTATCGACGTATGGGACTGACTACTCGGGACATTCCGCTCATTGCCTGGTCGACGGCTTTCGTTGTCTCGCAGGCGACTATCGTCCGACTGCTCGGACCGGCCGCACCTCGTGTTCTCGAAGTGCAGACGGCATGGTCGGCCGACCGCTACAGGCAGATCATCGGCAGTATGGACGAGGTCGACACAGCTCGATTCCGCAGTCACTACTACCCGGACTTCATCCATCCGGCAATCTATGCCGCAGCGCTACGAGCCGGGGCCTCCCGCTTGGGGAAGTCGACCGACCTGTCGCCCGCGGTGACTTGTGCGCTCGAGGTCGCCCCGGTCGTCTCTGCGGCAGGAGATTACGTGGAGAACATCGTCGGCCTACACCTTCTCGATCATCCCGGGCACATCACCGATCGCGTGGTGCGCGCAACAACGGCAGTCAGCATCGCCAAGTGGATACTGGCACTCGGCACGTTCGGCTACCTCGGAATCGGATTCGGTCGAGTCTGGGCGAGGGCGTTGTCGCGCACCATCACCAGTTCGTACCGGGAACCAACCGGCCCAGTCGGCGCGCCAGCTTGGCTGCCCGTGCAGATGGTGTCGAGGAATCGTACTTTCTGGTCGGCATGAAGTCGGTCTCGACCGGCTCGGTGGGTTGTTCGCCCTTGGCTGCCGCGGAATCAGGGAACCGACGGTAGAACTGGTGCATCGTGCGATCCTTGCCCTTGGGCGTGAAGATGCTGCTGAATTGCCCCAGTGTGCCGAGCGGTGTATCGATTCTCTTCGGTCTGTCGATCAGCGCACGCACTACCATCGCCGCAGCTTTTTCTGCTGATACGACCGGGCCGACATTCTTGTCGCCGGACGGCGTGATCATCGGCGTCGCGACGAGCGGCATGTGGATGGTGGTGAAGGTGATTCCATCGGACAGTGTTTCGGCTGCTGCCACGTCGGCAAACGCATCGAGTGCCGCCTTGCTGGCCACGTACGCAGAGAATCGCGGTGTATGTCCCTGTACCGCAGCGCTGCTGACGTTGACGATGTGCCCGAAACGGCGCGCGCGCATGTGTGGAAGCAGTGCGAGAACCAACCGCACGGCACCGAAGTAGTTGACTGCCATGGTGCGTTCGTAATCGTGAAGGCGATCGGTGGACCTGTACAAGGATCGACGTATCGACCGGCCGGCGTTGTTGACGAGCATGTCCACGTGACCATGTTCGCTCACAATGGCTTTCACTGTCTGTTCGACCGATTCGTTGTCGGTCACATCGCACGGATATCCGTGTGCGTCACCACCGTCGGAACGAATTTCCGCCACGACGGTCTCGAGCTGTTCAGCGCCACGAGCGAGCAGGATGACAGTGGCGCCCTTGCGGGCCGCTGACTCGGCGCTGGCCTTGCCGATACCCGACGACCCGCCGGTGATGACGATGTGGCGCCCCACCAGAGGCCCGCGAGGATCACGACGGCGTGCTCGGTTCGGGTCGAGATGCTTCTGCCAATGTCGCCACAGGGTGTCTGCGTACGTTGCGAGTGGGGGTGGAGTTATGCCGCTGCCGCTCAACGCATTCTGGGTTGTAACCGAGTCGAAAGTGGTCGGCAGAGTCAGATGATCGAGCATGACCGGCGGCACCCCGAACCGCGACAGCAGCGCGTTGCGGCCATTGCGAAGAGCTCCCCGACGCGGGGCGACGACCGGTGCAGCGATCGCGCCGGGAATTCCGACAACCTTTGCTTTCGACCCCGCAGCAGCACTGAATGCGCTGTAGACCTCGCGCATCGATTGCGGCTCAGGGTTGACCAGATGAAAAACACGCTGTCCCAGCGGGTTCCGGTGGATCAACTCGACAATGGCGGCCGCGACGTAGTCGACTGGAACCAGGTTGGTGGATCCGATGTCGGGAACTGTGATGGGAAGCGTAGACGGAAGTTTGGCCAGTTCGGCGAAGAACGGGAAGAAGAAATACGGGCCGTCGATCTTGTCGATCGCCCCGGTTTCCGAGTGGCCCAGTATTGCCGACGGCCGGTAGACCCGCCAGTCGGTCGCCGACTCGCGAACGATCTCTTCGGACTCGAACTTGGTCCGGTGATATGCCGTCGGGAAACCTTGCCCATTGTCGAAATCGTTCTCGGTGAACGTTCCGGAGTAGTCCCCGGCGACGGCGATCGAGGAGATGTGGTGGAGCCTCGCGCCAGTGCGAACCGCGAGCTCGACGACGGCTCGGGTGCCATCGACATTGGTTGTCGCTTGTTCGTCTCCGGCGGTCATGTCGTAGATGGCGCCGAGGTGGACGATGTGATCGACAGCGCGAGGTGTTTCCCTCAGCCCGAGGCCGGGTTCGGTGAGATCTCCGACGAGCGGGTGGATCCGATCCTTGCCGGCGAGTGCTGCGGCCTGCTGTTCGAGCTTGGCGATCGACTGTTGCCGAACCAGGACGTGGACCTCTGCATCCGGATCGCGCTCCAGTAGAAGAGGGATCACGTTCTGGCCGAGGAAGCCCGTACCGCCGGTAACGATGTAGTTCGCCATATCCGCCAACTTACTCCAAAGTAAGTTGTGAGGCTAGGCCTCGTGAGGTGACCGAAAGAGACATTCGCTGCGATTCGTGGTGTGGTCGGCCTGAACGCGCAGGTTTCTGCGGGTGCGCAGGTTGCAGCGGCATGCAAGGTGCGCGTTCGCTGGAAGGTGCGCGTTGGGCCCCGGTGTGACCGAAACAGACATTCGCTCACTCCGCGATCGGCTCCCGGGGTGACCGAAACAGACTGTCGGTCACCCCGGGGGCCCAACTAATGCCCGATCCCGACCTTCGCGTGCACCTTTTTCATCCAGGCGGGAGCCCACCAATTCGCCTCGCCCATGAGTTTCACCAGCGACGGAACCAGCAGCATTCTGATGATGGTGGCGTCGATGATCAGTGCGAGGATCATGCCGACACCGAGGAACCGCATGATCGACAGGTTGGAGATAGTGAACGCGCCGGTGACGATGATGAGGATCAGGGCAGCGGCTGTCACGATGCGTCCAGTGCGTTGAGCGCCGATGATCACCGCTTCCTCGGTCGTCGCTCCTGCAGTTCGTGCTTCGACCATTCGCGACATCAGGAAGACTTCGTAGTCGGTGGACAGTCCGAAGACGACCGCAAGGATGAGGACGACGAACGTCGCTTCTAGTGGTGCGGGTGTGACTCCGAGTAGGTCGGCACCGTGACCCTCCTGGAATATCCAGGTCAGGATGCCGAAGGTGGCGCCGAGGCTCAAACCGGCCATGAGTACGGCCTTGATCGGAAGCACGATCGAGCCGAATGCCAGAAACAGCAGGATCAGTGTCGAGATCACCATGATCGCGACCATCGCGGGCAACCACTTGGCGATTGCGGCGTTTCCGTCGTCGACGAGCGCACGGTTTCCGCCGACGAGAATCTCGGTGTCGTCGGGAGGCATCATCTGGCGTAGGCCCGCGACTGCTGCGCTGGTCGACTGCTCTTCGGTTTCGCCTTCACCCGGTTCGCCGTAGGTCGCCTGGAGGACCACGAAATCCTCTGTCGATCCGGAGAATTCGACGCGTGCGATGCCGTCGACCTCTTCGGCCTGCCGGGTGACGTCGGCGATGGGAGAGCCCTGCGGCTTCTGGCCGTTTAGGCCGCGCAGAACGACGGTGGCCCCTTCGCCGGTGGACGGAAATTCGGTGTTCAACGTCTCGACTGCTACGCGAGCAGGATCGTCCTTGGGGAGTGCGGTGTAGTCGACCTGACCCAGAGTCACCGTGAGGATCGGCGACGAGAGAACGAGCAGTGCAGCGACGATGACGGCGACGACTCCCGGTTTGCGCATGACCCCGGTGACGACGCCTCCCCAGAACTTCTGTGCACGTGCTTCGCCGCGGTGGGAGGCAGTCTTGCTCCAGGTCAGGGAGTTGATGCGAGGGCCGAGGATAGCGAGAAGTGCTGGAACGGCCGTCAGTGACAGAATTGCGGCCCCCATGACCGCGGCCATCGCGCCGAATCCGAGTGATTTGACGACCGGTTGCGGGAACACGAGCATGCCTGCGAATGCGCAGATCAGCAGCAGCCCAGAGAAGATGATCGTCCGGCCCGCGGTGAGGACCGTGCGGATCGCTGCATCAGCCGGTTCGGCTCCTCCGCGCATTTCCTCACGGAACCGGCTGACGATGAACAGGCCGTAGTCGATCGCCAAACCGAGTCCGAGGAGCGATGCGACGTTGAGGGAGAACGAATTCACTTCTGTGAACGACGTCAGCACACGCAAGATGGCAAGTGCGCTGAGGATGCTGAGGATTCCGACGAACACCGGTACCGCTGCTGCGACAATGCCACCGAAGATGATGATCAGCAACACGAGAGTGATCGGGATGGCGATGGCTTCGGAACGCACCAGGTCGTTCTGAAGAGTGGTGCTGAACGAGATGCCTACGACCGATCCGCCGGCGAATTGCGATGTGACGTTCGGGACTTCCAATTGCGGTAGAAGCTGGTCGAACGTGGCGAAGGTGACCCCGGAGCCGGCGCCGAGAGTGACGGTCGCGAGCGCCTTGGTGCGGTCTTCGGAGACGAGGTACTGCTGCGCGGCTGCGTTTGCCGTCCAGTAGGACGTCACGTTCTCGACGGTGTAGTTGCGCTGGAATTCGTCGAGCACCGCGGTGACGTCGGGGGCGATGTCGTCGATCGTCTTGCCTTCGGGTGCTGTGTAGATGGCCACGATGTCCGAAGTCTGTTGTCCGAGGTTCGCAACGAGCGTGGATACCTCGGCTGCTTCGCTGCTGGGGTCGATGTAGCCGCCGTCGCTGAGTCTGTCGAACACCCCGAGGCCCCATATGCCGCCGAGCGCAACGACCACGACGACGACGGTGAGTACCCATCGTTTGCGAGAAACGACGAACGAAGCCCAACGTGTCACGTACTTCTCCGGCTCTCTCGATTGCCACTGCCTTGATTGTCACTGCGATCCTGAGCGAGCCTATCGGCTTCGGCGTCGATTGATTTGTGTCGGTGCCGTGCGCTCTAATGGGAACACACGTTCGAATGATGCCTTCCCCGCCATTCGCTCGAGCACACGTTCGCGCATCACACGTTCGCGCACAGCACAGCGCCCTCGTGCGTATCCGCACACTGGCAACGAAGGGGTTCGACAATGGGTTGGAACGACGGTCCGCCGACCTGGTCGGAGATGGAACGGGTCCTGTCGGGGCGTCCCAAGCGGTCCACACCCGACATCGTCGGCGACGGAGGAGACAGTCCGGCGTGGTCGCGTAAACGCGAGGTGTACGAAGGGAACGTGACGCGGTCGGCGGCTGCAACCACGCCGTACGCGGAACTGCACGCACACTCGGCCTTCAGCTTTCTCGACGGTGCCAGCCAACCCGAGGCGATGGTCGAGGAGGCGGTGCGCCTGGGGCTCGAGTCGATAGCGATCACCGATCACGACGGCTTCTACGGTGTCGTGAGATTCGCAGAAGCGGCCAAGGCTCTCGGTATCGGCACTGTCTTCGGTTCCGAATTGTCGTTGGGGACGGCGAAGTCGAGAGCGGGCGAAGTGGATCCGGACGGAGTGCATCTGTTGGTTCTTGCGCGCGGGCAGGAGGGATACCGCAGACTGTCACGCGAAATTGCGACTGCACACCTGGCGGGTGGGGTCAAAGGCAAGCCCCAGTACGACATCGATGCTCTTTCGGCAGCAGCGGGTGGGCATTGGCAGATTCTCACCGGCTGTCGAAAAGGTCATGTTCGACGCGCCTTACAGGACGGTGGACCTGACGCTGTGGATGCTGCTTTGCGAGACCTGGTCGACAGGTTCGGCGCAGGTCGAGTAACCGTCGAACTCACGCGTCATGGTGTGCCGGAGGACGATGAGCGCAACGACGCGCTGTTCGAGGCGGCAGCGCGGTGCTCTCTTCCTGTCGTCGCCACTACCGCGGCGCATTACGCGACGCCGGACAGTCGACGTCTGGCGATGGCGATGGCAGCAGTGCGTGCACGTAGCAGCCTGGATGATGCCTCCGGATGGTTGCCCCCCACCGGGGGGACGCATCTGCGTTCGGGCGAGGAGATGGCCGGATTGTTTCGGCACTACCCCGGTGTCGTGCGTACTGCGGCAGAACTCGGACGGGAGTGCGCGTTCGATCTTCGGTTGATCGCCCCGCAGCTTCCGCCGTTCGATGTGCCTGTCGGTCATACCGAGATCAGCTATCTCCGTATGCTCACGCTCGATGGTGCCTCACGCAGATACGGCACAGCCACCGAGCATCCGTCGGCCTATGCGCAGATCGACTACGAGCTCGACATCATCGAGCGGTTGAACTTTCCTGGGTACTTCCTTGTCGTCCATGACATTGTCGCGTTCTGTAAGAACAGTGACATCCTGTGTCAGGGAAGAGGATCGGCTGCGAACTCGGCGGTGTGCTATGCCATCGGAATTACCAATGTAGATCCCGTGGCGAACAAACTCCTCTTCGAGCGGTTTCTGGCACCCGAGCGCGATGGGCCTCCGGACATCGATGTCGACATCGAATCGGACAG
The DNA here is from genome assembly GCF_037327425.1 of Rhodococcus sovatensis. Classification (NCBI taxonomy): domain Bacteria; kingdom Bacillati; phylum Actinomycetota; class Actinomycetes; order Mycobacteriales; family Nocardiaceae; genus Rhodococcus; species Rhodococcus sovatensis. The sequence continues at coordinate 2,899,804 of NZ_CP147846.1, read as the reverse complement.
GCGCGAAGAGGCGATTCAGCACGTGTACGAGAAGTATGGCCGTTCGCACGCTGCGCAGGTCGCGAACGTGATCACGTATCGGGGTAAGTCCTCGGTACGTGACATGGCGCGCGCGCTCGGCTTCTCGCAGGGCCAGCAGGATGCCTGGAGTAAACAGGTCACCCGCTGGTCCAACATCGGCGACCAGGAGGGGAGCGACATACCGAAACCCGTTCTCGATCTGGCGCGGCAGATCGAGGGCTTCCCGCGGCACCTCGGGATCCACTCGGGTGGAATGGTGATCTGCGATCGTCCTATTGCCGACGTGTGCCCGGTCGAATGGGCGACGATGGCGGATCGCAGCGTAGTGCAGTGGGACAAGGACGACTGTGCTGCAGTGGGTTTGGTCAAGTTCGACATGCTCGGTCTCGGTATGCTGTCGGCTCTGCATTACATGATCGATCTGGTTGGCGAGCACAAAGGGGTTCGGATCGATTTGGCGGACATAGACCTGGGAGAGAAGGCCGTCTACGACATGTTGCAGCGCGCCGATTCGATCGGCGTGTTCCAAGTCGAGTCGCGTGCACAAATGGCGACATTGCCGCGCCTCAAGCCGACCGAGTTCTACGACTTGGTCGTCGAGGTTGCTCTGATCAGACCGGGACCCATCCAAGGCGGTTCGGTTCATCCGTACATCAAACGCCGCAACGGACTCGAGCCCGTCACGTTCGATCATCCGTCGCTGAAGAAGGCCCTCGATCGCACGCTCGGAGTACCGCTCTTTCAAGAACAACTCATGCAGATGGCGATCGATGTCGCGGGTTTCAGCGCTGCCGATGCGGATCAATTGCGTCGCGCCATGGGGTCGAAGCGTTCCCCGGAGAAGATGAACGAGCTGCGAGGCAGGTTCTACGATGGTATGCGGGAGTTGCACGGAATCATCGGTGCTGCTGCAGATCGCATCTACGAAAAGTTGTCGGCATTCGCGAATTTCGGTTTCCCCGAGAGCCATTCGCAGAGCTTTGCATCTCTCGTGTTCTACTCGTCCTGGTTCAAACTGCATCATCCCGCAGCGTTCTGCGCCGGGCTCCTGCGAGCTCAGCCGATGGGGTTCTATTCTCCGCAGTCCTTGGTGGCCGACGCGCGGCGCCACGGAGTCCAGATCCACGGACCCGATGTCAACGCCAGTTCCTGGTATGCAGACCTCACCGGGGGAGGGCTCGAGATTCGGATGGGGTTGGCAGATGTGCGGAATATCGGCCAGGAGCTCGCCGAACGTATCGTCGAGTCACGTATCCTCGACGGGCCGTACCAGTCGTTCGTGGACCTCACCGGCAGGGTCGAGCTGTCCACGGCGCAGGCCGAATCTCTGGCAACTGCAGGCGCTCTCGGTTGCTTCGGGATCACTCGTCGGGAAGCACTGTGGGCGGCCGGTGCCGCCGCAGGGGAACGTCCACATCTGCTTCCTGGCCTCGGGGCATCGACGCGGGCGCCGGTGTTACCCGGCATGAGTGATCTGGATCTGGCATCGGCCGATGTCTGGGCAACGGGGGTGTCGCCCACGTCGTATCCGACTCAGTTCTTTCGCGAACAACTCGACCGGTTGGGAGTTCTTCCTGCGAATCGTCTGCTGCAGGTTCGAGACGGCGACCGGGTTCTCGTCGGTGGAGCAGTGACTCATCGTCAACGACCTGCGACAGCAGGCGGCGTCACCTTCATCAACCTGGAGGACGAGACGGGAATGGTCAACGTCGTGTGCTCGGTGGGATTGTGGGCGAAGTATCGAAAGTTGGCGCTCACAGCTCCAGCCCTGCTCATTCGCGGCAAGGTGCAGAACGCAGAGGGTGCAGCAACCGTCGTCGCGGACCATCTGCAGCTCATGGATCTGAGGGTGCATTCGAAGTCTCGCGACTTCAGGTGAACACGCACCAGGCACACTGGAGACGTGAACCTTCTCCTGCTCGCCGACACACACGTGCCGAAGCGAGCGCGTGCCCTATCCGAACAGGTCTGGGCCGCTGTCGACGCCGCCGACGTCGTGATTCACGCACGCGACTGGGTGGATGTTGCATTGTTCGAGGAGTTGCAGACCCGCGCGACGCGATTGATCGCATGCTGGGGCAACAACGACGGCGACGAGCTCCGAGCACGTATGCCCGAACGCGCCGACGTCACCCTCGATGGTGTGAAGATTGCCGTTGTCCACGAGACAGGTGCCGCCGTGGGCCGCGAGAAGCGGATGGCTGCACAGTATCCGGACGTCGACGTGCTGGTGTTCGGGCACAGTCATATTCCGTGGGACAGCGTTACCGACAACGGACTGCGACTCCTCAACCCCGGTTCTCCGACGGATCGCCGCAGACAGCCATTTTGCACGTACATGACAGCGGTGATCGAGCGCGGGGAATTGCACGGCGTCGAGATCCACCGGCTTCCGGCGCGGTAAGTCTCGAAGCCCACCCGTGTTCACTGGTCACGTGCGTGCGGTAGGGGAGTTGTCTCGGGCCTGGTCGACGAGATCGTGGACGAGTCGGATGATGACGTCCATGTCCGTCATGACACCGGTCCGCACCGCATCCTGTTCGGCGGGGCTCAGGGGCGGCGGGGAATCGGAGTCGAAGGACATGACCATGTCGATCTTCGCTCGCAATCTCTGCAACGGTTCCATCAGTTCTTCACCAGCATCGGTGATCAACTTGTTCTGACGCGCACCCGACACCGCAAGTGCCGCGAGCATCTCGTTGAAGCTGTTGGCCAGCGAGGCGAGTTCGTCGTCTCCGGTCACGACGATAGGTTCGAGCTGGCCCGTTCGTGCCACTCGCTCGGTGGCATTGCGCAACCTCTTCACAGGTCTCAGGCCGGTACGGGCAACCGCGGATCCGGCGATGCCCGCGAGTGCAACGAGAAAAGCGCCGATCGAGACCAGCGCGAGTGTGAGCTTGGTGAGCAAAGGCTCGTTCGAATGGAGTGACTCGGCAACCATGAGAGTTTCGCCGGAAGCCGTGCGCTTCGCAGTCAACACGTATCCGCGCACTTCACGAAGCGACTCACTGGTAGTTCCGTTCACGACGCTCTGTTCGGGCTCGTCGAGCACACCTGCCGAGTTGGTGAACGGCGTGGAGTCGGTGGTGAACGTGACGAACTCACCATCGGACGTCACGAGCGCCGCCTTTATCGCAGGCCCATCGGGATTGCCTGCACCGAAACCGAACGCGGTGGAGGGCACTCCGGTCGTTGCACCGCTGATCAGAGCATCGGCGTTTCGTGACACCCGGTCACCGAGTTGGTCTCGCAGGGCCTGCTCCGCGACGACATAGATCGCGAGCGCGCTGACGGCTACGGCAAGTGCAGCGAGACTTATCGTCAGGATTCGAATCCGACTGTGCAGTGAAAAACTGTGGTGATACGAAAACAGCGCGGACCGTAACGATCGAAGTGTCCTGGCCGCCCTCGTTCCGGAGTAGGGCGGCGTCGGCATCGCTCCAGTATCCATCGGTGGTACTGAGAGTGGTGTGAGAAGGCCTGCTTGTCAGTCGCCGGAGTGTTCGTGGTCGCTGGTGGACAGTGGTGCGCGGCGTGCCTGTTCGAGGACTTCGGTGGTCTGTCCTCCGTGACTGCCCGGCCCGACGTGTGCTTCGGCGCGGAGCCGTTCGACCATGTGCGGATAGTGCAGTTCGAACGCCGGCCGTTCGGACCGGATCCGCGGCAACTCCGTGAAATTGTGCCGCGGCGGCGGGCACGAGGTCGCCCACTCCAACGAGTTGCCGTAACCCCACGGATCATCGACAGTGACCACTTCCCCGTACCGGTAGGACTTGAACACATTCCACACGAACGGCAACGTCGAGGCACCGAGCACGAACGCACCGATCGTGGAAATGATGTTGAGCGTCGTGAACCCATCCGAAGCCAGATAATCCGCATACCGACGCGGCATACCTTCGTTCCCGAGCCAATGCTGCACCAAGAACGTGCCGTGGAACCCGAAGAACGTCAACCAGAAATGCCACTTACCGAGCGTCTCGTCCATCATCCGGCCCGTCATCTTCGGGAACCAGAAGTAGATACCGGCATACGTCGCGAACACCACCGTCCCGAACACCACATAATGGAAATGCGCGATCACGAAGTACGTATCGGTGACATGAAAATCGATCGGCGGGCTAGCGAGCAACACACCCGACAACCCACCGAAGAGGAACGTGATCAAAAACCCGATCGAGAACAACATCGGCGTCTCGAGCGTCACCTGACCACGCCACATCGTGCCGATCCAGTTGAAGATCTTCACCCCCGTCGGCACCGCGATCAAGAACGTCATGAACGAGAAGAACGGCAACAACACCGCACCAGTGGCATACATATGATGCGCCCACACCGCAATCGACAGCGCCGCGATCGCGATCGTCGCATAGATCAACGTGGTGTACCCGAACATCGGCTTACGCGAGAACACCGGGAAAATCTCCGACACGATCCCGAAGAACGGCAACGCGATGATGTACACCTCGGGATGACCGAAGAACCAGAACAAGTGCTGCCACAACAACACCCCACCAGTGGCCGGATCGAACAAATGCGCACCCAGATGACGATCGGCCGCCAACCCCAACAACGCCGCCGTCAACAACGGAAACGCCAACAAAATCAAAATCGACGTCACCAAAATGTTCCACGTGAAAATCGGCATCCGGAACATCGTCATACCCGGCGCCCGCAAACAAATCACCGTCGTGATCATGTTGACACCACCCAAAATGGTGCCCAAACCAGCCACAGCGAGGCCCATGATCCACAGATCAGCACCCACACCAGGAGAATGCAGAGCCGACGTGAGCGGGGTGTACGCCGTCCACCCGAAATCAGCAGCACCACCAGGAGTGATGAACCCAGCCGTGGTGATCAACGCACCGAACAGATACAACCAATACGAAAACGCATTCAACCGCGGAAACGCCACATCCGGAGCACCGATCTGCAACGGCAAAATGTAGTTCGCGAACCCGAACACGATCGGCGTCGCATACAACAGCAACATGATCGTGCCGTGCATCGTGAACAGCTGGTTGTACTGCTCATTGGACAGAAACTGCATCCCCGGCACAGCCAACTCGGCACGCATCAACAACGCCATCAAGCCACCGACGAGGAAAAACGCAATAGACGTCGCGATGTACATGATCCCCAACACCTTGGGATCAGTCGTCGTCACCGCCTTGTGAAGAAAAGAACCCTTCGGTCCCATCCGCGGCGGAAAAGGCCTCACCGCCGAAACAGCGGGAGTTGGCCTAGGCGCTAGGGCAGTCACTGATCCTCCTGGAGATGCGAGTGGGGACATCGTAAACCGGAGACGGCTCGGGTACTACCTTTGGTCGTAGATTGCGGCGTTTCACCGACTCGACGCCGTTCAGCCCTGCCGCTCGAGAACCGAGGGGCAGGGCTGAAGAGAGTGTGAGGGGGTCAGTTGCCGAATGCGCAGAACTGGCCGGACGAGAGATTCAAAGCGAGCGACCACTGGCCGACGCAGTCGACACCGGCGGCTTCGGCGGTTGCTCCCGATCCCCAGCCCGCGATAGCGATGGTGGTGTCGGTGTTGTCGGCCCACGAGTGTGCAATGCCTCCGCCCAATGCACCGGCGTACGCGGTTCCTCCCGCACGCGATGCGCCGAGCGCAGTTCCGTAACCCGTCGCGAGAGTGAAGGTGTTGCCCGCGTCTTCTGCGACGCTGACGGCGGTGCCGCTGTCGGTGGCGGTGGCACTCGCGCGCGACGCGTCGGCTGCCGTGGCGCCGCAGCTCGCCGTCCCGTCGACCTGGATGTCGTTTGCCGACGGAGGGGACACGCAGGTTACCGGCGCGGCCGAGGCGACGCCTGTACCAAGGGCGCCGGCAGTTGCGATACCGCCGCCGATGACGAAAAGCGCTGCAGTGCGGGTGATTCGACTACTGATGCGGTGGAAGGAGCCATCCTGGGTGGAGCGGAAGAGAGTCGACAACGAAGGCGAAGCGGAGAACAAAAGAGGGGCTCCTTCACGGGAACGAATTGGGTCGGTGCGGCACACCGTACCCCGGTTCCGGCCCGAGGTCATCAGTGAATGTTCCCTATAGATGTAACAATTCGACGTTCGCACGTCACGGCCCCTCCTCGGGCGGCCCAGTTGCTCTAGCATCTCCGAAGATGAAGCGCTCTCTGATTGCCGCACTGGTTGGGATCTTCTTTCTTCTCGCGGGTTGTAGTGGTTCGAACGGTGTCGCCGACGCGCCGGCCGTCGACCCGTCGATGCCGGCCTCGGGTATGGAATTCTCGCCGGAGGCCGGGAGTGTCGTCCGTGATCAGGCGCCGCAGCCTGCGGACCGCAAAGAGGTTGTGACAGGCCAGATCTATGTGACCGCAGCCGATCCAGTTCAGGCCGCACGCGATGCAGTCGACGTCGTGGAGGCGGCAGGCGGGCGCATCGACAATCGCACCGAGAATCCGGAGACCGACAATTCGCCCGCGAGTAGTTCTCTCACCGCCCGCATTCCCGCGTCCGAACTCACTGGAACCGTCGATCGCATCGAAGCGCTCGGTAAGGTCACCAGTGTCAGCATCAGCCGTGACGACGTCACGATGCAATACCAGGACCTCGATGCCCGTATCGCAGCGCTGCAGTCCTCGGTCGACCGGTTGCGTGCGCTCATCGCAGGCGCCACCAACACCGCGGACCTGATCGAGGCGGAGTCAGCTCTGGCCAGCAGGCAGGGAGAGCTCGACAGCCTCACGTCTCAGAAGAACTACTTGGCTGACCAGGTGGATTTGTCCACGATCACAGTGCAATTCAGTACCGACGACGTGACGCCGTCTCCTGGCCCCGACAATTTCCTGGACGGCATCGTGGCGGGGTGGAACTCGTTGCTGGATGCACTCCAAGGTAGCGTCGTCGCACTGGGGCGCGCCATCCCGTGGCTCGGTGCGCTCGCTGTCGGCGCCGGGCTGGTGTACGGCGTTGTTCGCCTCGTACGGGCGAGGACACACGCGGCGACCAGCGAACCGACTCGCGGGCTGGACGACGCTGATGTAGCAGGGAAGCCAAGCGAGACAGGGGACGGATCGTCCTAGAGCGTGTCTCCCAAATTTGAGAGGTGCTGTCAGCGATGATATTTCGATGACGCGCGTGGGAGTGATCAGTGACGAGTTCTGGGAGATCGTCGAGCCAGTGATACCCACCGACGTGGGAAAACGTGGGCGGCGGTTCGCCGAGCACCGGCGAATTCTGGAGGGCATCGCATACCGATTCCGTACCGGGTGTCCGTGGCGAGATCTGCCGGAGGACTTCGGTCCGTGGCAGACGGTGTGGAAACGCCACCACCGATGGTCCTTCGATGGCACCTACGACGAGATGCTTGCCGCGGTGGCCGAGGTGTTCGGTCTCGACCCGGAAGAACTCGACGGCGATATCGGGGCGGTGCTCTCGATCGACTCGACCAGCGTCCGGGCGCATCAGCATGCGGCCGGTGCGCGAGCCGACACTCTCACAGGGGGCCTTGTCGAATTACAAGAAATCCGTCGACGAACCCGCTGACCACGCGTTGGGTCGATCTCGCGGAGGATTCACCACGAAGATCCATGCACTGACCGACCTGACGTGCTCGCCGGTGACGATGCTGCTGACCGGTGGGCAAGCCGGGGACAATCCACAGTTGGTGCCGTTGCTCGATGCCCACCGAGCTGCCGGTGGGGACCAGGACTACCGATTGCTCGCCGACAAGGCGTACACCCATCCCAGTACCCGCACCGAACTGCGTCGCCGCAAGATCAAACACACCATTCCCGAGCGCAGCGACCAGAAGCAGCGACGGGCCGACAAGGGGTCCGCCGGTGGTCGTCCACCGGGTTTCGATCCGACGATGTACAAGCACCGCAACACCGTCGAGCGTGGCTTCGGGCGGCTCAAACAGTGGCGTGGTGTGGCCACTCGATATGACAAGTACGCCATGACATTCCTCGGGGGCGTTGTCCTGTGCGCGGCAGTTCTGCACTCCCGCAACCACAACCACCGCCCGGCGATGAAAACGAAAACGGACCCAATTTAAGAGACACGCTCTAGACGCTGCCCTCGAATCCGTGTTGCCGCCACGCCTCGTACATCACGACGGCTGCTGAGTTGGCGAGGTTGAGGGAACGTCGGCCCGGGATCATCGGGATACGCAATTTGTCGGTGACGCGTGGATCGTCCAATACGCTCTCGGGCAACCCGGTGGGTTCGGGCCCGAAAAGCAGAATGTCGCCGGGGAGGTAGTCCACGTCAGTGTGGAACCGCGTCGAATGGGCCGTGTACGCGAACACTCGATCCGGTTCGAGCGCGTCCCACGCCGCCGACAGATTCTCGTGCACCGTCACCGACGCCAGGTCGTGGTAGTCCAGCCCTGCACGCTTGAGCTTAGGTTCGGACATGTCGAAACCGAGCGGGCCGACCAGGTGGAGCTCGCACCCGGTGCCTGCGACGAGGCGTATGGCGTTGCCGGTGTTCTGCGGAATCCGGGGCTCGAAGAACATGAGTCGAAACACCCGGCTCACTCTGCCATCACCGTCGAAGGAAGGATGGTGCAGGTGGATGACGAACAGATTGTCGGTGAGGATTTTTCCGACGCCCGGCTCGACCAGCAGCAGTGGAACAACCGTAACTACGTGGCGTGCAATTTCCGTGACGCCGACCTCAGTGGGGTGAAGACGACGTCCGTGGTGTTCACCGAGTGCGACTTCACCGGGACGGATCTCACCGAGTCGATCCACGTCGACGCGGCATTCAGGTCGTGCACGTTCACTCGAAGCAATCTCCAGCACAGCGTGTTTCGACGGTCTACGTTTATCGGGTCCACCTTCGTCGACTGCCGTATGAGGCCTGCGACCTACGACGAAGTCGATTTCACGCTCGTCGGAATTGGGGGAGCGGACCTGCGTGGGGTGGATCTGACCGGCGGTCGGTTGGTCGAGGCGAACCTGGTGAACACAGACCTCTCCAAGACCACGTTGGCGTCGGTCGACCTGTCCGGGGCCCGCGCTATCGGGGCGAAACTGGACGGCGCAGATCTGCGAGGCGCGCGGGTCGACGCGAACCTGTGGGTGGCGGCCTCACTCGTCGGAACGAGGATCGAGCTGACTCAGGCCGTTGCCTACGCACAGGCGCACGGACTGTCCGTCGAGGGTTGACGAGACCGTCGCATAGCCGCCTGGAAGAATGGTCGTCGTGACTGCAACGATTCTGGACGGCAAGGCCACCCGTGACGAGATCTTCGTCGACCTGACTCGGCGGGTGGACGCACTGCGCGCCGGCGGAATCGTTCCCGGACTGGGGACCGTTCTGGTCGGCGACGACCCAGGTTCGGCTGCGTACGTACGCGGCAAACACAACGACTGCGCCAAGGTCGGGATCACCTCGATCCGACGCGACCTTCCAGCCGATATCACCCAGGCCGATCTGGAGGCCGTCATCGACGACCTCAACGCGGATCCAGCGTGCACCGGCTACATCGTGCAGCTGCCGTTGCCGAATCACCTCGACGAGAACGCTGCGCTCGAACGCATCGACCCCGACAAAGACGCCGACGGTTTGCACCCCATCAACCTCGGCCGGTTGGTATTGGGCAAAGAGGCTGCGCTCCCGTGCACGCCGCGTGGGATCGTCCACTTGTTGCGGCGGTACGACGTCGCGATCGCAGGCGCCCATGCCGTGGTGATCGGCCGCGGTGTGACCGTGGGGCGTCCGATCGGTCTTCTGCTGACTCGCAAGTCCGAGAATGCGACCGTCACCCTGTGCCACACCGGCACCTCGGACCTGGCTGCCGAGGTGAGACGCGCGGACATCGTCATCGCAGCGGCAGGAGTGCCAGGCATCGTCACCGCCGACATGGTCAAGCCGGGCGCGGCAGTCCTCGACGTCGGAGTCACGAGGACGGACGACGGCTTGCGTGGGGACGTTGCAGCGGATGTCGCCGAAGTCGCAGGGTTCCTCTCACCCAATCCGGGCGGCGTCGGACCATTGACCCGCGCCTTTCTCCTCGCGAACGTCGTGGAGCGAGCGGAACGGGATCTGCTGGCGCGGACTGCGGTCTGATCCGGTGCGAAATCAGATCCGCAAGAACCTGCCGCTGCTGGCAGTACTCGTCGTCATCGTAGGGGCGTTGGTTCTTGTTGTTGCGGATCGGTGGCGCCGTGGATCGTTCGTTCTCGGTATCGCGACGATCCTGGCCGCGGGGTTTCGGTTGTGTCTGCCCGAGAACCGCGTAGGACTGCTTGCGGTGCGTAGTCGCGCTTTCGACGTGTCGGCGCTGGCGCTGGTGGGCGGCGCCATCGTCTTCCTGTCGTCGTCCATCGACCCGCTCGGGACGGACTGAGCGAAGTGTCAGACGGTTCGCTCGACGCGAGCGGACCGGGCATGCGCCATGGTCTCGCCGAGAAGTGCGGCCACCGCACCGGCCTCGGTGAGAAAACCGTCGTGACCATCTCTGGACTGAATGACTTCGAGACCGCGGCATTCAGGTAGGCCCCGAGCAATCTCTTTCTGTTGCCTCAGCGGATACAGCCGATCGGAGTCGACTCCGCCTACGATGGTGGGAACGGTTGCCAGCGCAAGTGCTGCGTCGATACCGCCTCGCCCGCGTCCGATGTCGTGTCTGTTCATCGCCTCGCTCAGCAGGACGTAAGTGCTGGCGTCGAATCGGTCGGCCAGTTTGGTCGCCTGGTGTTGCAGATAGCTTTCGATTGCGTATCTGCCGCCGTCCCAGGGGTTTTCGTCAGCCTGAGCAGAGTTCGAGAACCTCAGATCCAGCTCGCTCTCGGTGCGATACGTCAGGTGTGCGATGCGTCGAGCGATCTTCAATCCCGTCCGGGGAGTTCGGCCGGTTCCGTGGTAATTGCCGCCCTGCCAGTCAGGATCGGAGACGATGGCGTCGATCTGCGTCGTCTGAGTACCGATCTGATCTGCTGTCGCGCGGGCACCGACGGCAAGGACGAGCGCCGCTCCCACTCGGTCGGGATGGCCGACGATCCACTCCAGGGTTCGCATTCCGCCCATCGATCCACCGACCACCGCGGCGAAGCGCTCGATCCCGAGGACGTCGGCGAGCGCAACTTCGGCCGCGACCTGGTCGCGGATGGAGATCTCCGGGAATCTACTCCCGTAGTGCTTGCCGTCGGGAGCAAGTGAGCTGGGGCCAGTTGTGCCGCCGCACCCGCCGAGGACGTTCGACGCGATGACGCACCACTCGTCCGTATCGATCGGTGCGCCGGGGCCGACCATCCCATTCCACCAACCGGGCAGAGCATGGTCGGCATCTGCCGGCCCGCTGACGTGGGAGTCTCCGGTTAGAGCATGCTCGACCAACACCACATTGTCGCGATTCGGCGCAAGCTCGCCCCACCGCTGTACAGCGACAGTCACCTGAGGAAGCGTGGCGCCACTTTCCAAAGCGAGTGGGCCGATGTCGATGTTGCCGAGCCGTCCGTCCGGCGGCGGGAATCCCGCGGCCGGACGGACGTCGTGCACAGAGCCGATGGTCAAGATGCCGCCGCTGCGAATCCGCGTTCGAGATCGGCGAGAATGTCGTCGATCCCCTCGATACCCACAGCGAGCCTGACCAGGCCGGGGGTGACTCCCGAGGCGAGTTGCTCCTCGGGCGTCAGCTGCGAGTGAGTCGTCGATGCGGGGTGGATTACCAGTGAACGCACATCACCGATGTTAGCCACATGACTGTGCAGGCTCAGTGCGTCGACGAACTTCTTGCCTGCGTCGACCCCGCCCGTCAATTCGAAGGCGATGATCGCGCCCTGTCCCTTCGGCGCGAGTTCCTGCCCGCGCTGATACCACGGCGACGACTTCAGACCGGCGTAGTTGATGGATTCGACGTCGGCACGGGCTTCGAGGAACGCGGCGACCTTCTGCGCATTCTCGACGTGTCGTTCCATCCGCAGGCTGAGTGTTTCCAGGCCCTGGCTGATCAGGAACGCGTTGAACGGAGACACTGCTGCGCCGATGTCGCGCAGCAACTGGACCCGTGCCTTGAGTGCGAAAGCCGGCGCGCCCAGGTCGGCGAACACTACACCGTGGTAACTCGGGTCCGGGCTTGTGAAGTTCGAGTGGCGCCCCTGGGTCCAATCGAAGGTGCCCCCGTCGACGATGACGCCGGCAATGGCCGTGCCGTGTCCACCGAGGTACTTCGTCGCCGAGTGAACCACGATGTCGGCGCCGTGAGCGAGCGGCTGGATCAGGTACGGGGTCGCGACCGTGTTGTCGACGATAAGCGGAATTCCCTGCTCGTGCGCGACCGCCGAGATGCCGGGGATATCGAGGACGTCGTTCTTCGGATTCGAGATCGTCTCGCCGTAGAACGCCTTCGTATTCGGCTCGATCGCGGCGCGCCACTGATCGAGATCATCGGGATCCTCGACAAACGTGACCTTGATGCCCAGCTTGGGAAGGGTGTAATGGAAGAGGTTGTAGGTTCCTCCGTACAACCGCGGGCTCGAGACGATGTGATCGCCCGCTTCGGCGAGGTTGAGGATCGCAAAGGTCTCGGCGGCTTGTCCCGAAGCCAACAGAAGTGCCGCGACGCCGCCTTCGAGTGCTGCGATGCGCTGCTCGACGACGTCCTGCGTCGGGTTGATGATTCGGGTGTAGATGTTGCCGGGCTCGGCCAACCCGAACAGAGCTGCTGCGTGATCGGTGTTGTCGAACGTGTACGACGTGGTCTGGTAGATCGGAAGCGCGCGGGCATTGGTTGCGCCGTCTGGAGTCTGCCCGGTGTGAATCTGTTTGGTCTCGAAGCTCCACGATGCGGTGGGATCTTCGATCGGGGTGCCTGCTGCGTCTACGACGTCAGGGGTGCTGTCGGTCATGGTGCTGATAACTCCGTCTTCGAAGGATGTGTCAGGGTTCGAATCGGCTCTCTGCTGGAAAGCCGGGGCGGGGCGTATCGAGACAACAACACATGGTGGACCTCCTCCTCGGGCACGCCGCTTTTCCAGCGTGCTCGGTCAGTGGGTCCGTCGACGAAAAACCAACGAGCGGACCCGCGCTTGTTCTCCGGCCACACGTTCTCGTGTAGCCGACTAACCCGGTCGTTCACCCGGGGCACCCCACCGCGGTTGGAGGGTTGCCGGCCAGCAAGCCGGGGCTCGATGCTGGCACTCATGACCTGGCGTGAATCCTAGCGGGGACGCGTAGATCAGGAAACAACGACACCACCGGTAGTTGCCCCGGCGCTGTGACCTGCGGGGGAGCGGTCGTTCTTCAGCCGCAACGAGTTGGGTGAGGACTATCACCGTCGATCTGTCCGAAATCGACGTGGATCCGGGATGACAATTGATCCGAGGGACGTTCCCTACTGGGTTCGTCCCTTTTCCATGCCCGACATAAGAGCATGCCCGACACAAGACAAGGTTGTTCTGCTGTGACTGTCACCGATTCGGCTTTCGCCAAGAATGTCAGCGCTGTGCGCGACAGGGTGTCGAACGGGCCGAGTGCCAGTCGTAGACCGCTCTCGACCCGCAGGCGGCTAGCCATGTTGGCGCTGTCGATCGGCGGCTTCGGGATCGGCACCACCGAGTTCGCATCGATGGGCCTACTTCCGGACGTCGCGCAGACGATGGGCATATCGGAGCCGTCTGCCGGGCACATGATCTCGGCGTATGCGCTCGGGGTGGTCGTCGGTGCGCCTGCGATCGCCACGCTCGCCGCGCGAGTTCCGCGTCGAGCATTGCTCATCGTGCTGATGATGGCGTTCACGCTCGGCAACCTCGGCACCGTGTTCGCACCGAGCTTCGGCGAGCTGGTGGCATCGCGATTCGTCGCAGGACTTCCGCACGGCGCGTACTTCGGGATCGCAGCTCTCGTAGCGGCGCATCTGGCCGAGCCCGGGAAGCGCGCCAAAGCCGTTGCCCTGGTCATGATGGGTCTGTCGGTCGCCAACGTCGTCGGGGTGCCCATTGCAACGTGGCTCGGTCAGGCGCTCGGATGGCGAAGTGCCTTCGCCGTCGTAGCCGTGATCGGTGCGCTCACCGTGGCTGCACTGATCGTGTGGATGCCTCGTCTCGACGGAATGCCCACGACCAATCCCATCACCGAGCTCGGGGCTCTGCGTCGCGGTCAGGTCTGGATGACGTTGTTCGTCGGCATGGTGGGCTTCGGTGGCATGTTCGCGGTGTACACCTACATCGCCTCGACCCTCACCGACGTGGCAGGTCTAGCTCGTGCGCTCGTACCCGTCGCGTTGATGATCTATGGCCTCGGCATGGTCGCGGGCAACTACTTCGGCGGGTGGCTGGCTGATCGCTATCAGTTGCGGGGAACATTCGTCGGGCTGGCCTCGATGGCCGTGTTCCTCGCGATCTTCGTCGTCGCAGCGCACAATCCGGTCAGCGCGTTGATCCTGGTGTTCCTGATCGGCGCTTCCGGCTCGTCGGTCATACCCGGATTGCAGACCAGATTGATGGACGTCGCCGAAGACGCCCAGACGCTGGCGGCGTCGCTCAACCACGCGGCGTTCAACCTCGCCAACGCCATCGGCGCAGCGCTCGGCGGCGCAGTCATCGCTGCAGGATTCGGCTACACAGCCCCGGCCGCGGTCGGGGCGGTCCTGGCGGTCGCCGGCCTCGCTGTTCTCTCCACCGCGATGTGGATGCAGCGCCGGGCCGAGGTGAACGCGGCCTGACGCTGCTCGATACCCACGGTCGTCCGCCGAGATCGAAGTTGCGACTCGAATGTCGTCCGATTCGATGCACAACCTCGATGTCGGCGGATGTGGCTAACCTGCGGTCGTGGTTGCTGCGCCGTCACCGGCAAGGGTGCTCGCGAAAGCGGGCGTCATCTTGTCGATCACGTAGGGAAGGCTGAGCACGCTGGTGAAATAGATCGCGCCCGCGGTCACCCCATCGGTGAAGACGAGCTTGTTGTTCTTGACCGCGTCCAGGTTCTGGTAGACCGCTTCCTGCTCGAGAGCCGTGCGATCCTCCGGCGATTCCGTGCCCCACAGCAGCACGTCTGCAGAGTTGAGAACCGACAGGTTCTCACGCGGGATGTTCGCCTGCCCGCCGCCCTCGGGCGGTGCGAAAGCGTCGATCTCCGACGGTACGACGAAGCCGAGATCGGTAAGGAAGTCGGTGCTGAGCCCATTTTGATAGGCGATCGCTGCGCCATCGTAGAAGGCGTTCTGCAGGAAGATCGCCTTGGTCCCGACGAACTCGGGATGCTCGGCCTTGGCTGCGGTGAACTTCTCGTCGATGCTCGCGATGAGATCGTCGACCTCGTCCTTCTTACCGAGCGCGGTACCGATGTTCCTGGCTTGGACATCCCACGGCTCGAAGTATCCGGTGTAGTCGCCGGAATGGGCGATGGTCGGCGCGATGTCGCTCAGGGTGGTGTAGCTCGCCTCGTCCATACCTGCGTTGGTTCCGATGATCAGATCGGGGTCGAGGGCCGCGATCCGCTCGTACTGGAATCCGTCGTCGGCGCTGAGTACTTCGGGGGTCGCATCTCCCAGTGCCTCCTGCGCCCACGGCCACGTTGCATACGGCTGTTCGCCGTACCACTCGGTGACTCCGACAGGCTTCACACCGAGCGCGAGCACGGTGTCCTGCTCGGTGTACCCGACCACGACGACACGCGTCGGTTCGGCGTCGATGGTGGTCTCGCCGAACGCGTGCTCGACGGTGGCGGGGAAGGCGCCGCCCGAACCGGTGTCGTTGCCGGAGTCGGCAGCGTCGTCGGACGAGCTGGAGCAGGCAGAGAGAAGCAAAGCCGTCGCAACGGCTGCGGCTGCCAACCGAGACGATCGCGTGGTTCCGACCATGAAGGGCCCTTTCGAGGAGAGTGTGGCGGAGTCTGCAATGAACCTGCAGACCCCCGTCCGTCCGGATTAGGGTAGCCGACCCTCAATTCGGCCCTTTCTCGCTTCCGTTCATTCGGTCGTCGCTCCACTCTCCGATGGACTCTGCTCGGGCTGGGATGTCGCTGTGAGCCGCCCCGAGGATCTTCACCGAACCTCCACAATTCCTGTCCGACTCCTCCATCGGCTGCCTCTAGGGTCAGATACATGAACCGCACCGTTCTTGTCGTCGACGACGAACCGACGATCTCCGACGCCGTCTCCGCGCGCTTACGCGGCGAGGGTTTCGACGTGGTCACCGCATCCGACGGACCCTCGGCCGTCGAGATGTGCCTGCGCGTTCGGCCTGACGTCGTGGTGCTCGACGTCATGCTGCCCGGTTTCGACGGTTTGGAGGTCTGCCGCCGGATTCAAGCCGACCGTGCCGTCCCGGTGCTGATGCTGACGGCCAAGTCCGACGAGACCGACATGCTGGTCGGCCTCGGAGTCGGGGCCGACGACTATCTGTCCAAGCCGTTCAGTATGCGAGAACTCGTTGCACGCGTACACGCTCTGGTGCGGCGATCGGATCGCACTGCCCTGGTCGAATCGTCCTCGACCAATCTCGGCGTCATCACGATCGATCACCACGCCCGGCGAGTATCCGGCATCGATGGTGAAATACATTTGACTCGAACCGAATTCGATATCCTGCTCTACTTGTCGGGTCGTCCTGGGGCGGCCGTCGCCCGCGAGACACTTCTGGCCGAGCTCTGGGGTTGGCAGGATTCGGCAAGCAGTCGAACGGTCGACAGTCACGTGAAAGCGTTGCGACGCAAAATCGGTGGCGACTTGATCCGTACGGTTCATGGGGTCGGCTACGCTCTGGATGTGCCGAGATGAGGCTGTCCGACGCGGTGCGCAGGCTTCCTCGTCCCCTCGATCCGCTCGGGTCGTTCAAGCTCAAGGTGTCGCTGATCGTAGGCATCGTGCTAGTGGTCGCCAGTGTCGTCTTCTGGATCGGCGCAGGCTGGCAGTTTCGCTACTCCCTGCTCGCTGCCCTGGTCATGTCGTTGGCCGCGACGCAGGTGCTCGCTCACGGCATGACCTCACCGCTACGGGAAATGACGTCGGCCGCGAAAGCGATGGCGCGAGGCGACTATTCGACGCGAGTCCGCGCCACCTCCCGTGACGAAGTGGGCCAACTCGCCGAGGCGTTCAATACCATGGCCACCGATCTGGAGGCGGCCGACACATACCGGCGCGAACTGATCGGCAATGTCTCACACGAACTCAAAACTCCTATCGCCGCACTGCGCGCCGTTCTGGAGAACATGGTCGACGGCGTCACCGACCCCGAACCGGACACTCTGGCAGTCGCGCTGAAGCAGACCGAAAAGCTCGGAGATCTGGTGACCGAACTGCTGGACCTGTCACGACTGGAAGGGGGAGTCCTCCCGCTGCGTCCCGAGCGCTTCGGTGTTCGTGGATTCCTCGATGTGGTGACCTCGGAGCACAACTGCGTCCGAATCGACGTGCAGCCACCGCATCTGGAGGTGTCGGCAGACCGATCCAGGCTCACTCAGGTCGTCACCAACCTCATCGACAACGCAGTCCGGCACGCCCCGCGAGGAACCGAGGTAACGATGTCGGCATATTCCGCCGCGGACGGAATACGGCTCGAGGTTGTCGACGAAGGGCCAGGAATTGCTCGTACAGAACACTTCTCGGTGTTCGATCGGTTCACTCGCGGCGGCGCAGTGGACGGGGGTACCGGTCTCGGGCTTGCCATCGCCAGGTGGGCAACCGAGCTCCACGGCGGCACGATAGAAGTGCTGGACCGGACTCCTGGTTGCCATATCAGGGTGCAGATCCCGCACTCCTGAATCTCGACCCATTCTTTCGACGCACGCCTGCGTGCCGTCGGTCCTTGTCCTGTCCGAAAAACGGCCCTGCCCGAAAAACGGCCTTGTCCGAAACACGTTCCTGCCCAAACACGGTCCTGTCCGAACCGCATGTCGGTCCGAGTCCGGCCGAGAGATACCGAAGAAAGGTCCATCGATGAGCGCCACTGAACACTCTGTCACCGACAGTCCCGCACCGCCCGAAGGTCCCACACCGACAGAGAGCCGGAAAGCGCCTGTGCGGCAGCATCGCTGTTCACCCTGGCCGGTCAGAGTCTGGCCCGTCGTGCGTCATGCAGCGGCGCCCCGGCACGTATTGGTCGGAGCGCTGTTGGCGGGGGTTGTCGGCTCGGTCGTGCTGTCCGGCACAGGCATCGGCTATCCGATCACTGCGGTGGCGATCCTGGTGGCGGTAGCGTGCGCTCGACCGGAACGAACGACGACGTGGCACGCTGCCGGGGCACTGACAGTCCTGGCCCTCAGCTCGGTTGCCGTGTTCCGATCGGCCGGGTGGTTGGTAACGATGTCGATGTGGTTGGCGGTGTTCGTCGCCGGCGCGGTGCTGTCGGGGTCGTGGACCTTCAGGGGCACAGCGCTCGGGGCAATGACTCCGGTGTTGGTCATGACCAGGACGGTGCGCTGGACCTCCCGCGGGATGCGACGCCTGGACACAGGGCGAATACATTTCGGTCGAGTCGCAGCCGTGGCGGTCGTCACCATCGTGGTGGTCGGAGTCTTCGCTGCACTGTTCGCCGGCGCAGACCCCGCATTCGAAAGGCTCGTCGACGACGTCGCGCCGGAATGGGATCCAGGTGTGGCTGCGGCACGAGTCATGGTCTTCCTTCTGGTGGCCGGTGGAGTGCTCGCCGCGTCGTACCTGGTGGTCAATCGTCCGCGGTTCGACCGGTTGGCTCGGCCGTCGTCGAGGACGATCCGGCTGTGGGAGTGGATCGTTCCGCTCGCAGCCCTCGTTGCTGTGTTCGCTGGATTCGTCGGCGTGCAGATCGGGTCGTTGTTCGGCGGCCAGAGCCACGTGTTGGTCACCGACGGGCTCACCAACGCCGAGTATGCGCGCCAGGGGTTCTGGCAACTGCTCGCGGTGACGGCCTTGACGTTGCTCGTCATTGCGATCGTCATCAGGAAGGCACCGAGAACCTCGGTGGTCGATCGCGCGGCCCTACGGATCTTGCTGGGCCTGCTGTGCACCTTGTCGCTCGTCGTGGTCGCGTCTGCGCTTCATCGGATGTCCCTGTACGAACAGCAGTACGGATACACGACCCTGCGGTTGTTCGTGACCGCCGTCGAACTGTGGCTCGGTTCGGTGTTCCTGCTCGTGATGGCGACAGGACTGAAAATGTCGGGGCGATGGCTTCCGCGAGCCGTCGGCGCGGGTGCGGTGCTGACAGTTCTGGGTCTGGCGGTCCTCAACCCCGACGCATACATCGCGCGGCACAATGTGGAGCGATTCGAGACCACCGGCAAGATCGACACTCGGTATCTGTCACGATTGTCGAGCGACGCGGCACCCGAACTCGATCGGCTTCCCGAGCCGTACCGTAGCTGCGCACTCGGTGCAGGCGAGCCGTCGGGCAGTTGGCGGGACTGGAACGTTCCCGACGCGCGGGCATCCGAGCTGCTCGACCAGCGTCCGACCGTTACCTGTGCATCGATGCCCTGAGCGGGTGCCTGCACTTCGGATATGGTGAACCGGGAACGTCATCCAGCGTGAGGAGGAATGCCATGAGATATATCCATCTCGTCGCGGCATACCTCCTTGTTCTGACACTGCTCGCCACGCTCCCTGATTCTGCCGCCACTGCAGCCCTGTTCGGCTTCGTTGTCACCGCGCTGGTCGTGACGGTCGTGGCCGTGGGAAGCCGCAAAGACCTGCTGCGTGCGGTATTCGGCGTCGCATACGGTCCCGACGGCGCGCAGCGGCGGCTACGCGGCGCGTTCCGCAGGCAGGAACGTCCAGACGAGGCAGGCCGTCCCATGCCTCGCGCTCCCGGTGCGCCGGTGGGGGCGCTCTGATCAGGTAACCCGAGTTCGCCCCCGGACCGTTCGTTTTCGTCAGTCCGCACCCCGGGAGTTCTCGTGTACCACCCACGTTCGTTCGTAGGAAGCAGTCGCGCCCTGACCGCGTTCGCGGCCCTGTTCGTCGCAACGCTGTTGCTCTTGGTCGTCGTCGACGACCAGCCGACTGTCCAATTGGCTCTGATGGGGCTCGCAGTCTCTGCCCTCGTCGTGCTCGGCGTCCTCGGTTCGTCGGCGATCATCGCCGCGAGCACGCCGAGTACGCACCCACCCGCCGAGGAACGACGCCTCCGCGGGGGATTTCGTCGCCAACACCGTCCCGACGCACCGGGGCGGCCTATGCCGAGAGCACCTGGATCGGTCACCTGACCGGTCCAGCGACCCGTACTCCGGGCGCCGTCGCCGGTCGAGCAGATCCATTTTGGCCGACTACTTCGATGAGGTGCTTTCCATGCTCGATTTCGTCTATTACCCCGTGTCCGGAATTCTGTGGATCTGGCACACGATATTCGGCTCCGTCCTCGGACCGGACAACGGAATCACTTGGGCGCTGGCCGTCGTGTTTCTGGTGTTCACGCTCCGGTTGGCGCTCTACAGACCCTTTGTCCGACAAATTCGTACACAACTCACGATGAAGAAGCTGCAACCCGAGATCAAGGCGTTGCAGAAGAAGTATCAGGGTGACCGGGCCAAGCAGGCCAGCGAGATGCAGAAGCTACAGAAGGAACACGGGTTCAATCCGTTGCTCGGATGCCTTCCACTGCTTGCACAAGCGCCGGTGTTCATCGGTTTGTTGCACGTGTTGAGATCGTTCAACCGTACGGCCACCGGGTTCGGCCAGCTCGGTATGTCCGCGCAGGACAACGCGAACACCCCGAATTACTTCTTCGGTGTGGACGACGTGCAGTCGTTCCTCGACGCTCGTCTGTTCGGCGCGCCCATTTCGGCTGCCATCAGCAGTTCACGGGACACGTTGGATTCGTTTGCTCCGTTCGGCGGAGTACCGACGATAGTGACCATCGCACTTGTTGCGATTCCCTTGATGGTGATGGCAAGTGTCGCGACGCATTTCAATGCACGCGCGTCCATTGCACGTCAGGACGACGTCGCACGAAGCAATCCGCAGACAGCGATGATGAACAGGCTGCTGCTGTGGGTCTTTCCCGTCGGTGTTCTCGTCGGCGGACCGGTCCTGCCGATCGCGGTGCTGCTGTATTGGGTGAGCAACAACATATGGACATACGCTCAACAGCACCTGGTGTACCGACGTATCGATGAAGAAGACGCGCGCGCAGCCGAGGAGGCACGCGCGTCGAAACCTGAAGTGCGGGTGACCGCTCCCAAACCGGGAGCCAAACCGAAGCGCCGCCGGTGAACCCACCTGCGGCGTGCTGTCGGTGCCGTCGACTACCGTGCTGTGCGTGCCTATCACCGTGTCCACAGTCAACGTCAACGGAGTTCGCGCGGCCGCCAGGAAAGGAATGCTGCCGTGGTTGGAGACAACCGACGCAGATGTCGTCTGCCTGCAGGAGACGCGTGCAAACGACGGAGAGCTGACCAAGGCTCTCGCGCCGGCACTCGACTCGGGCTGGCATCTGGCGTCGGCGGAACCTTCGGCCAAGGGGCGAAACGGTGTTGCCATTCTCTCCCGCACGGCGCCCGACGCCGTGCGGGTGGGGATCGGCGCCGCAGAATTCGAGGAGTCTGGCCGCTACATCGAGGCGGACTTCGGTGACGTCACCGCGGCCAGCCTCTACCTGCCGTCGGGTGAGGTAGGCACCGAGCGCCAGGACGAGAAAGAGCGATTCATGGCAGCGTTCGCCACGTACCTCGCCACAATCGCGAAGGCCGCGAAGGCAGCCGATCGAGACGTCGTCGTCAGTGGTGACTGGAACATCGCCCACACCGAGAACGACCTCAAGACACGGAAGACCAACCGCAAGAACTCGGGGTTCCTTCCCGAGGAACGCGCGTGGGTGTCGGCTCTTCTGACAGAGAAGAGCCCATGGACGGATGTAGTTCGTCAACTGCATCCCGATGTCGAAGGTCCGTACAGCTGGTGGTCGTACCGCGGCAAGGCCTTCGACAACGACGCGGGGTGGAGGATCGACTACCAGCTCGCGACGCAATCGCTCGCCGATCGCGCGAAGGACGCCGTCACCGAGCGCGCCGAGGCTTACGACCAACGCTGGTCCGATCACGCGCCGGTGACGGTTCGCTACCGCTAGAGCCTGGAAGAAAAGACCTTGCCGCGTCGTGAAAAGATCATGAGCATGTCTTCTCCTTCACCTACCGACGCACAACAGGGACCGCGCCAGCGCGTCCTGTCCGGCATCCAGCCGACGGCGGACTCGTTCCACCTCGGTAACTACCTGGGTGCCGTGCGTCAGTGGGTGGCATTGCAGGACGACTACGACGCGTTCTACTTCATTCCGGACCTACACGCCATCACGGTGCCGCAGGACCCCAAAGCGTTGCGGCATCGCACCAGAATCGCGGCAGCCCAGCTCCTGGCCGTCGGCATCGACCCGAAGCGCTCGACGCTGTTCGTACAAAGTCAGGTCCCGGAGCACGCTCAGCTCGCGTGGGTTCTCAACTGCATCACCGGTTTCGGCGAAGCCGGACGAATGACCCAGTTCAAGGACAAATCTGCCAAGCAGGGGCGCGATCAGACGTCGGTCGGTCTGTTCACCTATCCGGTTCTGCAGGCCGCCGACATCCTGCTCTATCGGCCCAACCTGGTGCCGGTCGGTGAGGATCAACGCCAGCACCTCGAGCTGACCCGCGATCTTGCGCAGCGATTCAACACCAGGTTCAAGAAGACGTTCGTCGTTCCAGACGCGCACATCATCAAGGGCACCGCCAAGATCTACGACCTACAGGAACCGGCGTCGAAGATGAGCAAGTCCGGCTCAAACCCGGCCGGCATCGTGAACTTGCTCGACGACCCCAAGGTGACGGCGAAAAAACTCCGGTCGGCCGTGACCGACAACGAACGTGACATCGTGTTCGACCCGGCCAACAAGCCGGGCGTCAGCAACCTTCTTGTCATCCAATCTGCACTGTCGGACCGGTCCATCGAGGACCTCGTCGCGGGATACCAAGGCAAGGGCTACGGGGACCTCAAGTCCGACACGGCAGATGTCTTGACGGAGTTCGTGACCCCACTCAAAGCCAGCGTCGACGGGTACATGTCCGATATTCCCGAACTCGACCGCGTTCTCGCCGACGGTGCGGATCGGGCACGGGAGGTGGCGTCACGAACGTTGGCGCAGGTGTACGACCGGGTGGGGTTCTTGGCCCCGCTTCCCTGAGAACAGCTCATACTGATACCCGGGGACCGACAGCAAGGGCCTATCTCGAGGAGTGATTGAAGTTCCTGACTTCGGCGCAATACTGCAGGACCGTCGGCAGAAGTGGCCGTGGTTCGATCACACGGTCCGTGCCGCATCGCGATACCAGGCACAGAAGGGTGACTACTACGCCGCGGGCATGACCTATTTCAGCGTCCTTGCGTTGTTCCCGCTGTTGATGGTTGCTTTCGCGGCCGCTGGGTTCGTGCTGGTAGGTCAGCCTGAATGGCTCGATCAGATCAGAGACCAGATTGCACAGAACGTTCCGGGGAGTCTCGGCGAGACGATCAATTCGCTGATAGACACCGCGGTGGAGTCGAGGACAAGCGTCGGCGTCCTCGGTTTGCTCGGCGCTTTGTATGCAGGTCTCGGATGGATCGCGAATCTTCGCGAGGCGCTCACCGCGATGTGGGAGTCCGTCCACGAGCCTGGCAGCTTCGTAGCGACGAAGCTCAAGGATTTGGCCGCGCTCTTCGGTCTCGGTCTGGCGATGGCGCTGTCCCTCGGACTCTCCGCGTTGAACGGCGGATCCGTCATGCAGTCTCTTCTCCGGCTTCTCAACCTGGACGAAGCGCCCGGTGTCGGTGTGCTGTTGCGTATCGTCTCGGTGTTGCTGGCGCTCGTCGCGACGTGGGCTGTGTTCACCTGGGTCATCTCTCGACTTCCCCGTGAGCCGGTCCCGTTCCGAAGTGCAGTCAAAGGTGGGTTGATAGCAGCTGTCGGCTTCGAGATCTTCAAGCAGATCGCGGCGATCTACCTGAGCTCGGTGACCAACGGCCCGGCCGGTGTCGTGTTCGGTCCGATCATCGGTTTGCTGGTGTTCGTCTTCACGACGTCACGGTTCGTGTTGTTCGCCACCGCTTTCGCCGCGACGACCCGCGAGAGCATGGCATTGGCGTTCGTGCCGCCACCGGAGCCGGCAGTCATCACCACACGCCTCGAAGTCAATGACGGCCCGAGTATCGGCGGAGGAATCGCGCTCGTCGGGGCGGGTGCACTGGCTGCTATCGGGTTGGGCTTCCTGGGACGCAGACGCTGATCGATCAGCGCTTGCGGCTCAGCTGACGCGCCCACAGCAGCAAGCCGAGCACCACGAGCGCGCCGAAGATTCCGATTCCCACGCGGATTGCGGTGTCACCGCCGGATTCGAGTGCGGATTCGCGCTCGCTGGACCCGGACGTCGCACTAGGGGGAGAGGCGAGGGTGGGTGCTGCGGTACGTGTGCTCGTCACCTCGCCCACGGACTCGGGCTGCACCAGAGTGCCCACGCTCGTGCCGGGTGGGAGCTCGAAACCGTAGTCGAGAAGCCGAGCCGCCTGCTCCCACGGTCGGATAGGTAGGACGTCGCCCAGCATGATCGTGACGGCAAGGCGTCGACCATCCTTGGCGGCTCCGCCGACGAACGTCTGCCTGGCGTCGTCGGTGTAGCCGGTCTTACCGCCGAGTGCACCGTCGTAGTTGTAGAGAAGCTGGTTGTCGTTCGACAGAGTGAAGCCAGGACGATCCACATCGTCGGGAATCGTGGGGTCCTTCGGGAATCCGGGGAACTGCACGGTCTCGGTCGAGATGAGCTCCGCAAATGTCGGATTCTGCATGGCTGTGCGGAAGAGCAACGCGAGATCGTAGGCAGAACTGGACATTCCGGGACCGTCCAGTCCGGACGGTGTCGCGGTCCGAGTGTCCAGAGCTCCGAGTGCCTTCGCTTCGGCGTTCATCGTCGCCACTGTCGCGGCGTCGCCGCCGAGCTGAGCTGCCAACGCATGGGCGGCGTCGTTTCCGGACGCCATCACCAGGCCCTGCATCAGCTGAAAGTTGGTGTACACGCCGCCCTTCCCGATCCCGACCGCGCTGCCTTCGGCGTTCGCATCTTCGGCGGTAGCGACGACGGTCGTGTTCAGGTCCAGTTCCTCGAGTGCGACGAGCGCCAGCAGAATCTTGATCGTGCTCGCCGGACGGTACCGACCGTGCGGGTCCTTGGCGGCAATTACGTCTCCGGAGTCGAGGTCCGAGAGAACCCAACCGGTGGCCGAGATGTCTGCCGGTAGCGGCGGTGCACCGTCAGGGGTAACCGTCCCGCATTGACCGAGGCTCTCGCCGCCGACAGCGTCCGCGGGGACCGGCAGCGGAGGGGGCACCGTGTCACCGGGCGCAGGGACCTCGGACAGATCGATCGCAGGAGGCGGCGACGTCGCGAATGGACAGTCGTTGGTGTTCGGCGTCGCAAAGGGTGTCGTCGTGGTTTCGGTGGGTGGATCGATCGGTTGCGCGAACGCGGGACCGGCCGTCGTGAGTAGGACGGCGGTCGTGGCGAGGGCCGCGGTCACCCGGGAAATCGTTCTCATCGCGAATCACCCTAGGTGCTGATCCGCTCGCCGACTGTCCGACCCACCGGTCGTTCCTGCACACTATCGACCCTGAGCGGCGGATTTCGGACACAAACCGGTCATATCGAGCATTCGAGGTCCGGCGCACAGACCTGAAGCGGCGCATCGCTACTAGCGAGTGGAATACTTCGCGATGTAGTCGTTCATCGTCTGCAGTTGGTACCGCGAGACCTCGTGCGCGTTCTCGTTCTCGGCGAACACGCTCGACACCATGACGGTGTCTTTCCTGTCGTAGAATCCGAGTTCACCCAGGCCGCCGAAGAACTCGTCCCAGTTCACGTCGCCGTCGCCGATCTTGAGGTGCTGGTGAACGCGGGCAGCGTTGCCGGGAGGATTGGTGATGTAGCGAAGTCCGTTCGAACGATGATGATCCATCGTGTCGGCGACATGCACGAGCCGGACGAGATCGCCCGCGGTGCGCATGATTCCGGGGAGATCGGCGCCCATGTGGAACTGGTGGCACGCGACGATCACCATGCCGACGTTCTTCGAATTGATTCCGCGGATCACACGGATGGCCGCCTGTCCGTCCTCGACGAAATCGTCCGGGTGGGGGTCGATGCGAACATCGATTCCCTCGCGCTCGATGATCGGTACGAGCTCCTCCATCGAACGGTAGAACGCGCGCTCGGACTCCTCGGCCTTCTCGGGGCGGCCGTTGAACTCGGTGTTCATGACGTTCACACCGAGATCGACCGTGATCTGGATGGCGCGCTTCCAGTACCGCACCGCGGCTTCACGCGCGTCCTCGTCGGGACCGGACCACCGCAGTACCGGAAGCACCGAGGCGATTCCGACACCAGCGTCGGTGCATGCCTTCTTGAACTTGGTGACGAGATCGTCGTCGGCCTTGGGATGATTGAAGAACGGAATCATGTCGACGTGCGGTGTGAGCTGGAGGTACTCGTAGCCGAGTTCGGCAACCGCGCGAGGGAGTTCCAACAACGAGAAGTCATGGTGCAGCGGCGTCGGATCGAGTGCGATCTTCATGGAATCGGTGAGTCCTCTGGTGCTAGTCGCTGGACGGGCGGAGGAATGGGCGCTGGATCTTCTTCCACTTCTCATACGTGGCGTACGCATCTCGAGTGGATTCGAGTGTCGAGGTAGCGCTGACCGGCACATCCCACCAGGACTCGGAATCCGGTGCAGCGACGAGAGGATCGGTCTCGACGTGAATGACCGTTGTGCTCTCGCTTGCTTTGGCGGCCTTGACTGCGTCGGTGAACTCGGAACCGTTGTTCACGCGCACGACGTCGACTCCGAGGCTCGCCGCGTTCGCAGCCAGATCGACGGGCAGAAGGTCGCCATCGAGACGGCCCTTCCGCAGCCCCGTCGCTTCGCTCGCCCCGCCGTCCCCTCGGTAGCGGTAGGCGGTACCGAAGCGTTGGGAGCCAAGGGATTCCGACAGCGATCCGATGGAGGCGAAACCGTGGTTCTGCACCAGGATCATGATGATCTTGACGCCCTCCTGCACGGCGGTGACCAACTCGGTCGCCATCATGAGGTAGGAGCCGTCGCCGACCATGACGAACACGTCACGATCAGGTTCGGCCATCTTGGCGCCGATGCCGCCGGCCACCTCGTAGCCCATGCACGAGAACCCGTATTCGACGTGATAGCCCTTGGGATCGCGTATACGCCAGAGCTTGTGCAGGTCTCCTGGCATCGAACCTGCAGCACAGACCACGACATCGCGAGGCTCGGAGAGCGTGTTGGCAAGCCCGATGACCTGGCTCTGATTCAACAATGCGGTGGGGTCCTCGATCGCGTAGACCGAGGACACTATCTGCTCCCACTCGGAGGCGAGGTCCGCTGTGCGACTGCGGTAGTCAGGATCGACCTCGTAGTCGGCCAGTTCGAGAGCCAGAGCGTCGAGAGCTTCCCTGGCGTCGGCGACCACCGAGATGCCGCCCTGCTTGACCGAGTCGATCGACGCGACGTTGATGTTCACGAAGCGGACGTTCGGGTTGTTGAATGCTGTGCGTGACGCCGACGTGAAATCGCTGTAGCGCGTTCCGATTCCGATGACAAGATCGGCCTCGGTCGCGAGAGCGTTGGCTGCGGTGGTGCCGGTGGAACCGATGGCGCCGACCGATTGCGGGTGGTCGTACCGAAGTGATCCCTTCCCGGCCTGGCTCTGCCCGACCGGAATGCCCGTCTTCTCGCACAGCGACGCGAGCGCCTCGGTGGCGCCGGAGTAGATGACGCCACCGCCTGCGACGATCATCGGTTTCGTGGCGCTTCGGATGACCTCGGCGGCCCGCGTGATCACCGACTTCTCCGGGAGCGGGCGAGCGACGTGCCAGGTGCGCGGCGCGAACAGTGACTCCGGCCAATCGAAGGCCTCGGCCTGAACGTCCTGCGGGATGGCGATGGTTGCAGCTCCGGTCTCGACCGGATCGGTCAACACACGCAGTGCGCCCAGTAGAGCGCTCGGCAGCTGTTCCGGACGCCACACTCGGTCGAAATAACGTGAGAGAGGCTTGAACGCATCGTTGACGGTGACGTCACCGCTCGACGGGAGTTCGAGCTCTTGCAGCACGGGAGCGCTTGCGCGGGTCGCGAATGTATCTGCGGGAAGCAGCAATACGGGCAGACGGTTGATGGTGGCGAGCGCCGCGCCGGTCAACATGTTCGTTGCGCCCGGCCCGACACTTGCCGTGACGGCCCATGCCTGCAGTCGGTCCTTCTGCCGAGCGTAGGCGACGGCGCTGTGCACCATGGCTTGCTCGTTACGTCCGAGGACGTAGGGGAGTTCGGGTTCGGTACCAGCTTCGGCGGCGTCGATCTCGGCCTGCAGCAACGCCTGACCGAGGCCTGCGACGTTGCCGTGTCCGAAGATGCCGAACGCGCCTGCGAAGAACTTGGTGCGCGTGCCGTCGCGCTCGACGTACTGATTGGCCAGGAACTTCACGACCGCCTGAGCGACGGTCAGGTGCACTGTGGGTTCGGTGTTCTCGGTCTTGTTCGCCGAGATCGGCGCGGTGGACACCACGGTCATGCTCCTTCGGGATCGGAGTCGAGGGTTGGGCCGTTCAAGGGAAGACGGGGATCGACTGCCTGGTCCGACCAGGTGCCGCGGATCCATGTGTGCTCGGGATCGTCGACGATGTTCCAGGCGCGTTCGGGGCCCGGTCCGGCCATGACGTTGAGGTAGTACATGTGATAGCCGGGAGCTGCGACGGACGGGCCGTGGTAACCGTGCGGAACGAGGACGACGTCACCGGTGCGGACCTCTTCGAGTACCTCGATCGGGCGCTGCGGGGTGCCGTAGACGCGGTGGTAGCCGAAGCCGTTGCTACCGTCCGGACCTTCGGCAATCTCGAAGTAGTAGATCTCCTCGAGCGCCGATTCGTTCTCGGTGTTCTCGTCGTGCTTGTGACCGGGATAGGACGACCAGTTCCCACCCGGGGTGATGACCTCGCACGCGATGAGCGAGTCGGCCTCGAACGTGTCAGCGGTGCCGAAGTTGTGTACCTGGCGGCTGCAGTTTCCGGCGCCTCGGAGTTCGACCGAGATGTCGGCTGCAGGCACGTAGCGAAACGGGAGCTTCGCCTCGGCGCGTGCGCCGCACAAGGCGAACCGCCCACCTGCGCGGCTTCCGAGGGTGTACGCGGATTCTGCTCCGACATAGACGAAATCGGACGGTCCGTCGAAGACCGAGGCGCGTCCGAGGAGGGTGAACTCGGTGCCGTCGCTGGTGACCGTCGCCGAACCTGACAGTGGGACGACCATGATCTCGTCGCGTCCCGTGTTCAGATCCACGGATTCTCCAGGGGCGAGCGTGATCGTCAACAGGCTGGATTCGCTCCACCCTGCGCTCTCGGGTGTGACGACGATGTCGAAACCGCCACTGCCACCCGAACCTGCCGCAATGTAATACTCGGAGTTCATCTCTCACCTCACCATGTCGACGGCGGTACCGACGGCTGCTTCGACGTTGCCGTCCGGCGGGTAGAGCAGAGTCCGCCCGACGATCAGGCCGCGGACCGCCGGGATTTCGAGGGCCTGGGCCCAGCTTGCGTACGTTTCCTCGGGCGCGGTCTGCGGATCTCCGCCGAGTAGAAGCGTCGGAAGTGTCGTGGCGTCCATGACGCGTTCCATCTCGGCGACGACGGGCAGCTTCATCCAGGTGTAGGCCGAGGTGGACCCGAGACCCTGGGCGATGTGGATGGACTTGATGACGGCGTCGGCACTGAGGTCGTTCGTCACCTTGCCGTCGATTCGGCTGGAGAGAAACGGCTCGACCATGGCGATGAGCTGGTGGGCGGCGAGTTCGTCGATTGCCTGAGCGCAGGCCGTCATGGTCGCCAGCGTGCCGGGATCGTCGAGAGCGATGCGCGTGAGCATCTTCGCGCCGTTCATCCGTGCTTTGGCCGTGGAAGCGGCAGTGGCGCCGGTCATTCTGTCGTCGAACTCGAACGACGCGCCGGCCAACCCACCGCGGTTCATCGAGGAGAAGACGACTTTGTCCTCGAGCGCGCCGAGCAGCACCAGGTCGTCCAAGATCTCGGACGAGGCGAGAACACCGTCGACACCGGGGTTGGCGAGTGCCGTGCGCAGACGATCGAGGAGTTCGGTCCGGCTGTTCATGGCGGTTGCGTTGCCGCCGACCGACAATGCGCCGCGCGCCGGGTGATCGGCTGCGACGATCATGAGCCTGCCGTTACCCCGAATGGTGTCGCGGGTGACTCTCGTGGCCCACGCTCGGTCGATGGCCTGCGGATCGCTGGCGCGCAGTGCGGTCACGTCGGAGTACGTGGCTGCGGCCGCAGAAGTCATGGTGATCTCAGACATTGACGGCCTCGTTGTTGGAATCTTCGGGGGTGGATGCTTCTGCGAGAGTGGCGACCTCGGTCGCGGTGGGCATTGCAGTCGAGCATTCGAGACGAGACGCGACGATAGCGCCCGCAGCATTCCCGTAGCGAAGAATCTTCTCCAGCGGCCAGCCTTCGAGGAGGCCGTGGCAGAGCGATCCACCGAAACTGTCACCTGCGCCGAGACCGTTGACGACGTCGACGAGATTCGGCGGGACGGTGACCGTCTGGGTCCGTGTCTTGCCCATCACTCCTCTGGGGCCCATCTTGACGATCGCGAGTTCGACACCCAGATCCAGGAGCGCGTCCGCGGCCTTGTGCGGTTCGGTCTCGCCGACGGCGATCTCGCACTCTTCCTTGTTGCCGACGGCGACGGTGACGTGCTGGAGGGCTCTGCGGACCTGCTCGGTGGCGGCGGCCGTCGTCTCCCAGAACATCGGGCGGTAGTCGAGATCGAGAACGGTCAGCGGTGCGCGCCCCCGCGCTTCCCACGCGGCGAAGTGTGCACTGCGGCTGGGCTCCTCGGACAGTCCGGTGACGGTCGACCAGTACAGGCGTGCACTATGCACTGCGTCCACGTCGATGTTCTCGGGCCGAATCTGCAGATCAGGTGCGGATGGCTTCCGGTAGAAGTACAGCGGGAAGTCGTCCGGCGGGAAGATCTCGCAGAAAGTGACGGGCGTGGCGAACTGGGCGTCGGTCACGACGAAGCGATTGTCGACGCCGAGGCGGGCCAATTCGGCGGAGACGTAGCGTCCGAACGGGTCGTTTCCGACTCCAGAGATCAGTGCGGACCTGCAGCCCAGCCGAGCTGCGGCCACCGATACGTTCGCTGCGCTCCCACCGAGGAACTTGCCGAAGGACTCGACGTGCTCCAGGCCCACACCGGTCTGCAGTGGGTAGATGTCGACGCCGCTGCGTCCGATGGCAAGGACGTCGAAGGCCTTTGTGTTCGCGTCGGCTGTGGTGGTCAAGATCGACTCCATTGGGTGTTGGGAACGGGGGAGGAGTTGTTCGCACGGGTCGTGGGCCTGTCGGCATCTACTGTGCGCCAGTTCACACATTGATGTCAATAGTTTGTCCTGACATTCTTACTTCAAGTCAAGGTGATGTTAGTGTTCGCCTACACTTCCGATCAAGCTGGGCGTAGACGGACGGCCCCGGATGAGAAACGGAGCAAGCACTGTGACTGCATCGAATGTGTCCACAGGTGAACCGCGGACGCCCAGTGCGGTAGCGACTCCGCTGTCTGTCGAGCTCGACCGAGGCAGCCCTGTTCCGTTGTACTTCCAGCTCGCCCAGGCGATCGAAGCCGCGATACTCAGTGGACACCTCGCGCCGGGCGACCGCTTCGAGAACGAACTCGCGCTCGCGAAGAGACTGAACCTGTCGAGGCCGACCACCCGTCGGGCCATCCAGGAGCTCGTGGACAAGGGCCTGCTCGTGCGCAAACGGGGCGTCGGTACCCAGGTCGTGCAGAGCCCGGTCCACCGTCCGGTCGAACTCACCAGCTTGTTCGACGACCTGGCGCGTGCCGGTCAGAGTCCGTCGACCAAGTTGCTCGACTACCACGTCGGGATCGCGACGGACGAGGTCGCGCGCGAGTTGAACATCCTCGACGACACCGAAGTGGTGACCATCCGCAGGCTTCGCAGTACCAACGGTGAGCCTCTCGCTGTGATGACGAACCACTTGCCATCGGCAATTGCTCCCGATCCGGAGGAGCTCGAGTCTCAGGGCCTGTACCAATCGCTGCGAACGAGGGGCGTTCATATTCGCTTGGCGCGCCAGCGAATCGGCGCAAAGGCGGCCGACCGCGAGGAAGCTCTGTTGTTGGACGAGAAGTACAAGGCTCCGCTGCTCACGATGCACCGGACGGCTTTCGACGATTCGGGCAGTGTTGTGGAGTTCGGTGCCCACGCCTACCGGGCGTCGCGATACTACTTCGACACCACCGTCGTCGATCGCTGATTCGACCGTCTAGCTGTTGCGGGTGGGGGATGTAGTCGACGCTCGGACATGCAGCGCAGGCGGCACCAGTTCGAGAGACCCGGGGGCGGTCGGGTCTGCGATCCGCTGGATCAGCGCGCTCGCTGCACGCCGTCCGACCTCGATCGTCGCGTTGTCCACGCTGGTCAGCTGCACGTGACGTAGTCGGGCGAGGTAGGTGTTGTCGTAGCCGATGATCGAGATGTCGAGTGGAACCGCGAGCCCGCGCTCCTGGCATGCCGTCATCGCTCCGATCGCCACCATATCGTTGACGGCATACACAGCAGAGGGCCTGGAGGGTCCGTCGAGAAGGGTGTCCGCGGCGCGGTGCCCGTCGTCCTCGGTCATTCCGCTCGGTACCACCCGAATGAACCTCGCGAACCCATGGCGGGTCATTGCGTCGCGGTAGCTGTCCGCGCGGATGTCGGCGACGGCTCCGACTCCTGCCAGGTGCGCGATTCGGCGATGGCCGAGGTCGGCGAGGTGGTCGACGGCGAGCCTCGTCCCGAGTTCGTCGTCGTTGGCGACGACATCCACGCCAGCACACTCCAGATCTCTACTTGCTACCACGACGGTGGGCATCGTCGCGGCGGCCTGGATGAGGGCGGGTGTGGGCGCTCGAGTGCCGACGAGGGCGAGTCCGTCCAGTCGTAAGTCCATGAAGCTCTCGAGGTACGACGCGTCGGAACTGCGGTCGAGTCTGCCGTCGGCTAGAAACATTTTCAGATCATGCTGCTGCAGAATCGAATTCATTCCTTCTAGGCAATCCACGAACCATGGATTGCGGAGGTCGTTCAGGAGTACGCCGACGATATGCGTGCGCTTCTGCGTCAGGCTGCGCGCACTCAGGTTGGGGCGATAGCCCAGCTCGCGGATGGCGTTCTCGACGGCGGTCCGCTTCTCCTCGCTCACCGAACTGGAGCCGCGAAGCACAAGGGAGACAAGAGACTTCGATACCCCGGCGTGTGCGGCGACAGTTCGAATGGTCGGCTGGGCCATGGAGTGTCCTCTCGGGTGCGGTGTTCGGTGCCGGTGTTGACACGCCAGCGGTGCATGTCGCACACTCTACTAGGCATTGGACCGGTCCAATTTGACCGGTTCGCGACTGCGCGGAGTAGATCGAGGTGAGTTCGACGAAGAACATACGTGTGGGTGTGGCCGGTTTCGGCTGGATGGGTCGGGTGCATACGCAGGCATACGCTCGACTGCGGCACCACTATCCCGATCTCGCGCTCGCCCCGACCTTGGCGTCGGTGGCAGACGAGGTTCCCGGCCGCGCCGAACAGGCCGCAGCGCAGTTCGGCTTCGAGAACGCCACGACCGACTGGCGGGATATCGAGTCCGATTCGTCGATCGGCGCCGTGTCGATCACGGCCCCGAATTTCCTGCACCGCAGCATCGGAACAGCCATGATCGAGGCCGGAAAGCACATCTGGATCGAGAAGCCGGTCGGACTTTCGGCCGAAGATGCACGCGCCGTTGCACTGGCCGCGGACAAGGCGGGAGTCCAGACTGCCGTCGGCTTCAATTACCGCAACGCCCCGGCCGTCGAACAAGCGAAGGTGATCATCGAGTCCGGCGACATCGGCGCCGTCACGCATGCACGGTTCCGGTTCTTCAGCGACTACGCCGCGCATCCCGACGGCGCACTCAGCTGGCGCTTCGAACGAGCCCGTGGTGGCAACGGAGTACTCGGCGATCTGGCGTCACACGGCGCCGACCTGCTGTGGTATTTGCTGGGCGACATCGACTCGCTCGTCGCCGATACCGCAGTCTTCGTTCCCGAGCGTGCGAAGCCCACCGGCGCCACCAGCGGGCACGCCCTCGCAACCGGTGGCGAGCTCGGGCCGGTGGAAAACGAGGATTTCGTCAGTAGTCAGATTCGTCTCGCGTCCGGCGCACGCGCGACGTTGGAGGCCAGTCGTGTGGCAGTCGGTGAGCAGAACGCGTACGGCTTCGAGATTCACGGCACCAAGGGCGCGGTCTTCTGGGACTTCCGTCGCCTCGGCGAGCTGGTGCTCAGCGTCGGTGATCGCTATCAGGACCAGCCCGTCTCCACCGTCTTCGTCGGACCACAGCAGGGTGAGTACGGGGCATTCCAGCCTGGTTCCGCATCGGCGATGGGCTACGACGACCTCAAGGTCATCGAGGCGAAGCGGTTCCTTCAGTCCATCACCGACGGCAAGCCCGTCGGGGCAACGGTGTGGGACGCCGTCCGTAGTGCCGAGGTGCTCGACGCGATGACCGAGTCGGTGTCCTCGGGTCGCTGGGTCACGCCGGGGGCGTAGCGATTTCGGCATTCGGGCGTCCCGCCCAGTGGCGCGGTTAAGTGCATTGGGGTGCACTCTTTCGTGCCACTGGGCGGAACGCCCGCAGCAGTCACTTCGCCGCCGACTTCTCCACGATCAGCCGCTCGAGCTCCCTCGGGTTCCGGGTCTGGGTCAGAACTCTGCCTGGGCCGGTGAAGTCGAAGACCCAGCCTTCGCCGGACTTGAGCGTCTGCATCGTCTTGCCCCGCACCGCTCGACGAAGTTCGAACGCCATGGCCAAGTGATAGGCGATCACATGCCCCGAGTCGATCGTGATCGATTCTCCCGGTGCGAGATCGACGGTATCGATGGCGCCGTAGACCCCGATCAAGACGTGCCCGTCGCCGCTTGCCTTGAAGCCGAATCCGCCTTGTCCACCGAAGACGTTCTTCATTCCACCCCACTGGGAGTCGACCGATACTCCCCGCGAGTTGGCCAGCCACGACCCCTGACTGAGGTAGAAGTCCTGGCCGGGCGTGATGGGCAATGCGATGGTGTCGCCGGGGAGTCTGCCTGCGACGTCCACCCAGCCGCCCTGGGGAGGTGCCGTATAGGTGGTGACGAAGTAGGAACCCTCGCTGAGCGCGGCTCGCTTGAGGCCGCCGAGGAAGCCCCCTGGAGTGCTCGCCTCGACGTGTATCTGCGCCGAGCACGCGAGCATCGACCCGCCCTCGACGTTGATGGCCTCACCTGGCGCGAGCACGCAACGGGCCACGGTCGACGACGGTGCATGACGTAATTTAAT
Source organism: Rhodococcus sovatensis (assembly GCF_037327425.1). NCBI lineage: Bacteria > Bacillati > Actinomycetota > Actinomycetes > Mycobacteriales > Nocardiaceae > Rhodococcus > Rhodococcus sovatensis. The sequence goes on along the minus strand of NZ_CP147846.1, from coordinate 2,864,452 downwards.
ATCCATGCGACAGCAGCGTAGGGCAGCAGACCGAAGTCGCGTTGCAGTCTCGGGACGAACCTGAGGGTGATTTCTCTACCGCGGCGACACGCCCGCTTTTCGGTAGGCATCGTCGATCATCGCCATGTTGGCGACGGCGTCGGCGGCATCGAGCGGAAGGGGCGATCCGTTCGACACGTGGTCGGCGAACGACTCCAGCTGATACGTGTACGACGTACGCGTCCCGAGATGCTCGACGGTCGTCGTCGAACCGACCGTGACAGAGACCCGATCGTCCTCGTTGGGTTTGATGAAGTTGTGCGCGAACGCCTCACCTTTCGATCCGAACACGGCAAGGGTGAACAGGTAGTCCGGATCGATCATGGAGTTCGACGAGGTTGCCGTTGCCCCGCTGGGGTATTGGAGCGCAACGTCGAACGACTCGTCGACGCCGGGGTGACGCTCTACGGCAGTAGCCAGCGCGATCTCAGGAATGCCACCCGCATACTTCCCGAACAGACGTGCAGCATGCAGCCCGTAGCAACCGAGGTCCATCATGACTCCACCTGCAAGATCGAGCGACCATCGAAGATCGTCCGGCTCGGGCGCAGGCATACGCATGACGATCTCGACGTGCCGGAGTTCGCCGAGCGAGCCATCCTCGAGCAGTTGTTGCAACCGCCTGGTCACGGGATGGAACAGGTAGTGAAAGCCTTCCATCACCGTCACTCCCGCGGCAGCCGCGGCGTCGGCGACCTGCGCGGCCTCCGCTCGGTCTCGAGCGAACGGCTTCTCCGTCAGCACAGGTTTCCCCGCTCGAATCGCCGCCAGGTTCCACGGCGCGTGCAGCGAGTTCGCCAGCGGGTTGTAGATCACATCGACTTCAGAATCGGCGACGACGGCATCGTAGGAGTCGAGAATCCGCTCCACACCGCACTTTTCGGCAAAGATCTCGGCCCTGCCTCGATCGCGCGCAGCACATGCGACGAGGCGATGGCCGAGAATGTGTGCTGGTTCGACGAGTGCTACCTCGGCAATTCGGGAGGCGCCGAGCACGCCGATCCGAAGGCCACTCATGCCTTCGACGCTACGCGTGCATCCACGACGCTACGGAGGTACGCGACGCTGGTGATGACATCGGTGACCGGTCCCGCGTCGGACGGCTCGGCGTCGAGGATCGTGTCCTGTTCGAGCACGAACCAGCCGTCGAAGCCAGCGTCGAGCAGCTCGTTCACGACCGTGCCGATCTGTGCGTCACCGGTGCCGAGAGGGGTGTACATGCCCTGGGCAACGGCATCGGTGTAGGTGAGCGCACCGGACCGGACGCGCGCGGCGAGTGCCGCGTCGACGTCCTTGAGATGCGCGTGCGCAATGCGCGAGGGGTGTGCCTGTACCAGTTCGAGCGGGTCGGTGCCGCCGATGAGAAGGTGCCCGGTGTCGAGGCACAGTGGAATGGTCGAGCCGTTCAGAACGCGATAGACCTCGTCGCGCTTCTCGATCATGGTGCCGATGTGCGGGTGCAGCACGGCACGGATACCGCGCTCGGCTGCCGCGGTGCGGAGGCGATCGAGGTTGCGAAGCAGTGTGTCCCACTGAGCATCGTCGAGGTCGGGACGCGAGTCGTAGCCCTCGCTGCCGGTGGCAGCTGCGAGCACGAGCACCTCGGCCCGGGAGGCGATGAAAGCGTCGAGCAAGGGCGCGATGCCGGGGACCGGATCGTGGTCTTCTTCGTGCAGCAGCACCGGTGCGTATCCGCCGACGGATGTCAGGCCGAACGTGTCGAGTGTCGCCGCCAACTCGTTCGGGTCGGAAGGAAGGAAGCCCTCGGGGCCGACTTCGGTTGCGGTCAGTCCTGCGTCGCGCATCTCGGTCAGGACGCGGTCGGGCGCGATCTGGTAGCCCCAGCCTGGGACCTCGCAGACGCCCCAGGAGATGGGAGCTCCCGCAATGCGGATATCGGTGCTCGTTCTAGTGCTGTTCATAGTCGTACCTCATCGATTCGCACCGGGCGGTGCTGGTGGCTGGACAGTGTTGCGGCCTCGGCGATGTAGGCCACCTCGAGGGCGTCGCGCGGCGTGCAGGGCGATGGAATTCGGCCGGCGATCACGTCGACGAACGCGCCCAACTCCACCTGATAGGCGGAGGAGAATCGATCCATGAAGAATGCGTGCGGGGTGCCGTTCGGGAATGTGCTTCCGGCTTCCAGGTTTCGGACCGGTACCTGCTCGTCCCATCCTGCGACGACGGCATCGTGCGAGCCGTGCACCTCGAGGCGGCAGTCGTAGCCACGGGCGTTGTAGCGCGTGTTGGAGACGACTCCGATAGTGCCGTTCTCGAAAGTCAGCGTGGTGGTGGCGGTATCGACGTCGCCGTACTCGGTGAATCTCGGGTCGCCCTGGTTGGATCCTGCGGCGTACACCTCGGTGACCTCGTGCCCGACGATCCAGCGGACGATGTCGAAATCGTGAACGCTGCAATCGCGAAAGATGCCGCCGGACACCGCAACGTACTCCAATGGTGGGGGAGCGGGATCGAGCGTCGTGGAGCGAACGGTGTGCAGCCACCCGAGATCGCCCGATGCGGCGGCGTTCTTGGCAGCAGCGAACGCGGGTGCGAATCGGCGGTTGTACCCGATCTGAACCTCGACGCCACTGGACTCTATGCCCGCGACGACGGCGAGGCTCTCGGCCGGTGTCGCAGCGATCGGCTTCTCACAGAAGACCGGAATCCCGGCGTCGACGCAGGCGAGAACCAATCCGGCGTGCGCAGGGGTCGCAGCTGCGACGACCACGCCGTCCACCCCGGAGGCGAGCATTGCGGCAGCGCTCTCCACTGCTTTTGCTCCGAGCTTCGTTGCGACGGACTCGGTCACCGTCGGCCGTTCGTCCGTCACGACGAGGCCGTCGACGCCGGGGAGCGTACTCAACGTTTCGGAATGGAATGCGCCGATTCGGCCGAGGCCGATGACGCCGACGGTTACGCCCATCAGTGGTGGTCCTTGATTCGGAGTGAGGAAATCTCGAACCTCGAGTCTGACCCGTACCTGCCGTAGTATCAACCGGCAAATGCCATCAAAAACACCTCAGGGGTGACGGTGACTCATCGGTACAAGGTCCGCGAGATAGCTCAGCAGGCAGGCCTGAGCGAGGCGACGGTCGACAGGGTGCTCCACGAGCGCGCTGGTGTGCGCGCAGACACGAGAGCGGAAGTGCAGCAAGCAATTTCCGACCTCGACAAGCAGCGATCCCAGCTGCGGCTCAATGGTCGGAAGTTCCTGTTCGACGTCGTCATGCAGTCGCCCGCCAGATTCTCCGCCGAGTTCAGGACTGCAGTGGAAGCGGAATTGCCGATGCTGTCACCCGCCGTCGTTCGGTGCAGGTTTCACTTCAGAGAAACCGAGTCCGTTGCGGCGATGGTAGAGACGCTCGGAAAGTTCACCAGCCGCGGATCCCAGGGAGTGATAGTCAAAGCGCCGGATGATCCGGACGTGATCGTCGCCCTCGACCGCCTGGTCGACAAAGGAATTCCGGTTGTGACCTACGTGACCGATGTTCCTGCCAGCAGGAGACTGGACTACGTGGGAATCGACAATCGTGCGGCGGGAGCAACCGCGGCATATCTGGTGGACAGCTGGCTCGGCGACGCCGACTCGTCCGTTCTGGTGATCTCGACCAGCAATATCTTCCGCAACGAAGGGGAACGTGAGATCGGATTCCGCACCACGCTGCGCGCGTTGGGTGCCGAGCGCGGTGCCGCGGCGGGCAGGCGCGTCGTGGAGATCACCCACAGTGAGGGACGTGACGAGACCGTGGAACGACTGGTTCACCAGGCGCTCGCCGAGCATCGGGGAATCGAGGCCGTCTACTCCATCGGTGGCGGAAACGCCGGGGCGGTCCGAGCATTCGCACGCGCAGGGCGACGGTGCCGCGTGTTCATCGGTCACGACCTCGACAGCGACAACCGCACGTTGTTGAGATCCGGCGCGTTGTCTGCGGTTCTCCATCACGACCTCCGTGCCGACGCACGGCTGGCCTGTCGGTTGCTCATGCAGGCGGGCGGCGGATTCACAGGCGGCGGCTTCACGGGCGTAGTCAGTGAGCCGTCCCGAATTCAGGTGCTGACGAGGTTCAACACACCGCACCCTCCGGCGCGCGAGAAATGACCGAGGCCCGGGCGGCAGGTATCTCGGCAATATCAATTTTGTCTGGACAATCGGATGTCATACTCAATGCATGACAGTGCGCGTCGGAATCATCGGTGTCGGCATCATGGGAGCCGACCACGCTCGTAAGATCAACGGTTCGATTTCGGGTGCGGAGGTCTCCGCCGTCGCCGACTTCGATGCTGGACGCGCATCGTCGATCGCCGCCGAATTGCGTGGCGCATCAGTTGCCGCAGACGGATTCGCGTTGATCGCCGACGAGGGCGTCGACGCCGTCATCGTCGCCTCGCACGACTCGACGCACGCTGAACTGGTTCATGCCGCACTTGCTGCGAACAAGCCGGTGCTGTGCGAGAAACCCCTCGCGCCTACCGCAGTGGAGTGTCGCGGCATCATTGCTGCCCAGGGTGATCGAGATCTGATCACCGTCGGATTCATGCGGAGATTCGATCCGGCGTACGCCGAGCTCGAGCGCGCGGCAGCCGTGGAGCGAATCGGCGAAAGGCTCGTTGCGCATTGCGTCAGCAGAAACGTGCAGGCCGGCCCCGGTGACTCGTCGGCAACCATCACCAACTCCGCGATACACGAACTCGACATCATGCCGTGGCTTCTGGGATCGCCGATCACCGAGGTCAGCTGGCATGCGGGACGTACCTCGAAGCACTCGGGGATCCGCCAGGATCCACAGATCATGTTGCTGCGCACCGAATCCGACGTCCTGATCACACTCGAACTCTTCGTCAATGCGCGCTACGGTTACGACACCCGGTGCGAGATCGTCGGCGAGGACGGTGTTGCATCATTCGCAGTTCCGGCGCACGTCATCGTCGACAGTGGGCTTCGTCGTTCCATCGACTACCCGCTCGACTGGATACCGCGATACGCCGAGGCGTATCGACTCGAACTGCAGGAGTGGGTCGACTCGATCGAGCAGGGACGGCCGTCGACCCTCGCCGACGCGGAGGCCGGGCTTCGCGCTGGGCTCGTCGCGGACGCTCTGGTGGAATCGATGAACGACGGTGGCCGCAAGGTTACCGTCGAATACTGACACACTTTCTGGAGGAACACATGACACCGACTGTCACTCTGAACGACGGAACCGCTCTTCCCGTCATCGGTCTTGGGACTGTGCAGTCCGAAGGCGAAGACATGGCGGCGACGGTGACGGCAGCGTTGAGCTCGGGCTATCGACTCATCGACACCGCTCTTCGGTACGAAACCGAACCAGGTGTGGGGCGGGCAGTCGCTGCGTCGAGCGTTCCGCGCGAGGACATCCTGATCACGACGAAGATCCCCGGGCGACTTCACGGTTACGACGAGGCCAAGGAATCCGCGCGGACATCGCTCGACAATCTCGGAGTCGACTACATCGATCTTCTGCTGATCCACTGGCCGTTGCCCAAGGTGGACAACTACATCGACACGTGGCGCGCAATGATCGACCTCCAGAAAGAGGGTGTGGTCAGGTCCATCGGCGTATCGAATTTCACTGCCGCGCATCTCGATCGGCTCGTTTCGGAGACATCGGTGGTTCCGTCTGTCAACCAGATCGAACTTCATCCTTATTTTCCGCAGGCAGATCTGCGGGCATACCACGCCGAGCACGGCATCGTCACCGAAAGTTGGAGCCCGCTCGGACGCGGATCTGAACTGCTGACAGCGCCACCGGTGGCCGAGGCGGCGGCAGCGCACGGTGTCTCCGAAGGCCAGGTGGTCCTGCGGTGGCACATCCAGCTGGGTGCGGTACCGCTGCCCAAATCCTCGAATCCGGATCGACAGAAGCAGAACTTGGACATCTTCGGCTTCGAACTGACCGACGACGAGATGGTAGCCATCTCCGGTTTGGAGCGCGGGCGGATCTGGGGTCAGGACCCGGACGTGTACGAGGAGTTCTGACACCTCGGATGCATCAGGGCGAGCGCAATATCAACTCCGCGGCACTGATGTCGTCGATGACAAGATCGGTGATCAAGCCGCCTTTCAGGGCCGCGTTCAGCGCATCGAGTTTGGACTCACCGGCAATGATGCACAGCCGTCGGGGGACCGCCTTGAGTCGATCGAGGCTGGGTCCGCTGGATCGGTCGTTGAGGGCGATTCGGTCGTAGCTGCCATCGGATCGCAGAAACACTGTTGCGATGTCACCGACGACGCCGTCACGTTCGAGTGCGGCGTGATCACGCCGTTCGAGATATCCCGCGCTGTAGACGTGGCTGGGTACCGCGCCGCTGACTACGCCGATGGAGAAGACCGCCAGATGCATTCGGTCCTGTAACTCGAGGACACGCTTGATGCTTCGCTCGCGCCACAGATGAGCTCGCGTTTCGGGGTAGTCGAAGAACGCCGGGACCGGAAAGCCCTGCGCCACAGCGCCGTACGCATCGGCGAAGTTCTTGATGATGTCGCTCGCGTAGGACACTCCTGTTGTGCGGGTATTGGCTGCCCCGTTGAGTTGTACGACGTGCGAATTGTGGGTGCGTTTGGGAGCGAGCTTGCGGCTGACCGCGCTGACGGTGGTTCCCCACGCGACTCCCATCACCATGTCCGACTCGAAATACGACGTCAGCAACCGACCCGCGAACGTGGCGACGCGATCGAGACGCTGCAAGTCGTCGACGATTTCCGATACGGGGACCACGTGTGCACGAATGTCGTAGCGATCGGCGAATGCTTGCTCGATACGGGGTGCCTGACCGAGCGGCGTCGAAACTTTGATTTCCACGAGTCCTGACGCCCGTGCGAACGTGATAAGCCGCGAGACTGTCGAACGAGATACGCCCAGCTCACGACCGATGGCCGCCATCGTCAAGTCCTGGAAGTAGTACAACCGGGCGGCCTGCGTGGCTTGGCCGATTCGTAGATCGGATTCTGGGAGAGGTCGTCCGTCGGGCACACAGTGCAGTGTAGGGCGCGACATTGCACATATGTGCACGGGCTTTGAAACGTAGTGCAAGGCACCTACCGTGGGGATCGCACGCAATGTGGCGTGCATCACTAACGTTTTGGAGGCTCGGAGATGACGCGTAAGGATGCGGAGTGGGGTTTACCGGCGCAGATGGCTGCCGAGTTCGCCGGCACGATGGTCTTGATCCTTTTCGGCACAGGTGTCGTGGCACAGGTTGTCTCGGGCGGCGCCGACGGCAGCCTCGGTGGCCACGATTCCATTGCCTGGGCGTGGGGCCTGGGAGTGATGTTCGGCATCTACGTCGCAGGCCGAATCACCGGCGCGCATCTGAATCCCGCTGTGACATTTGCGTTCGCACTTTTTCGTGGGTTCGAGTGGCGGAGGGTGGCGCCCTACGTTCTGGCGCAGACTGCAGGCGCATTCGTCGGCGCCCTACTCGTGCGGTGGAACTACGACGACATGATCAACGCGATCGATCCCGGCCACACCACCGCCACGCAAACGATCTTCTCGACGTTGCCGGGCAACGGAACGCTGCCGGTCAGTGTGAGCTCAGCGCTGATCGACCAGATCATCGGCACCGCAATTCTGCTGTTCTTGATTGTGGCGGTGACGGATTCGCTCGGTACCGCTCCGATGGCCAACTTGGCGCCGTTCATCGTCGGCCTCATCGTCGTCGGAATCGGTTTCGCGTGGGCGACCAATGCGGGCTACGCGATCAATCCCGCCCGAGATTTCGGACCTCGCCTGGCGTCGTTCTTCACCGGATACGGTGGAGCGTGGCGTGATCAGTACGGAGGCCTGTACTTCTGGGTCCCGATCGTCGGGCCTCTGGTAGGCGGACCTCTAGGAGTGTTCTTGTACGACCTGCTCATCGGCAAGAGCCTGCGCAAGCAAGAAGGTTCGGTGCCCGAGGCGCCATCACGGCTGCCGGAACTATCGACAAACCAGACATCAGGAGAGAAGTCATGACCGACTCGACAGGTCAGTACATCGCTGCGATCGACCAAGGAACGACGTCCTCACGATGCATGATCTTCGATCACGCGGGCACCGTCATCGCTTCCGATCAGAAAGAGCATCGACAGATCTTTCCGCAGGCAGGATGGGTCGAGCACGACGCATCGGAGATCTGGGACAACGTTCGGGCCGTAGCGGCAGGTGCCATGGCCGCAGCCGACCTGACGGGCAAGGATATTGCCGCAGTAGGTATCACGAACCAGCGCGAGACGACGTTGGTATGGGATCGCTCCAGCGGCAAGCCGATCTACAACGCCATCGTCTGGCAGGACACCCGCACCGACCGCATCGTGACGGCGCTCGGGGACGGTGACGCAAACAAATACACCGCTACGACCGGACTGCCGCTGGCAACCTACTTTTCCGGACCGAAGGTGAAGTGGATCCTCGACAACGTCGACGGTGCACGTGCGAAAGCCGACGCGGGCGAGCTGTGCTTCGGCAACATGGACACCTGGGTCCTCTGGAACATGACGGGCGGCACGGACGGGGGTCTGCACTACACCGACCCGACCAATGCCTCCCGTACGCTTCTGATGGATCTGGACACCTTGCAGTGGGACGAAGGCATCTGCGCCGACATGGGTATCCCGGTCTCGATGCTGCCCGAAATCAAGTCCAGCTCCGAGGTATACGGCACCGGTCGTGAACGCGGACCGTTCCGTGGCGTGCCCATCGCAGGCATCCTGGGAGATCAGCAAGCAGCGACCTTCGGTCAGGCGTGCCTGTCTCCGGGTGAAGCCAAGAACACGTACGGCACTGGAAATTTTGTGTTGCTCAACACCGGAACCGAAAAGGTGATGAGTAAGAACGGACTACTGACGACGGTCTGCTACAAGATCGGTGACCAACCGACGATCTACGCCCTCGAAGGGTCCATCGCCGTCACCGGCTCGTTGGTGCAATGGCTTCGCGACAACCTGGGCATGATCTCCGATGCGGCCGACATCGAGACCGATGCACGCTCGGTGGAGGACAACGGCGGCGCGTACTTCGTTCCCGCGTTCTCCGGGCTGTTCGCACCGCATTGGCGGGCCGACGCGCGCGGTGCGATCGTGGGGTTGACGCGGTTCGTCAACAAGGGTCATCTCGCACGGGCGGTCCTCGAGGCCACCGCATATCAGACGCGCGAGGTCATCGAGGCCATGAATGCCGACTCCGGTGTCGATCTGGAGGTGCTCAAGGTCGACGGAGGCATGGTCGTCAACGAGCTGTTGATGCAGTTCCAGGCGGACATTCTGGGCGTCGACGTGGTGCGGCCTGTCGTTGCCGAAACCACCGCTCTGGGAGCGGCATACGCCGCCGGCCTCGCTGTCGGTTACTGGGCGAGCGAAGAGGACATTCGCGAGAACTGGGCCGAGGACAAGACCTGGACACCGTCGATGGACGAGGACCAACGGGCGAAGCTCTACGCCGGATGGAAGAAAGCAGTAACGCGAACTTTGGATTGGGTTGATGAAGAATGAGTTCCACCACGACGGTACTGTCGCCGGCGGCACGTACCGAGTCCCTCGCCCGAATGGAATCCGAGGAGCTCGACATTCTGGTCATCGGCGGCGGGGTCGTCGGCGCGGGCACAGCATTGGATGCTGTGACACGTGGGCTGAAGGTCGGGTTGCTCGAGGCTCGTGACTACGCAGCCGGCACCTCCAGCCGCTCGAGCAAGCTATTCCACGGCGGGTTGCGGTACCTGGAACAGTTCAACTTCTCTCTGGTGTTCGAGGCCTTGAGGGAGCGTTCGCTGGTGTTGAACACCTTGTGTCCGCACCTTGCTCGTCCGGTTCCCTTCATCTACCCGCTCGAGAAGGTCATCGATCGCGGCTACGTCGGACTCGGCATCGGCGTGTACGACGTCATGGGAGCCGGGCGTGGCGTTCCAGGACACCACAAGCATCTCGGCAAGAAGAAGACCCTCGAATCGTTCCCGTCCGGCAAGCGTTCGGCTATCCGTGGAGCAGTGAAGTTCTACGAAGGCCAGGTCGACGACGCCCGTCACACGATGATGCTCGCACGCACAGCCGCTGCCTACGGTGCACTGTGCGCCAACAGTGCTCGCGTCACCGGCTTCATACGGGAAGACGACAAGGTCGTCGGTGTTCTCGCATGTGATCTCGAGACTGGTCGTGCCTTCGAAGTGAGGGCGAAGCAGGTGATCAATGCCGCGGGGGTGTGGACCGACGAGGTTCAGCAGATGGTCGGAGGTCGAGGACAATTCCAGGTGCGAGCGTCGAAGGGCGTGCATCTTGTGGTGCCGCGCAATCGAATCAACAGTGCCACCGGCATCATCACCCGGACCGAGAAGTCTCTGCTGTTCGTCATTCCCTGGGGAAGTCACTGGATCATCGGCACCACCGACACGGACTGGAAGCTCGACCTTGCGCACCCGGCTGCGAGCCGCAGCGACATCGACTACATCCTCGGGCACGTCAACAAACTGTTGGCCGATCCTCTCGATCGCGACGACGTCGTCGGCGTGTACGCGGGATTGCGGCCTTTGCTGTTCGGTGAATCCGACTCCACCAGTACGCTTTCGCGGGAACACGCTGTCTCCAGCCCGGTACGTGGCCTGACTGTCATCGCGGGCGGCAAGTACACCACCTACCGCGTGATGGCCAAGGACGCGGTCGACTCGGCGGTGCACGGCCTGGAGCGGAACGTGCCCAAGTGCGTCACCGAGAGCATTCCGCTCGTCGGAGCCGACGGATACCTCGGTGCCTACAATTCTCGCTCTCTGACGGCCGAACGTACCGGCATGCGAGTCTCACGCATCGAGCATCTGCTGGGCAGGTACGGCACGCTGACCACCGAACTGCTGGACATGATCGAGAGGGATCCGGAGCTCGGCACACCGTTGGAGAGTGCTCCGGAGTACCTGCGTGCCGAGGTGGTCTACGCGGCGAGCCACGAGGGCGCGCAGCATCTGGACGACATCCTCACTCGTCGTACCCGCATTTCGATCGAGGTTCCGGACCGCGGTGACGCCGCAGCGGTCGAAGTCGCGCGCCTCGTGGCACCGGTTCTGGGATGGGACGATCAGCACGTGTCCGAGGAGATCGAACACTATCGGCTACGAGTGCAGGCAGAACGCGATTCGCAGCAGGAACTCGACGACGACACGGCCGATGCTGCGCGGCTTGGAGCCCCGGACGTTCGGTTGGGCGTGAGCTGGCCTTCCCGCGCCTGACCGGGCGTCGGGCGCGGGGAGACACCGAACGCACGAATGGGCCACTGCGGTTGCAGTGGCCCATTCGTGTGGACGAGCAGTGAGGTCTAGCGAGCGAACAACAGCGCGCGCTTGACCTCCTGAATCGCTTTGGTCACCTGGATGCCACGGGGGCATGCGTCGGTGCAGTTGAATGTCGTACGGCAGCGCCACACACCCTCGACATCGTTGAGGATGTCGAGACGCTCGGATGCACCTTCGTCGCGGCTGTCGAAGATGAACCGGTGTGCATTGACGATGGCAGCCGGACCGAAGTAGCTGCCGTCACTCCAGTAGACGGGGCACGAGGTTGTGCAGCATGCGCACAGGATGCACTTGGTCGTGTCGTCGAAGCGAGCGCGGTCGGCTGCGGACTGGATCCGCTCGCGGGTCGGCTCGTTGCCGGTCGTCATCAGGAACGGCTTGACCGCACGGAACGCGTCGAAGAACGGCTCCATGTCGACGATGAGATCCTTCTCGACCGGCAGGCCCCTGATGGGTTCGATCGTGATGGTCAGCGTCTTCGAGGAATCCTTCGGCAGCATGTCGCGCATCAGCACCTTGCAGGCGAGACGGTTGACACCGTTGATGCGCATCGCATCGCTTCCGCAGACGCCGTGCGCGCACGAGCGGCGGAAGGTCAGCGTTCCGTCGAGATACCCCTTGACGTAGTGCAGCAGGTTCAGCAGGCGGTCCGTCGGCAGCGTCGGAACCTGAAAGCTGTCCCAGCGCTGACCGTCACCGCTCTCGGGGTTGAAGCGAGCGATCTTGAGGGTCACCATCACCGAACCGTTGGGCACGGGCAGATCGGGCGACTGGTCGGCTTTGTCGAGAGTGGGGGCGCTCATATCAGTACTTCCGCTCCATCGGCTCGTAGCGGGTCTGGATTACCGGCTTGTACTCCAGACGGATGTCGGTGAGCAGACCAACGCCTTCTTTGTAGGCCATGGTGTGCTTCATGTACTCGGCGTCGTTGCGGTCCGGGTAGTCCTCGCGAGCGTGTCCGCCGCGCGACTCCTTGCGGTTGAGTGCACCGACGACGGTGACTTCCGCCATCTCGAGCAGGAATCCCAGTTCGACGGCTTCGAGGAGATCACTGTTGTAGCGAGCACCCTTGTCCTGCACGGTTATGTGGTTGTACCGCTCCTTGAGAGCGCGGACGTCCTTGAGTGCGGTCTCGAGGCGCTCTTCGGTGCGGAAGACCGACGCGTTGTTGTCCATCGACTGCTGGAGTTCGCTGCGGATGTCGGCGACGCGCTCGTGGCCGTGGTCCGACAATACGAGCTCGAGCCAATCCTGGACCATCTTCGCGGGCTCGTCGGGCAACGGAGTGAAGTCGACCGAGTTGGCGTACTTCGCAGCCGCGATTCCGGCGCGACGTCCGAAGACGTTGATGTCGAGTAGCGAGTTGGTCCCGAGACGGTTGGCTCCGTGCACCGACACGCACGCGCACTCGCCTGCTGCGTACAGGCCGGGAACGTGGTCGTCGTTGGTGCGGAGAACTTCACCGTTGATCTTGGTCGGAATGCCGCCCATGACGTAGTGGCACGTCGGGTAGACCGGCACGGGCTCCTTGACCGGGTCCACGCCGAGGTAGGTGCGTGAGAACTCCATGATGTCGGGGAGCTTCTCGTCGAGAACTTCCTCGGGAATGTGCGTGACGTCGATGTAGACGTAGTCCTTGTTCGGTCCGCCGCCGCGGCCTTCGAGAACCTCGAGAACCATCGATCGCGCGACGATGTCGCGCGGTGCCAGGTCCTTGATGGTGGGGGCGTAGCGCTCCATGAAGCGTTCGCCCGACTCGTTGCGAAGGATTCCACCCTCGCCTCGAACCGCCTCGGAGATCAGGATGCCGAGGCCGGCGAGACCTGTCGGGTGGAACTGGTGGAACTCCATGTCTTCGAGGGGAAGCCCCTTGCGGAAGACGATGCCCATGCCGTCACCGGTCAGGGTGTGCGCGTTGGACGTGGTCTTGTACATGCGACCTGAACCGCCGGTAGCGAACACGATCGACTTGGCGTGGAAGATGTGCAGTTCGCCGGTCGAGAGCTCGTAGGCGATGATGCCGGTCGCAACAGGACCGTTGTCGGTCTCGGTGAGACACAGATCGAGAGCGTAGAACTCGTTGTAGAACTCGACGTCGTGCTTGACGCAGTTCTGGTAGAGCGTCTGGAGGATCATGTGGCCGGTGCGGTCGGCCGCGTAGCACGCACGGCGAACGGGCGCCTTGCCGTGGTCACGCGTGTGGCCGCCGAAGCGACGCTGATCGATCTTGCCCTCGGGTGTCCGGTTGAAGGGAAGACCCATCTTCTCGAGATCGAGAACGGCGTCGATCGCCTCCTTGGCCATGATCTCGACCGCGTCCTGATCGGCGAGGTAGTCGCCGCCCTTGACGGTGTCGAAGGTGTGCCACTCCCAGTTGTCTTCCTCGACGTTGGCCAGGGCGGCGCACATTCCGCCCTGGGCCGCTCCGGTGTGCGAGCGCGTCGGGTAGAGCTTGGTCAGTACCGCGGTGCGGGCCTGCGGGCCGGCTTCGATGGCTGCTCGCATACCTGCGCCGCCGGCGCCGACGATGAGCACGTCATAACGATGTTCCTGCATGAATACTTCAGTTCCCTTAGCTCGCCGAGATGTTCGGATCGAAGGTGAAGATGACGTAGGTGCCCAGTCCCATGATGAGAACCATCGACAGGACGAGCAATGTCGTCAGCCAGAATCGCGTCGAGTCCTTGCGGGAGTAGTCCGCGATGATCGTCCGTAGTCCGTTGCCGCCATGCAGTTGAGCCAGCCACAGCATGGTCAGGTCCCAGAACTGCCAGAACGGGCTGGACCAGCGTCCGGCGACGAACGCGAAGTTGATCCGGTGTACGCCCTCGTCGAGCATCAACATGATGAACATGTGGCCCAGGACGAGCACGACGAGTGCAAGACCCGAGAAGCGCATGAACAGCCATGCGTACATCTCGAAGTTGCCCCGTGACTTCCGCCTCGGCGAACGCGGGTTGTCCAGGCTTGCCGGACGGTCGTAGGTCTTGCCGAGGGACTTGGCCTCGGGTCCGTGTGTCGTTGCCATCAGTGCCCGCTCGCTGTGAACATGTTGTAGAAGATTCGGCCCGCTCCGGGAATCATGACCACGATCCAGATCGCGGCGATGATCCACAGCATCAGCTTCTGGTACTTCGGTCCCTGTGACCAGAAGTCGACCAGCATCACACGGACGCCGTTGAGTGCGTGATAAAGCACAGCTGCGACGAGACCGATCTCCATGAGGCCGACGAGCGGCGTCTTGTAGGTGTCGATGATCGCGTCGTAGGTCTCGGGATTGACACGCACCATGGCGGTGTCCAAGACGTGGACGAACAAGAAGAAGAACGTCAACACGCCAGTGATGCGATGCAGAACCCAGGACCACATGCCCGGATCCCCGCGGTACAGAGACCGCTTGCGCTCCTTCGCCGGAGCGACTTCCGTGGTGCTACTCATCGAGTGCAAAGCCTCCAACGTCATTGGTGGACGCGTCGAGCCTGGTGGCCGGGCAACGGACCTGGCTCGATTTGTCTTACTCCGGCTCCGAACGGTTATCGAAGAGCCGCCGTCTTTGAACTCTAAACCCATTGGAAACGCGGAACTAATTCGACTCGAGATTCGTACTGACCAGGTTTTTCTTGTTAGGTTTGCCTTTCCATCTTTTCGTGATCGGTTCAGTGAACTGGGCTGCGCCCTGGGTGTGCGCGTGATTGTATGTGACGCATGACCGAAATCGACTGGAAATCGTTGCGAGACAATGCCCATGAGGCAATGAGGCAAGCCTATGCGCCCTACTCCGACTATCCGGTGGGTGCCGCCGCACTAGTGGACGACGAACGAATTGTGACCGGATGCAATGTGGAAAATGTCTCATATGGTTTGGGGCTCTGCGCCGAGTGCGGACTCGTGTCGAGCCTCCATTCGACTGGTGGCGGACGGCTGGTTGCATTTTCGTGCTGCGACAGTCGAGGTGCGATTCTGATGCCGTGTGGGCGGTGTAGGCAGCTGCTGTTCGAGTTCGGCGGGCCGGATCTGCTCGTGGACACAGCGGAAGGCCCCACGCCTCTGGGGCAGTTGCTTCCTTCCGCATTCGGTCCCGACGATCTCGCGTCGGGTAAGCAGGAACTCGTCTGACACAGTGACAACCATGTCTGACGCAGTTTCGATCATTGCCGCCAAGCGGGACGGCCACGAACTCACCCCGATGCAGATCGACTGGGTGATCGACGCCTTCACCAAGGGAATCGTCGCGGACGAACAGATGTCGGCGCTCGCGATGGCCATTCTCTGGCGTGGAATGACCAGAGCCGAGCTCGCCCGGTGGACCGCCGCGATGATCGCGTCCGGTAACCGAATGGATTTCACGTCGCTGCCGAGGCCGACCGTCGACAAGCATTCGACCGGCGGTGTGGGAGACAAGATCACGCTCCCGCTCGCTCCGCTCGTCGCTGCATGCGGCGCTGCAGTTCCACAGCTTTCCGGCCGGGGGCTAGGTCATACCGGCGGCACTTTGGACAAACTCGAATCGATTCCGGGGTGGCGAGCGGATCTGTCGAGTGAGGAGATCCACGCGATACTCGCCGACCCTGCGGTCGGTGCGGTGGTGTGCGCGGCAGGCGCCGACCTCGCCCCTGCCGACAAGCGGCTCTACGCACTACGGGACGTGACCGGCACTGTCGAATCGATTCCCCTCATCGCAAGTTCGATCATGAGCAAGAAGATCGCTGAAGGAACGGGCGCCCTCGTCTTGGATGTCAAGGTCGGCGCAGGCGCGTTCATGAAGAACATCGATGACGCGCAGGCACTCGCCGAAGCCATGGTCGGTCTCGGGACCGACGCGGGGGTTCGGACGGTAGCCGTGCTCACTGCCATGGATTGCCCACTCGGACTCACTGCGGGCAACGCTCTCGAGGTCGAGGAGTCGCTCGATGTGCTCGCCGGCGGAGGACCGGCGGACATCGTCGAACTGACGCTGACGCTCGCGCGGACGATGCTGGCGGCTGCCGGAATCGAGGGCGTCGACCCCGCCGACAAGCTTGCCGACGGGACCGCCATGGATCAGTGGCGAGCGATGATCGCTGCGCAGGGCGGAGATCCCGCAGCGCCACTGCCGGTGGCGAAGGAATCCTTGCTCATCACCGCAGAGTCCGACGGTGTGGTCACCGCACTCGACGCGATGGGAGTCGGCGTCGCTGCGTGGAGGCTCGGTGCCGGACGTGAGCGCCAGGGTGAGGCCGTCCAAGCAGCGGCAGGTGTGCGGCTGCACGCGAAACCGGGTGACCGCGTCACCGCCGGTGCTCCGCTCGCGACCCTGTACACCGACACCCCGGAAAAGTTCGAGTACGCGGCCGAGGCGATTGCGGGCGCATGGACGATCGGCGACACTGCGGTGGACGCATCGCCGATCGTCCTCGGGAGGATCGGCGGCTAGAGCAAATTCCCGGCTTCGGTGAGCACGCTGCGGAGTATCTGTTCCATGTCGTCGAACTCCTTCTGACCGCAGATCAGCGGAGGAGCGAGTTGGACGACGGGGTCGCCTCGGTCGTCGGCACGGCAGTACAGACCGGCGTCGAACAGCGCGGTGGAGAGGAAGCCGCGCAGGATGCGTTCGGCCTCGGCGTCGGTGAAGGTTTCCTTCGTAGCCTTGTCCTTGACCAGCTCGATTCCGTAGAAGAACCCCTCACCACGAACATCGCCGACGATGGGAAGATCGTTCAGCTTTTCCAACGTGGCGCGAAACGCCGGTGCTGTCTGGGCAACGTGGGCGTTGATGCCCTCGCGTTCGAAGATGTCGAGGTTTGCCAGTGCGACTGCGGCCGAAACCGGGTGCCCGCCGAACGTGTAGCCGTGCGCGAAGCTGGACGTGCCGTCGTCGAACGGTTCGAAGAGCTTGTCGGAGGCGATCATCGCGCCGATCGGGGAGTATCCGGACGTCATTCCCTTCGCGCACGTGATGATGTCGGGAACGTATCCGAAATCGTTGCACGCGAACATCGACCCGATTCGCCCGAATGCGCAGATGACTTCGTCGGACACCAGAAGTACGTCGTAGCGATCGCAGATCTCGCGGACACGCTCGAAGTAGCCGGGCGGGGGCGGGAAGCATCCGCCTGCGTTCTGGACAGGCTCGAGAAATACTGCGGCGACGGTGTCCGGGCCCTCGAATTCGATAGCCTCGGCTATGCGGTCCGCGGCCCATATGCCGAAGGCCTTCGGGTCTGAGTCCAGAGGAGCGGGCGCACGGTAGATGTTGGTGTTCGGCACCCTGAACGCGCCAGGGGTCAGCGGTTCGAACGGTTCCTTCAGTGCCGGAATGCCGGTGATCGCGAGCGCGCCCTGAGGAGTCCCGTGGTACGCGATCGAGCGTGAGATCACTTTGTGCTTACCGGGTTTGCCGACCTTCTTGAAGTACTGCTTGGCAAGTTTCCATGCACTTTCGACGGCTTCTCCGCCGCCGGTGGTGAAGAAGACGCGGTTGAGATCGCCTGGTGCGTACCCCGCGAGTCGCTCGGCGAGTTCGATGGCAGGAGGGGTGACATACGACCACAGCGGAAAGAACGCGAGGTCTTTGGCTTGCTTCGCCGCAGCCTCGGCGAGTTCTTCGCGTCCGTGTCCGACCTGGACGACGAACAGACCGGACAGCCCGTCGATGTAGCTCTTGCCGTTGGAATCGTAGATGGTCGATCCCTCACCCCGTGTGATGATCGGAGGGGTGATGCCTGCTCCATGACGCGAGAAGTGCCCCCAGAGGTGCCTGGCTGCGGAGGCGTCGAGCTCGGTTGTCGACTTGGTCATCGGGTACCCCAATTGTATTGTTGTTTGACGAGTTTGAGATAGACGAGCGTTTCGGTGCTGGTGACGCCGGGCAACGTTCGGATCTGCTTGTTCAGGATCTGGAGCAGGTGCTCGTCGTCCTCGCAGACGACCTCTACGACGATGTCGAACGAACCTGCGGTGAGAACGACGTAGTCGACGGCGTCCTGCGTTGCGAGTTTGTCGGCGAGTGCATAGCTGTCGCCGGTGCATTTGATTCCGATCATCGCTTGCCGGTTGAAGCCGACCTGAATCGGATCGGTGACAGCGACGATCTGCATGACACCCGTCTCGGTCAGCTTTTGAACACGTTGCCGCACAGCTGCTTCGGAAAGGCCGACGGCCTTTCCGATAGCAGAGTACGAACGTCTGCCGTCCTCCTGTAGTTGCTCGATAATGGCTTTGGAGACGTCGTCGAGTGGAACCGGCGGCTGATCGGGCATATATCGATACTGGACTGTTTCGAGTGATTGTTCAACCCCGAAAGTATGGATTTCGTCTTGAAAATGTCAGTTTTCAGCAGAATCAGTCGAAAATGCCGATCAAAGCTAGAGAATCAGTAGCACGGTCGGTAAGGTTTTCGAAATGGACAACGTATCGATGATCCCCGGCTGTTGGATCGACGGCCGTCCCGTCGGCGGTGCGGGTGATATCCATGCGGTGGTGAACCCGGCGACGGGAGAAACTCTTGCGACGTTCGCCCTGGCCACCGCAGAGGACGTCGACTCGGCCGTCGCTGCGGCGCGCTCGGCGTTCCCGGACTGGTCGGGGGCCACGCCGTCGCATCGCGCATCTGTTCTGCGTGAACTCGCCCGTCTGGTCAGCGCCGAGGCCGACACGTTCGCGCGTGAGGAGGTCGCACAGACCGGCAAGACAATTCGACTCGCGACGGAATTCGACGTGCCGGGAAGTATCGACAATATCGAGTTCTTCGCCGGCGCCGCGCGCACCTTGGACGGCAAGGCCTCCGCCGAGTACTCGGGCGAGCACACGTCGTCGATTCGCCGGGACGCGGTCGGTGTCGTCGGTTCCATCACGCCGTGGAACTATCCGCTGCAGATGGCCGTCTGGAAAGCGATTCCGGCGCTTGCGGCCGGATGCTGCGTCGTCCTCAAGCCGAGCGAACTGACTCCGCTGACCACTCTGCGGTTGGCGAGACTCGCGTCGCAGGCAGGTGTGCCCGACGGCGCCTTCAACGTCGTCACCGGCAATGGGATCGACGCAGGTGCGGCGCTGGCCGGGCATCCGGGAATCGATGTCATGACCTTCACCGGTTCGACGCCGGTCGGTAGGACGGTGATGGCCCAGGCTGCAGCGAACGGCACGCGGGTGCAGTTGGAACTCGGAGGCAAGGCACCGTTCGTCGTGTTCGACGACGCCGACCTCGATGCCGCCGTGCACGGAGCGGTCGCAGGCGCTTTGATCAACTCAGGTCAGGATTGTACGGCTGCGACGAGAGCCATTGTCGCAGAACCGTTGTACGCCTCGTTCGTCGATGGCGTCGCGGAGCTGATGAACGCCGTAGTCGTCGGCGATCCGTCGGATCCCGCCACGGACATGGGGTCGCTCGTCTCGTTCGCACATCGAGATCGTGTCGCGGCGATGGTGAACAGGACGGGCGCCAGAGTCGTGTGCGGGGGTCGGACTCCCGATCTGGCCGGAGCGTTCTATCTCCCGACGCTCGTCGCCGATGTCGGGGAGCAGGACGAGGTGTATCGAGACGAGATCTTCGGTCCGGTGCTGACGGTCTCGAAGCACTTCGGTGACGACGATGCAGTGCGTCGCGCCAATGACACGGCGTTCGGGCTGGCCGCCTCGGCATGGACTCGTGACCTGTACCGGGCAGGACGGGCGTCGCGTGAGATCGATGCCGGGTGCGTGTGGATCAACGACCACATCCCCATCATCAGTGAGATGCCGCATGGGGGAGTGGGGGCCTCGGGATTCGGCAAGGACATGTCCAGTTATTCGTTCGAGGAGTATCTGGCGATCAAGCATGTGATGACCGATATCACCGGGGTTGCTCAGAAGCCCTGGCATCGAACGGTTTTCGCTCGAAAGGATGGCACTCGATGACGTGGGCAGAGAAGCCGACACGCCGAGGATTCGACATGGTGGTCGATGCAGTGCCGGAGTCGTTCTGGCTCGACCGCCCCGAGCGCCCGACGCCTCGGCCGCGGTACCGCCATGATTCGGCGGCGGATCTCGTCGTTGTCGGGGCTGGATTCACCGGTCTGTGGGCTGCGATTCACGCGGCGGAGGAGAATCCCGACCGTTCGATCGTGCTACTCGAAGGCGACCGCATCGCCGAAGGGGCGACGGGACGCAACGGCGGCTTCTGCGCTGCCAGCTTGACGCACGGCCTTGGCAACGGCATCGATCGCTACTCGGACGAGCTTCCCACGCTTCTCCGAATGGGATCACAGACGCTCGACGCTATCGAGAAGTCCGCGAGACAGTACGGCATCGACGCAGACATCGAACGGACCGGTGAGCTCGATATCGCCAACTTCGACTGGCAGACGGGTGATTTGCGCGTACTCGCGGAGGATGCGGCGAGACTCGGCCAACCGATGGAGTATCTGGATCACGACGCTCTCGCGGAGAGAGTCAGTTCTCCGATGGCGCGGGGTGCAGTGTTCGACCCCGATGTGATGATGATCGATCCGGCGAAGCTGGCGTGGGGGTTGGCCGCTGCAGCGGAATCGCTTGGCGTGACGATTCACGAGAACAGCCGTGTCGAGTCGCTGCGCGCGTCGGGTGACGGCGTGCGGGTGGAGACCAGATACGGAACCATCGAGGCCGCGAAGGTTCTGCTTGCGACGGCGGCGACGAAACCGCTGAGGTGGGCACTGCGTCAGCGGATCGTGCCGGTGTGGGATTACGTCATCGTGTCCGAACCGCTGACCTCCGAGCAGCTGGGTAGCATCGGTTGGACGGGTCGAGAAGGATTGGCCGACAGCGGAAATCGATTCCACTACTTCCGTCTCACTGCTGACGATCGAATTCTGTTCGGCGGCTGGGACGCCATCTATCGTTTCGGGGGCGACACCGATCCGCGGCACCGCCAGCATCCCGAGACGTTCGGTCTGCTCGCCGAGCACCTACTGCAGATGTTCCCCACACTCGAGGGTATTCGTGCAACACACACGTGGGGCGGCGCTATCGACACATGCTCACGCTTCAGCGCGTTCTGGGATGTCGGTATGGGTGGGCGGGTCGCGAGTGTGCTCGGCTTCACCGGCCTCGGGGTCGGCGCATCACACTTCGGGGCTCGCACCGCTCTCGATTTGCTCGACGGCCGGGACACCGAGCGCACGCGGCTGAACATGGTGTGCGGGAAGCCGCTGCCGTTCCCGCCTGAGCCGTTCAAGTCATTGGGCATCAACATCACGCGCAACGAATTCGCCAAGGCCGATCGTAACCGCGGCAAGCGTGGGCTGTGGCTCGCAGGGATGGACAAGATCGGGCTCGGCTTCGACTCGTGAGGCTCCGCCTCCAGTGGCCCCGAGGCTCCGCCTCCAGTGGCCCCGAGGCTCCGCCTCCAGTGGCATGGTTAAGTGCACTGGCGTGCGCTCAACCGTGCCACTAGCGCGGAGCGCCTAGAGCGTGTCTCCCAAATTTGAGAGGTGCTGTCAGCGATGATATTTCGATGACGCGCGTGGGAGTGATCAGTGACGAGTTCTGGGAGATCGTCGAGCCAGTGATACCCACCGACGTGGGAAAACGTGGGCGGCGGTTCGCCGAGCACCGGCGAATTCTGGAGGGCATCGCATACCGATTCCGTACCGGGTGTCCGTGGCGAGATCTGCCGGAGGACTTCGGTCCGTGGCAGACGGTGTGGAAACGCCACCACCGATGGTCCTTCGATGGCACCTACGACGAGATGCTTGCCGCGGTGGCCGAGGTGTTCGGTCTCGACCCGGAAGAACTCGACGGCGATATCGGGGCGGTGCTCTCGATCGACTCGACCAGCGTCCGGGCGCATCAGCATGCGGCCGGTGCGCGAGCCGACACTCTCACAGGGGGCCTTGTCGAATTACAAGAAATCCGTCGACGAACCCGCTGACCACGCGTTGGGTCGATCTCGCGGAGGATTCACCACGAAGATCCATGCACTGACCGACCTGACGTGCTCGCCGGTGACGATGCTGCTGACCGGTGGGCAAGCCGGGGACAATCCACAGTTGGTGCCGTTGCTCGATGCCCACCGAGCTGCCGGTGGGGACCAGGACTACCGATTGCTCGCCGACAAGGCGTACACCCATCCCAGTACCCGCACCGAACTGCGTCGCCGCAAGATCAAACACACCATTCCCGAGCGCAGCGACCAGAAGCAGCGACGGGCCGACAAGGGGTCCGCCGGTGGTCGTCCACCGGGTTTCGATCCGACGATGTACAAGCACCGCAACACCGTCGAGCGTGGCTTCGGGCGGCTCAAACAGTGGCGTGGTGTGGCCACTCGATATGACAAGTACGCCATGACATTCCTCGGGGGCGTTGTCCTGTGCGCGGCAGTTCTGCACTCCCGCAACCACAACCACCGCCCGGCGATGAAAACGAAAACGGACCCAATTTAAGAGACACGCTCTAGGCAGTAAACACGAGTCCTACTCGTGCGGAACCACGATGACCGGAGCCGGGGTCGACCGTATGATCTTCGATGCACTGGATCCGAGGAACACACGCTTGGGCGCCGCGAGCCGGCTCGAGCCGAGGAACAGGACGTCGCCATCGGACCACTGCAGGGACGCGACAGCCTCGTCGAGACTGGATCCGTCCGCGACCACGGACTCGAGACCATCCACGTCGGGCAGCTTGCGAGCCGCGTTTTCCAGGTTGGCTTGCGCTGCAGCGACATGGCGTCGTCGAGTTTCGAGACCATCGGCATCGGCTCCGTCGTCCTCCAGCGAGACGAGTGAGACCAACCTCAGAGGAAGATGTGCGGCACTGGCAATCGTGATGGCGAGAGCCGAAGGATCAGCGGTCCCGGCGCGGGTCGGGACTGCCGCAGTCAGACCGGTGAGCGTGCGCTGGGCGCCGTTCCGGTACCCACGCGGGGCGAGCGCGATCGGAACCGGCGAGGCATGGAGGAGTTGACCGGCGACGGAACCGACGGTGTGGCGGTTCAGCAGTCCGTCACCGGCGCCGCCGACGACGATCATGTCGGAGTCGTGTTCGGCGGCGAACTCCATCAGGCCCTGCGCGAAGGACGCGTGCCGAGCAATGTGTGTCGCAACTTCGATGCCGTCGGGGACCTGCGCTCGCGCACCCGACAACCATTGTTCGGCTTTGGCGTCGAGCACTTTTCGGTACGGGCCGCTGCCTTCCATGAGCGGCTCGTCCGAGCGGATGACGATGACGATGTCGATGGACGCGTCGAGAGCGGACGCCAGCACGGTGGCCAACGCGACGCCGTCGTCGCCACTCGGCGTGGCGAGATAGCCGACGGTGAGTTTCATCTCGTGATCCTGTTCTAGTAAGAGTCCGGAACCTTGACTTCGGTGGTCGCGGTCAAGGTCTTGCCCTGGAAAAACTCTCGGTTGCCGACGAAGCACAGAAGCATCAGCGGAATTCCGAGCACGAGCATTCCGATGCCGAGGACGAATACGCCGCCGATCGGACCGTAGGCGGTGAAACCGTAGTCGGGCTTGATCATGTCCACCGCACTCTGCACGAATGCCCAGGTCATCGACAGCCCGCCGAGGAGCGGGAAAATCGCGCGCATGAACAGGTTTCGGACCGAACCGAACAAAGTCCGGCGGAAGTACCACACACACGCGTACGCGGTGATTCCGTAGTAGAAGGCCACCGCGAGACCGAGTGAAGCCACCGAATCCTGCAGTGCGTTCGCGCTGACGAAGGTGAGTACGAGATAGAACGCCAATGCCGAGGCCCCCATGACGAGCGTGCCGAACCCCGGCGTCATGTATTTGGGATGCACGCTTGCGAATCGCTTCGGGATCGCCTTGTAGACAGCCATCGACAGGGTGCCGCGAGCAGTGGGGAGAATGGTGGTCTGGGTCGAGGACAGTGCCGAGATCGACACGGTGAGCAGCAGCAACGACGCGACGACCGAGCCGGCAACGGGGCCGCCGAGGATCGTCAAGACGTCATCGAGGTTGTCCGGGTTGTTCAGGCCGATTCCAGTGTCGCCGAATCCAGCGAACGACTGCACCGCATATCCGACGAGCACGTACGTGGCGACGAGGATCAACGTGGTGATCACGGCTGCGCGGCCCGGTGTCTTCTCCGAGTCTTTCGTCTCCTCGCCGACCGCGAGACATGCATCCCAGCCCCAGTAGATGAAAATGCAGAGGATGATCGCCTGCGCGGCGTCGGACATCGTGACCCCGGTCGGGATGATCCAGCTGAGCTGCGGAGTGATGGCCTGCGGGCCCGCCGTCCCTGCCCCGACCTTCACCAGAGCCGTGATCGAGACGCCGATCAGCACACCGAATTGGACGACCAGCAGCACGTTCTGCATGCGCTCGCTGATGAGGATGCCGCGGAAGCTGACATAGGTCATCGACACGATGAAGAACGAGCCGAGCGCCACTTTGGCTGCCGTGGACTCGGCGGCCCCTTCCAATCCCAGGAACTCGAAGAGGTAGATCGCCGCGACCTCTGCGACGTTGGCGAGCACGATGATGGCAGACACTGCCAATCCCCACCCGGCCATCCACCCCACCCACGGGCCGAAGGCCTTGGTTCCCCAGGTGAACGACGTGCCGCAGTCGGGGGTGTCCCGTCCTAGCTCACGGTAGGCGAATGCTGTGAGCAGCATGGGAACGAAGGCGACAAGGAACATTGCAGGCGCCTTGTCTCCGACGGCGAGGACGACGTATCCCAGGGTCGCCGCCAGGCTGTAGGCGGGAGCAACCGCGGACAGCCCGATGACGATGTTTCCGACGAGACCGAGCGCACCCGTGTTCAGGCCTTTGCCCGCGGGAACGTCCGGAGGTGGAGAAGTCGCAGGCGTATCCGCAACAGACATGATCACTCCAAGCTCGAGACCGGATCGATTGCTGAGAACAATACGATTTCGGTTGCAGTTCCGCTCAGTTTCGACTGATCTGTTTTCAAAAGGGTAACAATGCAACGAAATGGGTTGCTCGGTTCAATTCGCTCCGACGCGCGGGTGCGTCGGCGAACGCACGCGAGTCCGTTCCGATCGCGCTACCGTCGAGTCATGAGTACCGCGAACCCGAACAGCGGCGCGACGCCGCTCGACCTCCCCTCCATCAAGACGGCCCCCAAAGCTCTACTGCACGACCATCTCGACGGCGGACTTCGGCCACAGACTGTGCTGGAACTGGCCGATGAGTGCGGATACGACGGCTTGCCTGCGCAGGACGGTCCTGCTTTGGGCGAATGGTTTCGGAACGCTGCCGACAGTGGTTCGCTCGAGCGGTATCTGGAGACCTTCGCTCACACCGTCGCGGTCATGCAGACGCCGGAGGGACTCTCGCGTGTCGCCCGTGAGTGCGCGGAAGACCTGGCCGAGGACGGCGTTGTGTATGCGGAGGTGCGGTTCGCCCCTGAACAGCACCTGGATCGAGGGCTGACCCTGGACGAGGTCGTCGAGCATGTGCTCGAAGGTTTCCGCGCAGGCGAATCGGCGGCCCGGGTGAACGGCAAACGAATTCGTGTCGGATGTCTGCTGACGGCGATGCGTCACGCTGCACGGTCACGTGAGATTGCAGAGCTTGCCGTGCGCTTCAGGGATCGCGGTGTCGTCGGGTTCGACATCGCCGGAGCGGAAGCAGGATTCCCTCCCAGTCGTCATCTCGATGCTTTCGAGTACATGCGAGAAGCCAACGCGCACTTCACTATTCATGCGGGGGAGGCCTTCGGTCTGCCGTCCATTCAGGAAGCGGTCGCGTTCTGCGGCACGGACCGCCTTGGCCACGGCGTCCGCATCATCGACGACATTGCAATCGCGTCGGACGGGACTCCGTCGCTCGGACTGCTCGCGGCGTACGTCCGCGACACACGCATGCCGCTGGAACTCTGCCCGAGTTCGAACGTGCAGACCGGCGCCGTCGACAGCATCGAAAAGCACCCATTCGATCTTCTTGCGCGACTGCGGTTCCGCGTCACCGTCAACACCGACAACCGATTGATGAGTGGTACGTCGATGTCTCGCGAGATGCACACCCTCGCCCAGACGTTCGGCTACGGCTGGACCGACCTCGAGCGCTTCACGATCAACGCGATGAAATCCGCGTTCATCCCGTTCGACGAACGACTGGAGCTGATCGACAACGTCGTCAAACCTGGATACGCGGTTCTCATCGGCTAGGGCTCACTCCTTGCGGAGGCGGGCCTCGAAATCACGCTCGAGCGCCCGCCACGCTTCGGCCTCCAGCTCGAACGGCGCGCTCGGTGCGAGCCTGTTCGGATCGGGCTCGAGTGTGTAGGAGACGTACCAGCCGAGTGGTGTCGATTGTGCGAGCGCGGTTTCCACGGAGTCGTCTTCGGCGAAGTCCGCTGCGTCGGTGAACAGTTCGACGGCCAGGTCCAGCTGGTCGATGTCGACTGCTTCCGGCCCCTCGGCGAGGTCGTCCGCCAAGCCCGGCAGGACGTAGACGTTGTCATCGGTGATGTCGATGCGCAGTGAACCGTCGATCGCTGCTGTTTGCACTTCGGCGTAGGTACTGACCTTCGCCAGGTCGTGATCGTGATCGTCGGCCAAGTACCGGGCGAGAGCCCGTTCGGAACCGAACACCGTGATGCTTCCGGTGCGCCCCAGAAAGATCGGCTCGTCGTCGATGTAGCACCGCAGTGTGTAGTAGGTGTCCTCGGAGGTGATTATCTGGACGGGGTCGATGCCGACCGATGCCCAGAACCCTTCTTCGGCGGCCGCGTCGGCGATGGGATCCGCGGTGACTTCCTCGTCCGCAGTGTTCCCATCGGCACTGTCTTCGTCGGAGGCATCATCGTCGAGGGTGTCGTCGTCCTCATCGGACACGTCGTCGACGTCGACCTCGTTCTCGGTGGCAGCCAGCAGCTCGGCTTCGGCGACCTCCACGGCGGCGGCGTCGACATCGGGTGAGGTGACCACGGAATCGATTGCGTCGATGACTGCGTCCCAGCTCTTGGAGATGGACGCTCCGATTCGGTTCCAGAGGTTCTGACCGTCTTTGCCGACGTAGGCGTCGACGCCGATTCCTACCGATCCGAGGTGTGGGTTGCCGGCGAAGAACGAAGTGACAGTGGAGAGTTCGCAGACCTCTCCGATGGTCTGAACCATCTCGAACGTTGCGGCGAGTTCGGCGAGAATATCGGAGTCGGGATCCTCCGCGACGAGTTCCGGAACGCCGACAAGGTCGAAGCGGTGAAGGTCGTCGGGCTCGAGCTCGTTGGCAGCGAGAGCCGACACGATCTTCCACGACGGATGATCGACGAGGTCGTTGTCGTCGTTGCTACGGATGAAAGCGGCTAGATGAGCAACCGCCTCGAAACCGTAGAGATCTTCCTCGTGTCCGAGGAAGGCCTCCCATTCGTCGTCGCCTTCGTGCCATTCGGGAGCCCACAGGGTCACGAAGTCGCCGCGGGTGAGACCGAGTTCGATCGGGATGATGTCGCCAGCCATGGCGGGAAGCCTATCTCAGGTGTCTGAGAGCGAACTTTGCATCTGCTCCAAGACGGAAGCTCGACGCCGAAGTGCCTCGCCGGCGGCCTCGGCAGCGGTGGCGACGATGGAGTTTTCGAGTTGGGTCGCCGACTCGCGCGACAGGTCGGACTGCAGGTACAGGTCGACCATTGCCCCCGAACCGTCGACTGTGACGGTGGCCAGACCATCGGGAGATCGGCGAACTATCCGCAGGGTAGACAGCATCTCCGTTGCGTCGTGCATGACGGACAACGCGCGGTCGGCGCGATCGATCAGGTCATCGAGTGGATCGTTCACAGAGATTTCATCCAGCTGACAGGTGCGGGTTCGGTACCCAACAGTTCGTTCTCGGCATCGGCGACGGTCGACTCACGAGGTAGGCCGAGTCGGTCGAGAACGTCGGCTGGCATTCCGTCGCGTTCGAGCCTGGTGCGGTGCCGAGCCATGGCGGACTGGGTTGCCCGGGCATGCACTTCCAGGATCGTTTTCGCCAATTCGGTTCCACCGAAGCGAAGTTCACGCGAGTCGATGTGCACGGACGTCGGAACTCCGCCCGAGGTTGCCTGGACTCGGACGGAATCGGTGCGCGTGGCGGCCCACGCTGTCGACTCGATCATGCGGTCGGCCTGTAGAAGCCCTTGAAGGCCATACCCGAGTTGGTGGTTCGGACGTCACCGACTTGCACGGGATCGCCTGCCTCCACGATCTGACCGTTTCCTATGACCATGGCGACGTGACCGTCCCACACTGCAAGGTCGCCCGGCATGAGCTCGTCCTGGCCGATCTGGGTGCCGACGTTCTGCTCCTGCGCCAGCCTCGGCAACTCCACGCCCTGCTCGCCGTACGCCCACTGGGTCAGGCCGCTGCAGTCGAGGCCGCGTCCCGGCTCGGTTCCACCCCAGACATACGGCGTGCCCTGCTGTGTCAGCGCACTGCGCACCGCGCCTGCTGCTTCCTCGTTGGGCGCCACTGCGACGCTGCCGTCGGGAAGCGCGACCTGGACGCCACCTCCGACGCCGCCCATGTCCGCCGACGTCCGCTGGGGGTTGCCGGTGAACATGGACGCATCGGATGTCTGGGCTGCGGGGACCGTAGCGGTAGCCGGTGAGGTCATCAGGTTCGACGGTGTGTCGGGAAGAATCGAGGACGCGGACGACGACAGCGTCCTGGCGAAGTTCTGCCCGAATTGGCTGCCCGGGTCCGATCCGACTGGTATAGGAGCGGATGCCGGTGCAGTCGTGGGCGCTGCGCCTGCGGGCTGGGGGACCGGCGGAGGCGCTGTGTAGGCGCTGATCTCGGCGGTGTGGACGGCGAGCTCGCCGCGCACGCGGGACACGACCGCCAGGGCGCGCTGCAAGTGTTCGATGGCCGTCGTGATCAGCATCGACTGGCCTGCCGGGGTGAACAGCATCGGCGCGGCGGCGCCCGCGACCGAGATGAAGGACTGCGCAATGCCCTGCAGTTCGACGAGTCCGGCCTGGACCTTCTCGCAGGCGCGGTCGACTACTGCCGCGATCTCGACGCCATGATCGGACAGCCCGAGAGCGCTCGTATGGGCTTGGCCGGCGAGTTCGATAGCGGCGGTGGCAGCAGGCCCACTCCATGCGGTCGCAAGTTCACCGACGGCCGATTGTCCGATGCTCTGTACCGACTCGAGCGCCCGAGACGAGGACCGCAGTACGTCTGTCGGTCCACCGCTGGGAACGATGCCGGACCCGAACGCGCCGAGGAGATCGGTGATGGGCTTGGCGAGCAGTTCGATCACATCAGGCTCGCAGCGGTCTGAGCGTCGGCTAGGTCATAGGCGCCGCTGGATGCCGACGCCGCGACACCGAGACTGGCCACAGTCTCGGCGAGTTTGCCGACTGCGGCCCCGTGCGCGCCGTGAACTCCGGTGAATGCAGCGAGAAACTCGGTGCCGATCAGCCCGAACACCGGCGCGAGAACGGCAGGCCCGCACGCAGTCGTCGCGGCAGCCGCCGTGGCGACCTGAGCGGCGGCTGCTCCCATCGTCGTCGCGTACGCGTGCACTCCCGCAGATACTGCCGATATCTCTGTCACCGATTCCCCCATGGATTCCTCGACGGCGCACGAAAAACTCCTACACATATCTTCGACGCACGTGACGGCCGATCGGTTCCCGCATTTATCCTGTCGGAATGGAAACTCACGTGGTCGACCATCCACTGGCCGCTGCACTGCTGACGACGATGCGCGACGAGCGCAGCGACAACGCAACATTTAGGTCCGCACTCCGCCAGCTCACCCACATGCTGGTGTACGAGGCCACCCGCGACGCCGACATCGACACGTTCGACGTGAAGACTCCGGTGGCTACCACGAAGGGCACGAGGCTGGCGCGTCCGCCGCTGCTCGTGCCGGTTCTCAGGGCGGGCTTGGGAATGGTGGAGAAGGCAAGTGGCCTGATCCCGCAGTCACGCGTCGGCTTCGTCGGGATGGCGCGCGACGAGGAGACACACCAGCCGGTTCCGTACATGGAGTCGCTGCCCGACGATCTGTCGCAGACTCCGGTCTATGTACTGGACCCGATGTTGGCGACGGGAGGTTCCATGGTTCACACCATCGAACTCCTCGTCGAGCGGGGAGCAGCGGACGTCACCGCTATCTGCGTCGTCGCCGCCCCTGAAGGCGTCGCGGCACTCGAGGCGTCGGGACTGCCGGTGCGACTCGTCGCCGCGAGTATCGACGACGGACTCAACGACGACGCCTTCATCGTGCCGGGTCTCGGCGACGCGGGCGATCGTCAGTTCGGTCCGCGCTGAGCATCTCACTCGTTCTCGGCGTCACCTGGCCGGCGCGCGAGGGCGACCCTCGTCTTCGAGTCGTCGACATCGAGACGAAGGAGGTCGGGTACGTAGATCTGCGCGGCGGACGGCTCGGCTTCGCTTCTCTGGGCGCGCAGCGCTGGTGCACCGGCCGAGTCGCGTTCCGCACGGGCGCAGGTTCGGAGTACGTTCCGTGCCCGCGACAGAACCCGGTGGACGTGGGCTCTCAGTGCTCGGCATGCGAATCCAAGGACGGATTTCGGTTCGTGCACACCATCCATCGAGGCGGGTTCGTCTCCCGAGAGCTCGAAGCGCATGTGATGCAACCGCATTGGCTCTACATTGCGACGTTCGCCAACGGAGTGCACAAGGTGGGGACAGCAGCCGACACCAGGAAATGGGGTCGCCTCGCCGAACAAGGTGCGATCTGCGCGCACTACGTGGCACGAGCCGAGGACGGCAAGGTGATCCGGGTACTGGAAGACAGCGTGACCGAGCAGCTCCAGGTTCGCCAAGCTGTTCGGTCCTCCGCCAAAGCCGCAGCGTTGGCCCTGCCGATCGACACCGTCCGGATCGACGCCGCGACGACGGCACTCGCCACCTGCGTCCGCACGATGATCGAACCTGCCGTCGACGAGGCGACCTACCGCGTCGTGGAGGAGCCGTGGCGCACAGCCGGATTTCGTGATCTGGCGTCGGGAAACAGGCTCGCGTATCCCCTCGACATCACCACCGGGACGCACGGTTTCACGGTCGACGCCTGCATCGGCCAGGCGGCGGTGGTGAGGCTGAACGATCGGGGCGCAATGCCGGACCGCACCCACGACGACGCGTCGTTCGTCGTCGACCTGCACGAACTGAAGGGGCGCCGGGTGACGTTCGGGGACTACACCTCCGAGTTGCCTGCCGTGCAATCGGCTCTGTTCTAGAGAGTCCGCGCGAACTTCCGGAGTTCGTCCAACGTAGCGCCGGCCGTGGCTCGTGCCCTCACCAAGTCCTCGCGCGAGCTGGCCGGCTCGACGACCTCCAGATATGCCTTCACCTTGGGCTCGGTTCCCGATGGCCGCACGATGACGCGGATTCCGTTCCCCGCGAGCTCGACGGCATCGGTTCTCAGTGGTCCACGTGCGGTGAGCATGTCGGTCATAGTGACTGCGCGAGAAGCCAATTCGGCTGGAGGGTCTGAGCGCAGCCGAGCCATCATCGAGTCGATGCGGCCGAGATCGTCGACCCGCTTGGACACCTGGGCGCCTGCATGGACTCCGAATTCCATCGCGAGGTCGTCGAGAACGTCGAGAAGTGTCCGGCTGTCGGACTTCAGTTGCGCAACCAGGTCGGCGAGCATCACTGCGGCCGAGATGCCGTCCTTGTCGTTCACCGACGTCGGATCCACGCAGTGACCGATCGCCTCCTCGTAGGCGTAGACGAGGCCGGCCCCTGCGCGTACCAGCCACTTGAATCCGGTCAGTGTCCGCGCGTACCTGGCACCGCGCGCGGGTGCCAACGCCGCGAGGAGTTGAGAGGACACGATGGTGTTGGCGACCAACGAGTTCGGTGGCGCCGATTTCAGGATGTGGTCGGCAAGTAGAGCCCCGGTTTCATCACCGCTGAGCATTCGCCAGCCTCCCGGGCCGGGCACGCCGATCGCGCACCGGTCGGCGTCGGGATCCAGCGCGATCGCGAGGTCGGCATCGACCTCCGCAGCGAGGGCGAGTAGAGCGTCTGCTGCTCCCGGCTCCTCCGGATTGGGAAATGTGACGGTGGGAAACTCGGGGTCCGGGTCGAACTGACTTGTCACGACGTGGACGTCGAGGAAGCCGAGTCCGCGCAGCGCGGTGAGTGCAACCTCGCCGCCGACGCCGTGCAGGGGTGTCAGCGCGATTCGGATGTTCCGACGAGACGCGTGAACGAGCGCGGGCAGAGTATCGAGGTAGCGAGCGGTCACGTCGCCGCCGCCTGGGGCGACGAGACTGCGGGGTACGTCGACGGCGCGGCCCACTGCAGCGATCTCGGCTTCGATCTCCTTGTCGGCAGGCGGAACCAACTGCGCACCGCCGCGGAGATAGACCTTGTAGCCGTTGTCTGCGGCGGGGTTGTGCGAGGCGGTGATCTGAACACCCAGATCGGCGTCCAGAGCGCGAACGGCGAAGGCCAGCACAGGCGTCGGGAGCGGGCGGGGGAGCAGTACGACCGAGAAGCCGGCAGCTGCAAGCGTTTCGGCAGCTGCAGTCGCGAACGCATCGGATCCGTGGCGCGCGTCCCTGCCGACGACTACCGTCGACCCGCCGAGGCATTTCTTCTGCAACCACGCGCAGATTCCGGCCGTGGTCCGAACAACGACGGCGACGTTCATGCCGTTCGGTCCTGCCCGTACCACGCCGCGCAGGCCAGCGGTGCCGAAACTCAGTGGCGCCCGAAAGCGCTCGGCCAGTTCGGATTCGGAGAGCTCTGCCAGTTCGTCGCGGGTGGTCGGATCTGGATCTCCGGCAATCCACTCGGAAAGCTGTTCGGAGAGATGGGATGTCACAGCGTCGAGACCAGTCGATGCAGTAATTCGCCCATGCGCGATGCCGACGCCTTGCCTGCTTGGAGAACTTCCTTGTGGTTGAGGTGTTCGCCCGTCATGCCGGCAGCGAGGTTGGTCACGAGGGAGACTCCGAGAACTCGGGCACCGAGTGCGCGCGCGGCGATGGTCTCGTGCACCGTCGACATGCCGACGAGGTCGGCCCCGATGGTTCGGAGCATGCGGATCTCGGCGGGAGTCTCGTAGTGCGGACCCGGGAGGCCGGCGTAGACACCTTCCTCGAGAGTGGGATCGATGCTGCGCGCGAGGTCGCGAAGTTCGGGGGAGTAGGCGTCGACGAGATCGACGAACTCGGCGCCGATCAACGGTGACCGGGCAGTGAGATTGAGGTGGTCCGAGATCAAGACCGGTTGTCCGACGCTCATGCCCTCGCGAATTCCGCCCGCCGCATTGGTCAGCACGACGGTGCCGGAACCGGCAGCGATGGCGGTGCGCACCGGGTGCACGACGCGTCGAAGCTCGTGCCCTTCGTAGGCGTGGGTACGGCCTTGGAGCAGGAGGGTGTGCGTCCCGCCGACATTCACCGAAGTGATGGTTCCGGAGTGTCCCGACGCCGACGGCGGCGCGAACCCGGGGAGATCGGCCATGCGAAGGGTGGCAGTCGGTTCGCCGAACCTATCGGCGGCGGCTTGCCAGCCCGAACCGAGCACGATCGCTACCGAGTGCGCGGCCACACCGGTTGCTTCGGCGATGGCGGCGGCGGCGGTTGCGGCGGCACCTGCCGGGTCGATGGTCGGGTCGGCACTGTGTGCGTCAGAAGTTCCCACGAGGGACCACCCTAGGAGATAGGTGGGCGATGCGGCGACAGATAGTTGTTGTCATCGACATTCGGCGGCCGCCGCAAGACCCTCGACCACCCAGGATTCGTACTTCTCCGTCGTCCATCCGCGATCGTCGACGAGCACAGTGAAGTTCTCCGGACTCAACAGCGCCAGTCCGACATCTACGCAGGTCTCGACATCCATGCCGGCGACCTTCTGAGCCAGCGATGTCATGAGATGCCGAAGCACAGTGACGCGCTGCTCGACGTTGGTTCGCCACAGTGCTGCCACGTCCGGATCGGCGTGTGCACCCGCGCGGACCGCAAGCAGGATTCCTGCGACGCGTTCGGAGACGAGGCGGGCGGCGTGCACGTGAATCCGCAGATGTTCGATGGGGTCCGAGGCGGCAATGGCGTCGGCGACCCATTGCCTTTCGAGGGTGGCTATGGGGAGTTCGTCGCCCGCGATCGCGCGGTCGAGGAGCGCTTCGAGGATCGCGCGCTTGTTGCCGAACACGAAGTACACGGTCTGCACTGCGACCCCCGCGTCGGTTGCGATCTGCTTGACGGTCGTCGACGCGTACCCATTCCTGACGAACAGCGGGTGGGCCGCGGTGAGGATCTTCGAGCGGGCACTGGTGTCGGAGGAGTTGACCACGGAGGCGAGTTTAGATCTAGAGTAGTGCTCTAGTGCTTCACTCTAGAAAGGTTCCGTGATGACAGTTCTCGTTCTCGGCGGATACGGCGCCGTCGGCCGTCGCATCGTCGACATGCTCCGAGCGGATGGTGTCGCTGCTGTCTCGGTGGGACGTGATCCAGCACGAGCGGACCGCGCTGTGGATCTCCACGACCACAGCGCGTACGAGGAGGCGTTGAACGGCGTCGGCGTGGTAGTCAACGCATCGGGCAGCGAGGACGCCGAGCTCGCGCGGATTTCCGCAGGCCGCGACATCCCCTTCGTCGACATCTCGGCGACCAGTTCGTACACGCAGGCACTGAACGCCGTTCGAGGGCCTGTCCTCCTCGGGGTCGGAATCGCACCGGGGTTGTCGGGGATTCTCGTCCGTGAAGCCATTTCGGAAAATTCGACAGGGGTCGACGTTGCCATCGGGCTCGGTGCAGGGGAACAGCACGGAGCAGCGGCCACGGAGTGGACCTACGGATTGCTCGGTGCGAGATTCGACGACCCGGACGGATCGTCCGTCAAGAACTTCACCGCAGGCAAGAAGTTCGATTTCCCAGCTGAATCGGGATATCGGCGATTCGCCTCGTTGCGAGCGGATTTCGCAGACCAGCACCGATTGACCGAAGAGCTGGCGATACCGGTCAGAACGTATCTACGGCTCGATTCCCGGCTGATGACGGTGGGGCTCGCCGCCCTGACGCGCATGCCCTGGCTCTCCCGCTTCACGCCGTCGGTCATGCCGGGTGGCGATCGCTGGGCCATCCTCGCGCGCGACCACGCCGGAAGACAGGCGTGGGCGACGGGGCGCGAGCAGTCGGTGGCAACAGCTGTGATCGGCGCTTGGTCGGCCCGGGCATTGCTGGAAGGACGGATCGCAATCAGCGCCCCCACCTGGCTGCACAGCGCGGTGTCACTTCGTGACCTGAGCGAAGAACTGCAGGCTGCCGGTATCACGACGTCCCCGGGAGCGTCGGGCATCTGACAGCTGGAGATCGATATTCGTCGCGCCGGTACGCCGTAGAGTCGCTGCCTCGTTGCCGGAAGTTACCGCCGGGTAGTATCCGCCTATGCCTTATCTCGAACGCAGCGGTGACGTGCACATCCTCTTCCTCGGTGACGAGGCAGGCCCCGAGAACAACGAGAACCGATTCCATCCCGACTGGATCGATCGGGTCCACGTCCTCCTCGACGAAGTGGAGGCCACCGAGGGCCCTGCCGCGTTGGTCACCACGGCGACCGGGAAGTTCTTCACCAACGGGCTCGACACCGATTGGCTGTTCGCCAACCTGGACAAAGTCACCTGGTACCTCGACCGCGTCCACACTCTGTACTCGCGGCTCCTCACCTTCCCGATGACAACGGTGGCGGCAGTGCAAGGCCACGCGTTCGGCGCCGGTGCGATGCTTGCGACGGCACACGACTTCCGAACGGTCCGCGTCGATCGTGGCTTCTACTGCCTGCCCGAGGTCAACCTGAACATGCCGTTCACCGCGGGCATGTCCGCATTGGTCACATCCCGACTGCCGATGCAGACCGCGATCGAGGCCATGACGACCGGTCGTCGCTTCGGCGGTGCCGATGCCGTCACTGCAGGCATCGCCGATGTAGCCGTGACCGAGGACGAGGTCCTGTCATCGGCCGTCGAGCGGGCGTCCGCACTGACGAGTACGCGCGGAAAGAACCTCGCGGGTATCAAAGCGGGCATCCACGCCGACGCTCTCGCTGCTCTGAACATCCCGACAGGTGAGAGCAACTTCAGCTTCGGAAACCAGTAGTGACAGACTGGTGCGGTGATCGATGAGACCGATGCAGGTGTGCAGAGCGCCGCACCAGAGCTGATCGAACTGTCGCATTCGATACATTCCGAGCCCGAGTTGGCGTTCGAGGAATATCGCAGCGCCGCAAAAGTGCGCGAGTTGCTCGGTTCCCGTGGCTTCGAGGTGGAGTCCGGCGTCGCAGACATGCCGACTGCGTTCACCGCCACGTTCGGTTCCGGCGACCTGAACATCGGCATCTGCGCGGAATACGACGCCCTGCCGGAAATCGGTCACGCCTGCGGGCACAACATCATCGCCGCATCCGCAGCCGGGGCGGCGATTGCTCTTGCGCCATTCGCCGACGAACTCGGAATCACCGTGACCGTCCTCGGAACTCCAGCCGAGGAGAGCGGCGGCGGCAAAGTGCTGATGCTGGAGCGGGGCGCGTTCGACGGGGTCGCAGCGGCGCTGATGGTTCATCCGGGTCCGTTCGACATCGTGGGCGCCACTTCACTTGCCTTGTCCGACATCGGTATCAAGTTCACCGGGCGTGCAGCCCACGCATCGGCGGCACCCGAATGGGGCATCAATGCGGGCGATGCGGTCACCATCAGCCAGGTCGCGATCGGTCTGCTCCGTCAACACCTGGCCCCCGGCCAGCAACTGCACGGCATCGTCAGTGATGGTGGTCTCGCACCCAACATCGTTCCCGGGCACGCCGAATTGCTGTACTACCTCCGCGCACACACCTCGGAATCGTTGGCTGCCTTGACTGCCAAGACGTACCGCTGCTTCGAGGCCGGGGCGCTGGCGACCGGATGTACTCACGAAATTCGAACGATCTCACCGACATACACGGAACTGACTCCCGATCCCTGGCTCGTGACGCAGTTCCGCCGCGAGGCCGAGGCGATCGGGCGCAGGCCGCTTGCACCAGAACTGGAAGGATTCCGCCCTCTGGGCAGTACCGACATGGGAAATGTGACGAATGTTCTACCGGGAATCCATCCGGTCATCGGGCTGGATTCGGCGGGCGCGGTGACCCATCAACCGGAGTTCGCGGCGGCCTGCATCACAGCGTCCGCAGACACCGCAGTCCTCGATGGTGCTCGGTTGCTGGCCAGGACTGCAGTGCGTGCTGCACAGGACTCCGACGTTCGAGCCCGACTGCTCAGCGGCGTGGAAGCGCGGGCAGCACGATGATCGACAGACATGCACTCGTCGACACGTGGATCTTGAAGCACACGGACGACCTGTCGACGTGGCGTCGACATATTCATGCCAACCCGGAACTGGCGCGTCAGGAATTCGCGACCACGGCGTTCGTAGCCGAGGAGCTCGAGGCCGCAGGGTTGTCGCCGAAATTGTTGCCCGGTGGAACCGGCTTGATCTGCGACATCGGTCCTAGCGGCCCTCGTGTTGCCCTCCGCGCCGACATGGATGCGCTACCGCTGCAGGAGTTCACCGGCGCGACGTACAGCTCCACGGTCCCCGGTGTGTCGCATGCGTGTGGACACGACGCGCACACCACCGTTCTGCTCGGCACCGCGCTGGCGCTGGCATCGCTGCCGGACCTGCCTTTCGGGATTCGGCTCATCTTTCAGCCGGCCGAAGAGGTCATGCCCGGTGGCGCCCTCGACGTCGTCGCTGCGGGAGGGCTGGAGGGTGTGACGAAGATCTTCGCGCTTCACTGCGATCCACGACTCGAAGTCGGCAAGGTCGGCGTCCGCGTCGGCGCGATCACCTCGGCAGCGGACACCGTCGAACTGCGCCTGGACTCACCGGGCGGCCACACCTCGCGCCCCCATCTGACAACAGATCTCGTCTACGCGTTGGGCACCGTGATCACCGGCCTCCCCGGCATGCTCAGTCGACGAATCGATCCCAGGACCAGCACCGTCATGGTGTGGGGTGCAGTCGTTGCAGGCCAGGCGCCCAATGCCATTCCGCAGACCGGGAT
The DNA here is from genome assembly GCF_037327425.1 of Rhodococcus sovatensis. Lineage (NCBI taxonomy): Bacteria > Bacillati > Actinomycetota > Actinomycetes > Mycobacteriales > Nocardiaceae > Rhodococcus > Rhodococcus sovatensis. Next base: position 2,826,196 of record NZ_CP147846.1, on the reverse strand, counting down.
GCTGACGGGAACAGTCCGAACCGGCGACCACGAAACCTGGGCATTGCTCGAGCCGATGGTCTCCGAGATCGTGACAGGTCTGCTCGCGCCGACCGGGGTCCGCTTCGAACTGCATTACAAGCGAGGCGTCCCGCCGGTGGTCAACGACGCGGCGGTGACGAGAACCTTCGAGAATGCGATCCGGAGGGTGGGACCGGCTGCGCTGGCAGACACTGCGCAGTCAGGCGGCGGGGAAGACTTCTCCTGGTACCTCGAAGACATTCCTGGCGCGATGGCACGGCTCGGTGTCTGGTCCGGTACCGGACCTCAACTCGACATCCACCAGCCGACCTTCGACCTCGACGAACGGGCCCTCGCAGTGGGCGTCAAGGTCATGACGGGTATCGCGCTCGAACCGAACTAGCTGGTGCCGGGACCGACATTGCGGCTGTTACGGGTACGAAGGTCCCGAACGTAATCGGCCGGAGCGCCGGCGATCTCTGCGGCTTCGGCCATGACGCCCAGGTAGCGGGCAGACGGAAGGCCGCCCTCGTAGGCGTCGAGCACGTACAACCAGGCAAGGACCGGTCCGTCTGCGGTCTCGATTCGGAGCCTGACCTTGCGGTGAATGCCCAGTTCCGAGCCCTCCCACCGATCCAAGCTCTGTTCGTCCTCTTCGGATACGTCGTAGAGGACGACGAACACCTTCTCGTCCTGGTCGGGCACCACCGTTGCCAGCGCGCCCTCCCAGCCGATGTCGCCGCCGCCGAACGTCAGACGCCACCCGTGCAACCATCCGGTTCCGGACAGGGGAGAGTGCGGACAACGCTGCAACATCTGCTCCGGATGCATGTTCGATCCGTAGGCGGCATAAATTGGCACGTCGGCCAGCCTAATCCGTCGGCACGTCGGTGGTCGCGGGGCGACCCCCGATTACCGCATCAGCGCTGGTCGAGCCCGGTGTAGCGAACCCTACCGGTGCATGACGGTCGTCACTGCAATAGCCTCGACGGCGGATACGAAGGAATTTCCCCCAATTCGAAAGAGGATCAATGAGCCGGATCGTGATCATCGGTGGCGGCCCCGCTGGGTACGAGGCAGCGCTGGTGGCGGCACAGCACGGGGGAAAGGTGACTCTCGTCGACTCCGAGGGCATCGGTGGTGCGTGCGTCCTGTGGGACTGCGTCCCGTCGAAAACCTTCATCGCGTCGACAGGCATCAGGACCGAGATGCGTCGCGCCAGCGATCTCGGGATTGCCCTCGACCCGTCTCAGGCAGCGGTAGCGCTCCCGCAGATCCACGAGCGGGTCAAGTCGCTCGCCCAAGCACAGTCCGCCGATATCGCTGCGCGAGTACGTTCGGTGGGCGTCGAGCTGATCTCGGGTCGCGCGGAGATGATCGACACGCAAGTGGGTATGGCTGCGCATCAGATTCGCGCGACGCTTGTCGACGGATCCGAACGAATTCTCGACGCCGATGTCGTTCTTGTCGCTACCGGAGCGAGTCCGCGCGTGCTGAAGGGCGCCGAGCCCGACGGCGAACGCATCCTCAACTGGCGTCAGCTCTACGACCTCGATGCACTGCCCGAGCACCTCGTGGTGGTCGGTTCCGGTGTCACGGGTGCGGAGTTCGTCTCCGCGTACACCGAGATGGGCGTCAAGGTGACTGCAGTCTCGAGCCGTGACCGCGTGCTGCCGCACGAGGACGAGGATGCGGCGCTCGTGCTCGAGGATGCGTTCAACGAGCGCGGGGTCACGTTGGTCAAGCATGCGCGCGCCGATTCCGTCGAGCGCACCGAGACCGGGGTGATCGTCAGGCTCGCCGACGGCCGGACCGTCGAGGGAAGCCACGCTCTGATGACCGTCGGCTCGGTACCGAACACGTCGGGCCTCGGCCTGGAAAATGTAGGGATCGAACTCGATCGGGGCGGATACCTGCGGGTGGACCGTGTCTCACGCACCTCGGTCGCCGGCATCTACGCGGCCGGCGACTGCACCGGACTGCTGCCACTGGCTTCGGTCGCCGCGATGCAGGGACGTATCGCGATGTACCACGCACTCGGTGAAGGCGTCACGCCGATCAAGCTCAAGACGGTTGCGTCCGCGGTGTTCACGCGTCCGGAGATCGCGTCGGTAGGCGTCAGCCAGTCCTCCATCGACAACGGTGACGTCCCTGCGCGCACCGTGATGTTGCCGCTCTCCACCAATCCGCGAGCCAAGATGTCCGGGCTCAAGCGCGGTTTCGTCAAGATCTTCTGCCGACCGGCTACCGGTGTGGTCATCGGTGGCGTCGTCGTCGCACCGACTGCATCGGAGTTGATCCTGCCTATTGCGATGGCGGTGCAGAACAACCTGTCGGTGAACGACCTCGCGGCGACATTCTCGGTATACCCGTCGTTGACGGGTTCGATCACCGAGGCCGCGCGTCAGCTGATGCGTCACGACGACCTGGACTGATTCGTTCGGCCTGGAGCCTCCGGCTCCAGTGGCACGGTTGAGTGCATTGGGGTGCACTTATCCGTGCCACTGAGGCGGAGCCTCAAGATCTCATCATGTGAGATTTCGGTTTCATATCGTGATCTCCCGTGCCATAGTGAACGAAGCCGACCACCACCCGGCAAATTCACACCCCAGTCGATCCTCGGGTAGCCAGATCATCCGTGCTTCGACCTCGGGAGAATTCCATGTCCATAGCCTTGCCTCCGATGTCCAGCCGTCTCGGCTCGGTGCAGAGTTCAGCCATTCGCGACCTTCTCGCTCTGACAGCGCGTGAAGATGTCATCAGCCTCGCAGGCGGTTTACCTGCGCTGGAACTCATTCCGTCACACCGGATCAGGGATGCCGCACAGTCGGTTCTCGCCGAGTCGACCTCCGTTCAATACGGCGAAACCTCGGGCTGGCGCGGGCTGCGCGAGATCGTTGCGCATCGTGAATCGGTGATCACCGGACGGTCGGTGCAGTACGCGGAAGTGGTCATCACTCACGGATCTCAACAGGCATTGACGTTGATCGCGCAGGCCTTGCTCGATCCAGGCGCAGCCGTCGTGGTCGACGAACCTGCCTATACCGGTGCACTGCAAGTGTTTTCGATCGCCGGCGCGGACATTCATGCGATTCCGATCGGCGAGGACGGGCTGGATACCGACGAGCTCGAGCGTCGCCTCCGAGGCGGTCTTCGGCCCACGCTCGTTCATACGGTGAGCAATTTCCACAACCCGCGTGGGGTGACAATGTCCCAGTTTCGGCGACGCCACCTCGCGGAGCTGGCGGACCGATACGGCTTCTGGATTCTCGAGGACGACCCGTACGGCGAAATCTGGTTCGGCGCTCCGCCGCCCGCCCCGATCTTTTCCGATCGTGTCGTGCGCCTCTCCAGCGCGTCGAAGATCCTCGCCCCCGCTCTGCGAGTGGGCTGGATGGTCGCACCGAAGCAGGTGTGCGATGCCGTCGAATTGCTCAAGCAGGGCGCCGACCTGTGCGGTTCCTCGATGACCCAGCAGATGGCGGCGCACATGTTGGCGGATACGCCGTGGCTCGACCTCCACCTGGAAACTCTGCGTGGTGAGTACGGCCGACGAGCCGCCGCGCTGCACCGAGCTCTGGGTGCAGCGTTCGGCGACGCTGCATCGGTGAAACCGGCCGATGGCGGAATGTTCCTGTGGCTGACGTTCCACGACGGTACCGACACGACAGCTCTGCTGCCGACGGCTCTCGACCACGGTGTCGCTTTCGTTCCAGGAAAGGCGTTCGCGGACAATGCGACTTACTCGACCTCGGCTCGGTTATGCTTCGCGAGCTCACCTGCACCGGTACTGGACGAGGCGGTCCGACGACTGACACGGGCTCACGTGTAGTCGTAGGTGGTTCGCGCAGGTAGTGCGTCTGCAGAGCTACCGCGAGCGGCAGGTATTCGCCTCGAACGGTAGCCTTGTCCAGGCGCCGACAACTTTCTGTTCGAACCGTCCACGTGGGGAGCGAGCTCTTGAGCAACCGATCGAACACCACATTTCTTGGCCCCGAGGCGCGCGAGCAGGCGTGGGAGCGGCTCGGATCCGAGCAGTTCGACGTGATCGTGGTCGGCGGAGGTGTCGTTGGGGCAGGAGCAGCACTCGACGCGGCGACCCGCGGGCTCAAGGTGGCACTCGTCGAAGCCCGTGACTTCGCCTCGGGCACATCGAGCCGTTCGTCGAAGATGTTTCACGGGGGTCTTCGGTACCTGGAGCAGCTCGAATTCGGCCTGGTTCGGGAGGCGCTGCACGAGCGTGAACTGTCCCTGTCGACGCTGGCCCCGCACCTGGTGAAGCCGCTGAAATTCCTCTTTCCGCTGACCCATCGCGTGTGGGAGCGGCCGTACATCGCTGCGGGGATCTTTCTGTACGACACGATGGGCGGGGCCAAGTCCGTTCCCGCGCAGAAGCACTTGACCCGCTCGGGTGCTCTTCGAATGTCGCCCGGGATCAAACGAAAGTCACTGATCGGCGGGATCCGCTACTACGACACCGTCGTCGACGACGCCCGGCACACGATGAGCGTTGCTCGGACAGCTGCGCATTACGGCGCTGTCGTGCGGACGTCGTCTCAGGTGGTCGGCTTCCTGCGGGAAGCGGATCGGGTGTCCGGTGTGCGCGTGCGTGATTCGGAGAACGGCGCGACGACGGAGGTGCGCGGCCACGTCGTCATCAATGCAACCGGCGTGTGGACCGACGAGATTCAAGCGCTGTCCAGCCAGCGTGGTCGCTTCCGGGTTCGCGCGTCGAAAGGCGTGCACATCGTCGTGCCGCGTGACCGCATCGTGAGCGAGGCAGCGATCATCCTGCGCACTGAGAAGTCGGTGTTGTTCATAATTCCGTGGGGAGCGCACTGGATCATCGGCACCACCGACACCGACTGGAAGCTCGATCTCGCACATCCGGCCGCGACCAAAGCCGACATCGACTACATCCTGGGCGAGGTAAACACTGTCCTCGTGACACCGCTCACTCATCAGGACATCGACGGTGTATACGCGGGATTGCGACCGCTGCTGGCGGGGGAGAGCGACGAGACTTCGAAGCTCTCTCGCGAGCATGCCGTTGCACGCGTCGCGCCCGGGTTGGTGGCGATCGCAGGCGGCAAGTACACCACCTACCGCGTCATGGCCGAGGATGCGGTCGATCTGGCGGCGGAGGACATCCCGGCCAGGGTCGCGTCTTCGATCACCGAGAAAGTGCCACTGGTCGGTGCCGACGGCTACTTCGCCCTCGTCAACCAGACGCACCACCTCGCTGAGATGTACGGGCTGCACCCGTACCGGGTGACACACCTGCTCGACCGGTACGGTTCGCTCATCGACGAGGTCCTCGCGATGGCGAAGGACAAGCCGGAGTTGCTGCAGCCTCTCACCGACGCACCCAGCTACCTGCAGGTCGAGGTCGTGTACGCGGCTGCGGCCGAGGGTGCGTTGCACCTCGAGGACATCCTGTCGCGTCGAACTCGTATCTCCATCGAGTACTCCCATCGCGGCGTGAACTGTGCAGGTCAGGTCGCGGCGCTCGTCGCGCCTGTCCTCGGGTGGGATCCGGAAATGGTCGACCGCGAGGTCGACACCTACAACGCCCGCGTCGAGGCGGAGATCAAATCGCAGATGCAGCCCGACGATGAATCGGCGGATGCTCTACGGGTGGTCGCGCCGGAGGCCCGTCAGGAAATCCTCGAGCCGGTGAGTGTGTCGACGCCGCCCATGCGCGAGCAGTGATCGAGGGGGTCGACAGCGCGCTCACCGGACCGCACGGCGATCGGACCCTGGCTGCCTATCAAGCCGCGGCTCACCTGTATGTCGCGCGGACGGAACGATCCCGCGCAGAGCTACAGGTGTTCATGGAGAAGTTCGCTGCTCATGTAAGAGGTGGCCGTGTCCTGGAACTTGGTAGTGGGCCAGGTTGGGATGCCCAGCATCTGGATGGAATGGGAGTTCACGTCGAACGCACCGACGGGACACCCGGTTTGGTAGACCTCATGCGTGCCGACGGGTTCGATGCACGGTTGTTGAATATCGTGACCGACGACCTCGGGGGTCCGTATGACGGGATCTTCGCCAACGCTGTCCTGCTGCATCTGACGAGGGAAGAGTTCCTTTCCGTGCTCCGTCGAGCAAGGCGGTCATCACGCGTGTTCGCCTTCACTCTCAAGGAAGGCGACGGATCGGGCTGGAGCACAGCGAAGCTCGAACTGCCGCGCTACTTCACCTACTGGCGCGAACCGGCTATTCGCGCAGCATTGAATAGTGCAGGTTGGTCGGTGTCTTCTATCGAGCAGGTCGGCGACTCGAAGACGCAATCTTGGCTCTTCGTGCTGGCGACATGAACTCAGTGCGTCAGAACGATCTTGACAGCAACGATGACCGTGGCCGCGGCAGCGAGCGCTAGGGATCCGAAAAATGTTCCGCGGGTGGGTTTCTCTCCGCGAAGACGACCGATCACATAGTTCGTCGACGCGATTCTGGCGATCACGGTGATCTCGGCGAGGATCTGACCGAGCTCCGGCTCGAAGAGCCCCCACCAGCCGATCCCCAACAAAGCAGCGGGCAGCACTGCCGCGCTGAGGACCGGAACCGAATTGCGTAGCTCGCTCAACCGTTCGGAACGCGAGAGATTTACGCCCGTCCGCACCGTCTGTCCGACTCCTTCTGCGAAGGCGTGCGCGATGAAAGTCGAGATCGCGGTCCCGAGCACGATTGCAACGCCCTGGAACGTGTGCTCCTCGTGGAACGTCAACGGGATCAACGCGGCCAGGACCAGGATGTTTCCGTAGACATATGCGCTGATGCGGCTCGCGGCGTTGTCTGGTTCGAGTGGATGGCTACGCGACAGCAGAGGACGATGCAGTAACTGCCGAATATTCGGTGCCATGCGAAGAAAGCATAGATTGCCCGGCCTCCAGTTTTACCGAACATCTCGACAGAGATCCCGCCTCGCGTCGGGCTGGTGTAGTTCTTCGATGCAGCGCGTCCTGTTGTTCTCGGGTTCGCACCAGAGTCCGAGGCGCTGTGGCGGCCACCGACCCCGACACTGCCATCACTGCCAGAGTGAGTATTGCCAAGAAGATCATGCACTCGATAATCGGCGCCGACCCTGTGAATCAGCTGGGTCGCGGCTGGCAAAACGGGCAGTAATAGATCTGCCGTTCCTCGAGGGGATTGTCGCCCAGCATCCCGAATTCGATTCTTGTCCCGCAGCGCCTGCATGGCTTGTTCTCGCGCCCGTACACCCAGAAGTGTCGGCCCGCTCGTCTGTCGCCAGTGGTGACCCGTTGATTTCGGTCCTTGTTGGCGACGATCGTCCGCGACGACAGGTCGACGATCTTGTCGATGTTGCCGGCGTCTTTCACTGGCGTCCTGGGATCGATGCCGCGAAGGAAGCAGATCTCGTTGCGGTAGACGTTGCCGAGCCCTGCGAGGTTGCGTTGATCGAGCAAGGCAAGGCCGATCGACCGGTCGGGATCGGAGCGAAGATTGGCCGCTGCGGCACTCGCATTCCAGTCCGGACCGAGCAGGTCGGGTCCGAGGTAGCCGACCACGTCCTCTTCGTTCTCGACGATGTCCAGTACGCCCAATTCGAATCCGACGGCGGTCGATCGATCGGTCGAGAGGATCGCCCGTGCCTGGAAGGCCGGCCTTCTCCATTTCCCGCCGCGCGGGTAGACCTGCCAGGTGCCTTCCATTTTCAGGTGGCTGTGGATCGAGTATCCGCCCACCCGAATCAGCAGGTGTTTGCCGCAGGAGCGCACCGCGTCGACTGTGTGCCCGGTGAAGTCGACGGTGGCATACCTCGGGACCCGGATGTCGCAGCCGGTCAGGACATGACCCCCGAGTGCTGCGCGCAGTGCGTTGGCAGCGCGGTACACAGTGTCGCCCTCGGGCATGTCAGCTCCTCAGCCTGAGTCCGCGCGGCGTCACGGAGAACCCGGCCTCGGTCAGCACCTTTGCGAACCGGGTGCCATGAATGTCATTGCCGTCCACCCGTTCCACCAGGAGCTTGTCGACGCCTCCCCGTTTGACTGTCGCAGCGAGCGCGCGTGCAGCCGTTGCCGTTACGGCGTCGTCATCGGAAAATGTGAGGACGGTTTTGCCTCCTCGTTCCACGTACATCGCGAGTTCGCCCTCGTGCAGTACGACCAGTGCGCCCGCCTTTCGGCCGGGCCTGTGTTTGATCTCTTCGTCCGACACTCGTTTGGGCCACGTCAACGCCGCGCCGTAGGGGTTCGCGGGGTCGCAGGCCGCGAGCACGACGGCACCCGTCTTCTCCCGTTCCTCGTAGGTTCGAAGGCGGTCGACCACCTCGGATGTCGAGAACTGTGCGCCGCCGAGCGAGTCGACGAAGTACCCGCGCCTGCTACGACCGGAATCCTCGAACGTGGTGAGCACCTTGTACATCGTTGCGAATCCACCTGGCACACCCTCGTTCATGACAGACCCACGAGTCACCACGCCGTAGCGTTCGAGAAGAACATCGGCGGTGGCGTGGGCACGAACGGTGGCGTCGGGTTCGAGCTCGGGCAAACGAGACCACCGTCCGCCTGCCGTCGGCGGCCCGGTGCGGGTGGGCAGAGTTGGACGCTCGAGCCTGCGGTACGACCTCAACCGAGGCGTTCTACGGGGTGCGCGATGGCTCGGCGCCGATCTCGTCGTCGCGTTGAGCAGAGCGCGCAACGGTGCGAATGTATCGTTGCTGAGTCGGCCTGCCCAGACGAGCTCCCACAGTGCGGCGTGCAAGCTTTCGTCGTCGGTGCTGCCGACGGTATCGGCCAGCTGGCGAAAGAAGTAGGCACCGCCTGTAGAGACAGCGTCGAGCACCCGCAGCTGCAGCTCCGACAGATCGGACTCGGCGGGGGGAGCAAGTGTCAGCGGGGCCGTGTCCGCCATGTGCAGGCACACCCACCCGTCCTTCGAGGTGATAGATCCGTGGCCGGACCACATCACCTCGCCGGTGGACGTGAGCTCGTCGAGCATTGCGGGGGAGTAGTCGCGAACCCTCGACGCGAGCACGAGCGGTTCCCACGCGGAGGCTGGAATCGGCACTCCGGACAGCTGTTCGACGATCGTCGCCACTCCGTCTATTCCGCTGAGCTGTCGACTGTCGACGTGCTGCCACGCGGGCAGAAAACGTCCGAGGGTGGAGGTGGCGACGGGTTCGATTTCCTGCCTGGCCGCAGCAAGTGACCTACGACGAATTCGACGCAAGACTTCCGCGTCGCACCACTCGCTTCCGGTCTTCTCCGGTCGGAACTCGCCCTCGACGACGCGTTTGTCGGCCCCGAGCGCGGCCAACGCACTCTTGGCTACCGCCGTCCCCAACCCGAATCGGGTGGCAAGATCGGTCACCGCGAACGGTCCGTGAGTGCGAGCGAAGCGACTGACCAGATCGGTCAGGGGATCGTCGACCGGTTCGATGAACGCCGCCGGGGTGCCGATCGGCAGCGGGACGCCGAGCGCATCCCGGAGTCGGCTGGCATCCTCGATTGCAGCCCACCAGGTGTGACCGGCGAAACTGACCTCCAAAGCTCTACGAGCAGAAGCCAATTCGGTCAACCACAGCTGAGACTCGTCACCGTTGGTGCGCGCTGCCACTTCGTCCACCGTCAACGGCCCGAGCATGCGGAGCAGATCGGCGACGCCTTCGATGTCTTTCGCGCGTCGGTCGGGCGCAAGCCGTTGTAGCTCCGACTCGGTGATCTCGATGACGGACTGGTCCAGGAGTTCGCGCAGCTCTACTCGTCCGAGCAGCTCGGCCAGCAATGTCGAATCGAGTGAGAGCGCTTGTACGCGGCGTTCGGCGAGAGGGCTGTCGCCCTCGTACATGAATGCTCCGACGTAGCTGAAAACCAACGAGTTGGCGAACGGTGACGGAGATGCGGTCTCGACCTCGACGATTCGAATCTGCCGTCGACCGATCTGCGCCAGGATTTCTTCCAGGGCGGGCAGGTCGTACACGTCCTGCAGGCACTCACGGACGGTCTCGAGGAGGATAGGGAAGGTGGGGTACTTGCGCGCCACGTCGAGCAGTTGGGCAGCCCGTTGCCGTTGCTGCCACAGCGGGGCTCGTTTTCCCGGATTGCGGCGGGGGAGAAGCAGTGCGCGGGCAGCGCACTCGCGGAAGCGCGATGCAAACAAGGCGGATCCGCCGACCTGCTCGGTGACGATGTCGGCTATCTCGTCTTTGTCGAAGACGAACAGATCGGCGCCGGGTGGGTGGTCCTCGGTGTCCGGAAGGCGCACGATGATTCCGTCGTCGGATGCGGTAGGAGCGGCATCGATGCCGTATCTCTCGATCAACCGCGCGCCGATGGCAAGCGCCCACGGAGCATGCACCTGTTGGCCGTAGGTCGAGTGGAGCACCAGACGCCAGTCACCGAGCTCGTCCCGAAACCGTTCGACGATCATGGTGCGATCGGTGGGAAGTTGTCCGGTGGCCGTGTTCTGTTCGTCGAGGAGCGCGATCAGGTTGGCGACGGCATTCGGGTCGAGTCCGTCGCCGGACAACCGCTGCGCCAGCGGTTCGCGCTCGCTTGTGCTGCGCAGAAACTCGCCGAGCGCGCGCCCTAGCTCAGCGGGTCTACCGAGTCCGTCACCGTGCCAGAACGGCAGCCGACCAGGTTGACCGTAGGCCGGGCTCACGAGAACCCGATCGTGGGTGATCTCCTCGATCCGCCAGCTGGTGGCGCCGAGCGCGAACACATCGCCAACTCGGGACTCGTAGACCATCTCCTCGTCCAGTTCGCCTACACGAGAAGCCTTTTCGCCGACCATGTACACGGTGAACAGGCCGCGGTCGGGGATGGAGCCACCGGACGTGACGGCGAGGCGCTGTGCTCCTGGGCGGCCGGTCAGGGTGTTGGCGTCGCGGTCCCAGACCAACCTCGGCCTCAGCTCGGCGAACTCGTCGGATGGATACCTGCCGGCCAAGAGGTCCAGGGTCGACTCGTAGGCCGACCGGGGCAGAGTGGCGAAGCTGCCGGTGCGGCGTACCGCATCGAACCAATCGTGCACATCGATCGGTTCGAGAGCACAGGCGGCGACGGTCTGTTGGGCCAAGATATCGAGCGGGTTCGCCGGCACGAACAGTGATTCGATCTTGCCCGCCGTCATGCGTTCGACGGTGACGGCGCAGTGGATCAGGTCGGTCCGGTGCTTCGGAAACAGCACGCCCTTGGAGATCTCACCGACCTGGTGTCCGGCGCGCCCGACGCGCTGCAATCCACTCGCGACCGAGGGCGGTGCTTCGACCTGGACCACGAGATCGACTGCTCCCATGTCGATTCCGAGTTCCAAGCTACTTGTCGCGACCACGCACCGAAGGCGACCGGTTTTGAGGTCGTCTTCGATGAGTGCGCGTTGGTCCTTGCTGACACTTCCGTGGTGGGCGCGGGCGAGCAACGGATCGGCACCGTGACCGACCTCACTCGAACCGCCGAGTTGGGACGGCGGGCCGTGGACAGTCTCGACTCCCTCGCCGAGTCGCTCGGAGTGCACCTCGTTGAGGCGTGCGGTCAGCCGCTCGGCGAGCCGCCTGGAATTGGCGAACACGATGCACGACTTGTGCTCGAGAATCAGGTCGACCATCTTCTCCTCGACGTGAGGCCAGATGGAACCCTGCTGCGGCGCGGCCGTGGCGTCACCGTCGGGCAATTCCTTGACGCCGAGTTCGGTCATGTCCTCGACCGGTACCTGTACGGACAGGTCGAAAGTCTTGGGCGCCGGGGGCGCCACGATCTCGATGGGAGCCACCCCCGTCAGGAAGCGCCCCACTTCTTCATGGGGGCGAACCGTCGCGGACAGCCCTATCCGTTGCGCGGGCTTCGGCAGCATCAGATCGAGACGTTCCAGCGACAATGCCAGGTGCGAGCCACGCTTGGTTCCGGCGACGGCGTGTACCTCGTCGACGATGACGGTGTCGACAAGGGTGAGTGACTCACGCGCCGCCGAAGTGAGCATCAAGAACAGAGACTCAGGCGTGGTGATCAGAATGTCCGGCGGCGTCTTGATCATCGAGCGGCGGTCGGCGGGACTCGTGTCTCCCGACCGGACGCCTACCGAGATGTCGGGTGGCGCGAGCCCAAGCCGTTTGGCGGTCTGCGTGATGCCGACCAACGGTGCGCGTAGATTTCGCTCGACGTCCACAGCAAGCGCCTTGAGTGGCGAGATGTACAGAACTTTCGTCTTGCGCTCGCGGTCCTCTTGGTCCCGGCTTGCCAACTGATCGATCGACCACAGAAAGGCGGACAGTGTCTTGCCTGAACCAGTCGGTGCGACGACCAGCGTGTGGCGGCCGCTGGAGATCGCATCCCATGCGCCTACCTGGGCGGACGTGGGGCTGTGGAACGCGCCGCCGAACCATTCCTGAGTAGCCGGAGAAAACTTGGACAGGCCAGTACCGTTCTGCTGCTCGGTCACGCGTTTCCTGGCCACCCGACCACTATGCCCCGAGCCACCGACAAAGAACCACGAGCATCTATCACGTGTGAAATCCGTGGCGATCGGGTAGGGGACAGAGATGACCGAAGACCAAGACATCATGCAGAAGATCTCCGCACAGCTCGATGCTCGGCTCGGCAGGGAGACCAACGGTCTCCAGAACGAGGTCCCACCTGGAGCCAGTATCCAAAACGACGATGGCGAACGCGGGCCGATAGGTCGGGACTACCACCTGGCGAGCAAGTACGCGCAGGCCCTGGCCATCGGTGAGCCTCAGCTTGTCGATCGCGCCGAGTTCGATCGTCTCGTTGCCGAGTACGGCGAGTCCGAAAGCTGATCCGAAACGAGGGCCAGTAAATAGTCTGCTGAGCTACCTAGCACCCTTTTTACCGACTAGAGCGTGTCTCTTAAATTGGGTCCGTTTTCGTTTTCATCGCCGGGCGGTGGTTGTGGTTGCGGGAGTGCAGAACTGCCGCGCACAGGACAACGCCCCCGAGGAATGTCATGGCGTACTTGTCATATCGAGTGGCCACACCACGCCACTGTTTGAGCCGCCCGAAGCCACGCTCGACGGTGTTGCGGTGCTTGTACATCGTCGGATCGAAACCCGGTGGACGACCACCGGCGGACCCCTTGTCGGCCCGTCGCTGCTTCTGGTCGCTGCGCTCGGGAATGGTGTGTTTGATCTTGCGGCGACGCAGTTCGGTGCGGGTACTGGGATGGGTGTACGCCTTGTCGGCGAGCAATCGGTAGTCCTGGTCCCCACCGGCAGCTCGGTGGGCATCGAGCAACGGCACCAACTGTGGATTGTCCCCGGCTTGCCCACCGGTCAGCAGCATCGTCACCGGCGAGCACGTCAGGTCGGTCAGTGCATGGATCTTCGTGGTGAATCCTCCGCGAGATCGACCCAGCGCGTGGTCAGCGGGTTCGTCGACGGATTTCTTGTAATTCGACAAGGCCCCCTGTGAGAGTGTCGGCTCGCGCACCGGCCGCATGCTGATGCGCCCGGACGCTGGTCGAGTCGATCGAGAGCACCGCCCCGATATCGCCGTCGAGTTCTTCCGGGTCGAGACCGAACACCTCGGCCACCGCGGCAAGCATCTCGTCGTAGGTGCCATCGAAGGACCATCGGTGGTGGCGTTTCCACACCGTCTGCCACGGACCGAAGTCCTCCGGCAGATCTCGCCACGGACACCCGGTACGGAATCGGTATGCGATGCCCTCCAGAATTCGCCGGTGCTCGGCGAACCGCCGCCCACGTTTTCCCACGTCGGTGGGTATCACTGGCTCGACGATCTCCCAGAACTCGTCACTGATCACTCCCACGCGCGTCATCGAAATATCATCGCTGACAGCACCTCTCAAATTTGGGAGACACGCTCTAGGCACATGCGTTCACGTGGTGATCAGGAGTGCTAGGTCGGCAAAAGTGGCACTAGCTCCCGAGCTTGGTTGCAGGCCTTGGTGTTTCACCCACTCAGGGGACGCGTTCGTAAAGTAGGCGAGCGTCAGTCCTGGATTTCTTCGTCGTCCAGTTTTTCCTGGCCCCGGTTGCGGAAGAATTTGAAGCCCGGGATCCCGATGACCGCTCGTCGGACATCTTTTGTGACGCCGAGCAATTCGTGGATCTCGGGGGCGACAGTATCCAAAGTGGCGAGGATGGGGATAACGGCTTCCAGGTGTGCGACCAGCCCAGGCAACTCATCGACCATCGCGATCGCCGCGTCGACTTCCTTCTCGTCCAGGCTTTCGACGAACTTCTTCGCCATCGGCGCGGATCGTTGCGCAATGGGATCGAACAGTTCGACCAGACCGAGCGCTGTGACCGAAGCTTTGGAGGCCGAATCCACGACGTCCTCCGCGGACCTCGTCGTCGCGGCGGCCTCCGCGACGACCATGTCGGCGGCGTCGACGACAGCGTTGACGCGCGCCAGCAGCGCGGACACATCGTCGAGCAGCGCTTCGAGTCGACCGGGAAGTTCGAGCGCGAAAACAGCAGTGTCGATGGACCAGCGGGCACTCGATCGGACCACGTCCAGTCCCATCCTCGCCACGGTGAAACCGCTGTGAAGATCGGGAAGTCGCACGCCCGCACGCTCGAGAGCCATGACACGAACAATGCCACAGGGACCCCTCGTCGTCGGCGGCACTACGCGGATGCGGTTAGCCTCGAGGCATGAGAGTTCTCGTCACCGGCGCCAGTGGGTACATCGGGTCGCGATTGGTCGCAGCACTGCTCGATGACGGTGACACGGTTGTCGCGGCGTCGAGGAATCCCGCAAGCCTGAGCGTATTCGACTGGTGGGACGACGTGCAGCCGTGCGAACTCGATGCGAGTGACGCCGGTTCGCTGAAAGCCGGGTTCGCCGCCGCTGGGCAGATCGATGTCGCGTACTACTTGGTGCACGCGATCGGGCAGTCGGACTATCGAGCTCAGGACCAAAGTTCGGCGGAGCAGTTCGCTGCCGCTGCAGCCGCAGCGGGTGTGAAGAGAATCGTCTATCTGGGAGGCTTCGTTCCCGACGACGAGCAGCTATCCGAGCATCTTGCGAGCCGAGCGGACGTCGGAACGGCGCTGAGCGTGGACGGCGTCGAGCTCGTCTGGCTGAAGGCGGCGATAGTGCTGGGGGCGGGCTCCACGTCGTACGAAATGCTCCGCTACCTCGCGGACAGGCTTCTCGTGCTGCCGCTACCGGCGTGGCTGAGCCATCCCGTTCAACCCATTGCGGTCGACGATGTCCTGTTCTATCTGCTGGCGTCGCGATCGACTGTGCCTGCGGGTGCGTACGACATCGGCGGACCTGACGTCGTGCCCTACCGGGACCTGCTGTTCGCCTACGTCGAAGCTGCCGGTCTGAGGCGGGTCGGCGTTTCGACTCCGGGGGTCCCCACCTCGCTCGCGGGTCGGGTGATCGGCAAGATCATCCCGCTTCCCGACGCGTTGGCGGAGGACTTGGTCGATTCGCTGCACAACACGATGACCACCGGAGAGGACCGTATCGTCGAGCTGGCGGGCGAACCCGTAGGTGGCCGGACCACCGTCGAGGGCGCGATGAACCGAAGCGTGCAGGGCACTGTGGGCACACCACCCGGGGTGCGTGCGCTCAAGGATCCGTTGCGATTGGCGGTGACCGATGCTGCGTGGAGCGGCGGTGACGAGCTCGGCATCCGCAGGTACGGGGTGGCGGCCTCGTCGGGACAGACTTGGAAGCTGTTGGAATCGCTCGGCGCGACCAAGCTTCTCTATTCCTGGCCGGTGGCTGCCGTGGTCCGCACCAACCTGGACGTCGTCGACGGGGTTTCGGATCGCGCCCGATCGGTGATACGACGGGTGCTGCACGATGACAGAGGCGAGGAACTGTCACCGCGAGATGACACGACAACGGAGGTGTGATGGCGTCCTGGCAGACGAGCGTCAGGGACGTCGTCAGATCCGCTCTCGTGGAGAAGGTGGATCGGAACCACGACGAAAGCGACAGAGCGTTTCTCCGTCGACGCATCGTGGTGGTCGTCACCCTGGTTGTCGGCGCGACGCTGTTGGGGGTATCGCTGTCCGTCAGCCCTGGTGACAGCGCGTTCTACCCCTTGACCATCGGTCTGGCGGCGGCATGGATCATCGGCGGCTTCGCCTCCGGCCCTCTGCACCTGGGCCGAATCACCTTCAACGGATCGATGCGACGGCCGATCGTCACGCCGATCCTGATCGGACTCGCCGCGGGAGCGGTCTTCGTAGCAGGCGCGCTCGTCGTGCGCCAGATTCCGCCGCTCGCCGACTTCACCGAAAACGTCCTGGCACACGCCCGGTTCGGCTCACTCGCCCTGATCGTGTTCATCACACTCCTCAATGGTGTTGCAGAAGAGATCTTCTTCCGAGGAGCGTTGTTCGCGGCCATCGGTCGGAAGAAGCCGGTGCTCATTTCGACGATCATCTACACCGTCGTCACGCTGGCGAGTGGCAATCCGATGCTGGCGTTCGCAGCCATCACCCTCGGATTCGTCCTGGCATTGCAGAGGCGCGCGTCGGGCGGCATCCTGGCGCCGATCTTGACGCACGTCGCCTGGTCGACAGTGATGGTCCTCGTTCTGCCTCCATTGTTCGTGTCATGATCGAAAACAGACTATCCCTCCTGAAAAATGAATTGTCTGCGGTCCGATAGGCCGAAAGTTACCTGTCTGAGCTACATTGCGCAGGTGAGCGAAAACCTCGACCGGATCGACCGGTTGATCATCGACGAACTCGTCGCGGACGGGCGTGCGACCCTGGCGACCCTCGCCGAGAAGGCAAGTCTGTCCGTGTCGGCCGTGCAATCGCGAGTGCGGCGACTCGAGTCCAGACGAGTCATCCGTGGGTACACCGCGCAAGTCGATTCAGAAGCGTTGGGTCGACCGTTGTCGGCGTTCGTCGCCATCACCCCGATCGATCCGGCGCAACCCGATGACGCACCTGCCCGGCTCAGGCACATAAGTGCCATCGAATCGTGCCACTCCGTAGCCGGCGAAGAGAGCTATGTTCTACTCGTTCGGGTGGAATCCCCACGCGGCCTCGAACATCTACTGCAGGAGATCCGCGCCACCGCGAACGTGCGCACTCGTAGCACCATCATTCTGCAGACCTTCTACGACCGATGACCCGGTCAGGAGTCCGGAAGGTACTGTCCGCCGTTCTGTCCTACGGCGTGGTCGGTCTTGTCATGTGGCTCCTCTACCGCACTGTGGGAAGCTCCGACGAGGTGTCGAGTGCTATCGACTCCATCTCGCTCGCTCAGGTACTGATCGTGTCGGGTCTCGGACTCGTGTATCTCGCGTCGATGTTCCGGCCGATGGTCTATACCCTTCCCGGATTGTCCATGCGACAAGCCGGCGTGGCCCGCACGGCATCTCTTGCACTTGCCAATACCGTCCCCGAAGGCGGGACCGTGGCAACAGGTTTGACCTTTGCGATGTACCGGTCCTGGGGATTCGGGTTGTCCGACAGCACGACGTCGATCATCGCGATCGGTATCTGGACCAACCTGTCGCGGTACGTGCTCATGTCCGTCGCGCTGGTACTGCTGGTGACGTTCGGTTCCGTTACCGGCTCCACGGTCCTGATCGCGGTGGGGGCGTGCGTCGTCGTGACGGCCGTATGTCTGATGATCGCATTGATCATCACCAACGACGGATTCGCGCGCGGAATCGGCCGGGTGCTCACGCGGTTCCGCAACGCACTGGCGAGGCGGTTCACCAGGATCGAATCTCGAGACATGGAACAGGTCATCGCCGACTTTCGCGTCGACCTACTCGGTCGAGTACGCACATGTTGGCGTGCGCTGACGGCGACCATGTTGCTCTCTCAGCTGCTCGGAGCGTTGGTGCTCGGCGTTGCAGTTCGGATGTCGGGACTGAGCCACGACGAGATCGGCTGGGATCGTATCGTCATCGCATTCGGTGCGATGTGGCTCGCCGCATTCGTGGCGCCGACTCCGGGTGGACTCGGCGTGGCGGAGGCCGCGCTCATCGCGGTGTTGGGTGCCGGACTGGCGGCGAGCGCGCAGGCGGAACTCGTTGCTGCCGTTCTGCTGTTCCGGTTCGCTACCTGGTTCCTACCGATTCCGCTCGGATTGATTGCGTACCTCTACTGGAGGCTGACGACGAACTGGCGGGTCCCCACCGAACGGGCTCTCACCGAACAGACTCCCGAGACTCAGCCGTCCAACGATCTCCATACCCGTTCCGACGACAAGGGCAGCTCGTAAAGGCGTGAGCCGACCGCGTCCTTGATCGCATTCGCCAGCGCAGGGGCGACCGGGTTGTACGGTGACTCACTCATCGATTTCGCGCCGTATGGACCGAGCTGGTCGTACGTATCGGCGAAATAGACCTCGGTGCGCGGGATGTCTGCGAACTGCGGAACGTGATAGCTCCGTATGGAATCGGTGACGACCGTGCCGGCTCCGTCCGTCTTGATTTCCTCGTACAGCGCAGATCCGATACCTTGGGCGACCCCACCTTCGATCTGCCCGCGGCACTGCTGCGGGTTCATGACAATTCCGGCGTCGGCACTCTGAACGGACTGCAGGATACGCACTGTGCCGGTCGACTCTTCGACGGCGACGCGGAAGGCCTGGACGTTGAAGGCCAGTGACCTCGGAACGCCGCCGTTGTCGCCCGTGGTGACGAGGGTCCCGCCTGAAGCGGCCAAAATCTCCGGCAAGGAAACGAACCGCTCCCCGCACTGGACGCCCTCGGGCCCGAGTTCGCAGGACTGCGCCGCACACCCGGAGACGGCGGCGGCGATGTCTCGAATGTGCCTCGACATCGATTGCGCTGCTGCGTACAACGCCTTGCCCGCCACGACGGTCCCTGCAGACCCGAATGCGCCGGTGTCGTACGTCGTTGCGTCCGTGTCCGATTGACGGACGACTATGCGCTCCGGAGAGGTGTGCAGTTCCGTGGCCGCGATCTGCGTGTGCACCGTCGTCGTCCCGTTCCCGAACTCTGCGGTGCCGACGCGAATCTCGTAGCGGCCGTCGCTCAGCATCGCGATCGACGCCTCCGCGACGTGGCCACGCGGGGGAATCGTCGCGATCATCGCCACCGCCATTCCTTCGCCGACCTTCCATCCGTCGGGTGCGCCGGCACCGTCACCCGATCGCAGAGCACGCTCCGCGAGGTCCAGGCACTGGTCGAGGCCGTAGCTACCGAAGATCAGATCGTCCCCCTCGACGTGCACGGCAACAATCGGGTCGCCCGGTACCACGACGTTGCGTCTGCGGAACTCGAAGGGGTCGATGTCCAGGTCGCGGGCGAGATCGTCCAGGGCGGACTCGACGGCGAATATGACCTGCCCGAGCCCGTACCCGCGGAAGGCCCCGGAGGGAATGTTGTTGGTGTACACGGACTTGGCATCGACCCGCTTGTTCGCGCAGCGGTAGAGCGCGACCGACTCGCTGCACCCGTGGAACATCACCCCGGGACTGTGATTGCCATACGCGCCGGCGTCGGTGACGACGTCGATGGCGAGGGCGGTCAACGTACCGTCGGCGGTCGCTGCGGCAGTCACGTCGATTTGAAACGGGTGCCTGCACGGTGAGACGGTGAATTCGTCCGTGCGGGTGAACTCGAACTGGACCGGGGCTCCTGTCTTCAATACTGCAAGCGCAACGACGTCCTCGGTCAGCAGTTCTTGCTTGCCGCCGAATCCGCCGCCGACGCGAGCGGTGAACACACGGACCTTGTCCAGGCCGAGCCCGAATATTTCGCAGATTTCGTCGCGTACGAGGAATGGAACCTGGGTGCTGGTGCGCAACGTCAATCGACCATCGTCGTCGATCCAACCGATGGTGCCGTGCGTTTCGAGGTGCACGTGCTGTATCCGTTGTGTTCGGTAGCGACCGGTCACCACTGCGTCGGCGGACGCGAGCGCGACGTCGACATCCCCGGTACCTCCGTGCAATTCGGCGACGAGGTTGCGTGACGGGTCGCAGATCCTCGACTCGGCCCCCTTGTCGCCGTGCACCAGCGGCGCCCCGGGTTGCGACGCCTCGGCGGGGTCGAACACGGCGGGCAAGGGTTCGTACTCCACGACGAGCGCGCGGCAACCCGCGTCGGCTGCGGCCAGGGTCTCGCCGACGACGACGGCCACTCGCTGGCCTTTGAAGCGCATCACGGTGTCGATGAGGCAAGTGTCGTCCGGATCGTCTGTGCGTTGATTGTGCCGAGCCGTCGAATACACGCGATCGGGGCTGTCGGCCGAGGTGAGGACACATCTGACGCCGGGCAGGGCCTCGGCGGCAGATGTGTCGACTCGCAGGACACGTGCGTGCGCGTGCGGACTCTTCAGGACGCTTGCGTGGAGTAGCCCGGTGGGGGTGTAGTCCAACGTGTACGGTTCGGTGCCGGTGACGATTCTCGTGGCTGCCGGTGCCGACAGCGACCGGCCCGAGGACGGACCCTCGGTGGGCTTCTCGGTGTTCACCACGCCGCGCAGAGCGTCCTCGATCGACCGGTATCCCGTGCAGCGACACAGGTTTCCCTTCAAACGCTCCGGCAGCTCGTTCATATCGCCTGCGTCCAGTGTCGACGCAGTCACCACCATGCCGGCTGTACAGAATCCACATTGGAATCCGCCGGCCTCGACGAACCGCCGCTGAAGAGGGTGCAGATCCTCGGGCGTGCCGAGGCCCGCTACGGTGACAACCTCTCGACCCGCAGCACGGAACGCCGGAAAGATGCACGAGTGCACCGGTTGTCCATCGACGAGCACCGAGCATGCTCCGCAGTCACCGGCGTCGCACCCCTTTTTGACCTCGAAGTGGGCATGGTCACGCAGCATCGTGCGTAGACACTGTCCCGGTCGTGGGGAGCACTCGGTGGGTGTTCCATTGATGTCGACCTTCACGTCAACTCCTCGAGTATCTCCTGGGCCGACCGCAGAGTGATGTGCCTGCGCCAATCCGGTGCGCCGTGTGGATCGTCGTACCAGGCTGCGTCTGGAATGCCCTCTGCCAGAGTAGAAACCAGCTCGTCCTGCGCGGGAGGCGTCGGGAATCGGAAAACGTGGGGGCGAGTTGTCGATGCCGTGATCGAGAGTACGAATCGACCGTCGAGATCCACGCGCCCGATGACGACCGCCGCCGACCGACCGAGCGGCGACAGGGCAGTCTTTCGAAACGCGGTGCGCGCGGACAGTGCTCGCCCGGGCAACTCGATACTGCGCACGACGTCACCGATGCGCAGAGCGTTCTCGTGCGGGCCGGTCACCAGATCCACGACGGGAATGCGGTAGTCGGCGCCGTCGGAAGACCAGACGAACGCAACGCCATCGAGCGCAGTCGCCAGCGAGATCATCGCGCCCGCAGGCAGTGACAAACAGATGTTGCCGCCGACCGTCGCAACCTTCCAGATCTTGAACGACGCGAGCAGAGCCGTTGCGCATTGCTCGAAGAGAACGGTTGCAGGCCACTCGCGGTCGAAGTGAGCTCGGGACAGTTCTTCGATTGTGCACGTCGCGGCGATTTCGAGCCCCTCGCCCGCGGTGATCGGATCCCATCCGAGAGCAGTGATATCGACCAGGCGTCGTAGATGGTCTTGCTTCTCCGACATCAACCAGGTCCCGCCCGCCATGACGGCTGTATCGACGTGACCGGGAGGGAGCCCGGACCTACCGTCGGGAATTACGACATCCTCGATAGTCCCCAGGTCCACGCGTCACCACCTTCACATCCAAGTCATCTTGAACTCTAGTGAACAACTGTTACGTGGGAGGCGTACTGATGCGATACGACGGAAACGCGCGTGAAACACGTGCTCGTTATTGTCCGTTCGTACAAACAAGGGCAGTCGGAGGGGGATGCGTGCAGGTCAAGGACTTGCTCGACGTGCCGGAGTTCGGCATCAGACTGCTCACGACCGACCGGGACGCGCTCGACCGGACAGTACGGTGGACGTTCACCACGGACCTTCCTGATCCGTCTCGCTACATCGCCGGCGGTGAACTCGTCATCACGGGACTGGTCTGGAGGCGTGAGCCCGGCGATTCGGAGACCTTCGTCGCCGCGGTGTTCGGCTCGGGCGCTGCGGCATTGGCTGCCGGGGAGGGCTTGCTCGGCCACATACCGGACGATCTCGTCGACGCGTGCGAGCGTCATGGACTTCCGCTCCTGGCGGTACCCGAATCGGTGTCCTTCGGTGATCTCACGGAGTTCTTGGTCGGACGTGTCACGGGCGACCGAATCGCCGCACTCAATTCCTCGTTGATGCGTCAGCGGCAGCTGTTGACGGCAGTGGCCGAGGGGCGAGCCCTCGACGAACTGGCACTGCACACCGCCCGCGAAACCGGTATGCAGTGCTTGATCTTCACGGCGACCGGCCGTCGTCTGGTCCTCGAGGCCACACCGTTCTCCGACGCCGATGTCGATGCGCTCACTCATCGGGCACTGTCGGCCGATCGTCTGCCCGCCACCGTCAGCCTCGACGGCGGGCGTGAATACAGCATCTTCGCCGTCGGGGCGTCGCTGTCGTCGCGTGCGATGCGCTGGTTCATTGCAGCCGCGGGCAATTTCGAGGAATTCAGTCCGCCCATCGCCGATGCGTTCGGCCAGCTCGCCTCGATCGCGGCACTCGACCGGGCCCGACGCGAAGAAGGTCGTCTTGTGCGTCGTGAAATCGCTGATCAGGCCGTGCAGTTGCTCGAAGAGGATTGGTCCAAGGCCGAAACTCTCGTCCGCCTTCGCCAAGCCGGGGTGGATCCCGATCGTCCGCTGGTGGTGATCAGCGCGGCGTTCGTCGGTCGAGGCGACATGAACGAACTGCTCAGAACCGTGCTGTCGGACACTCTCACGTCCTTCGGTGGCCGGTGTGTCGGAGGCGGAACCAGGGGAGACGTCGTCGGAATCGTCGCGACGAAGGACCTCGACATCGTGCCTGTTCTGCGCACGCGTTTGCGAAGACTGGCTCCTGGTATCGGCCGCGCCAGATTGGCCGTCGGAGTCAGCTCCGAGGTGACCGGGGCCGCACTCGAAGGAGCGATCCATGCTGCGCGGCACGCGGCTGACGTCGCCCGAGCCAGTGATCGACAAGTGGCGGTCGTCGCTGCAGGTGACTTGGACTCGGCATTGTCGTTGGTGTCGACACTTCCCGACCGGGTCCGACGTGAATACGCGGTGCGAGTGCTGGGTCCGGTGTTGGAGTACGACGGAGATTCCGGGCTGCTCGAGACCCTGCGAGAATTCCTCGCGCAGGGCGGGTCGTGGAACCGGACAGCCGAAGTGTTGCACGTGCACCTGAACACCGTCCGGTACCGGATCAAACGAGTCGAGGAATTGCTCGGGCGCGATCTCGGGTCGACGACCGACCGGCTCGATGTGTTTCTGGCACTGGAGTCTGTGGGTACGCCCGCCACCTAGAATTGCCCGTATGGCTTTCACCGGAATCCCGTTCGCTGCGCTCGACTTCTACGAGGACCTCGAAGCTGACAACAGCAAAGTCTGGTGGAACGCCCACAAGGATGTCTACGACCGATCCGTAAAGGCCCCGATGGCGGCGCTTGCGGCCGTGTTGGAGCCGGAATTCGGCCAGGCCAAGCTGTTTCGGCCGTACCGCGATGTCCGGTTCTCCAAGGACAAGACCCCGTACAAGGCGCATCAGGGTGCCTTCGTCGCGAGGGGGCCGAGCTTGGGGTACTACGTGCAGATCGACCCGGCGGGGCTGTTCGTCGCAGGCGGTTTCTACGGCGCGACCACCGAGGGGATCGCCAGATTCCGCGAAGCAGTCGACACGGAGGTCCGCGGAACCGAGCTCGAAGGCATCGTGGCCGCCATGCAGGAGGCAGGGTTCGACATCGGCGGCGACCAGCTGAAGACGAAACCGCGGGGCTACGAGGCGGACCATCCGCGAATAGATCTGCTGCGCCACAAGACGCTCACGGTCAGCAGGCACTTCGGTTCACCCCCGTGGCTCGAGACTCCCGACGCTGCGGTGCAGGTTCGAGATGCGTGGCGGAACATGGCGCCGCTGGTCGAGTGGGCGGAGCAGGTTCTGCAGTAGGGCCCCGGACCAGTGGCACGGTTGAGTACGTTGGGCTGCACATAACCGTGCCACTAGCGCGGAGCGCCTTCGGGCTACTGGCGCGGAGCGCCTACCCGACTATCGAGTACGTGCGCCAGGCAGATCCGCTCTCGGGTGCGTCCTCGCGTTCCACGGTTGCCTGGATGAGGCCGTACGGACGGTCGTCGGCATTGAAGACTTCGTTGTTGTTCTCGACGCCGAAACGGCCGATGTCGTAGAGGAAGTGGTGCTTGTTCGGCGCGGACATGCGGATCTCGGCGATGAACGGGTACTTTTCGAGCACGGCTTCGCCCATTGCGTACAGCG
This sequence comes from Rhodococcus sovatensis, assembly GCF_037327425.1. Taxonomy (NCBI): domain Bacteria; kingdom Bacillati; phylum Actinomycetota; class Actinomycetes; order Mycobacteriales; family Nocardiaceae; genus Rhodococcus; species Rhodococcus sovatensis. Next base: position 2,801,917 of record NZ_CP147846.1, on the reverse strand, counting down.
TCTGCTGCAGGGCGAGCGATTGCAGGTTGGCGAATCGTTCGATCATCGCTGCTTTGACCCCGGCGTACACCCCGTCCCAGTCGACATCGGTATGCGTGTATCGCCATTGCGCGGTCAGCGACGTGGCCATCACTCGGTCGTGGGTCGGTTCGAGAACTGTCAGTTCGTCTTCGAGGAATCCCGCGAATTCGGAGCCAGTGGACTTGAGGATGATCATCTCCTTGAAGCCGCTGATCACCCAGGTGCGCTGGTACTCACCCTTGCCCTCGACAGTCACGGCAGAGGTCCTGATCTCCTCACCCTTCCGCGTCCAGGTGTGGTCGTGCTCGGCACCGTCGATCACGACTCGTTGCCACGCATACTCTTCCAGTTCGATACGCGCACCCTCGACGGGTTCGACGTCGTCGACGTAGTGCCGGGCGAGGTCGAGACCGTAGCTCTCTATGTGCAGCAAGCCCTTGGACTTGGCGTAGGTGTATGCGGTCTGCTTCTGGGTGTCGGTCGGAAGGACGTTCGACTGATCGCCGAGAAGGTGAGCGGGGGAAAAGTCACCTCGCAGAGCGCTGGAGACGTTGATGTCGTGGATCTCGTGTCGAGGTGTATCGCGGTAGATGCGCACGACGCGATTTTCGGCCTTGCCGTACTGGTTGGCCCCGAGGACGATCTTGCCGTTCAGGTCGGTCATGTCAACTCCCGCGATAGGTCGAATAGGCGAACGGGGACAACAGCAATGGGACGTGGTAGTGCGCGAGCGGGTCGGCGACGGTGAACGAGATGGACACCTCCGGATAGAACGTCGGTGTGCCGAGTGACTCGAAGTACTGGCCGGTGTCGAACACGAGTCGGTACGTCCCGGAGTCGATCGGTCCCGGTAGCAATTCGGCAATCCGCCCGTCTGCATCGGTTGCCGCGGTCGAGATCTCACCGTCGCCCTCGCGACAGAGCGCAACTCGTATGCCGACGGCAGGCGCGCCGCTGACCGCGTCGAGAACGTGGGTGCTCAGCCCACTCATTCTTCGGGCCCCAGCATGCGGTTCAGCCGGATTCTGTTGATCTTTGCCAATTCCACTCGCAATACCCGTCGCTCGGTCTCGGGGTCGTTCCCCAGTCTCTCGTCGAGGATAGCGAGCAACTCCGGAGCCGACCGACCTGTAGCGCACACCAGGTACACGTGGCCGAATTGGGCCTCGTACTTGCGGTTTGCTTCGGCCAGCGCGGTCAGCACATCGGCGCCCGCGCTCTGTACCGCTGCCTGTTCGCGCTTGGACGATGCGTTGTCGGCTTTGTCTCCGATCCTCGGATGCCCGTCGAGCGCATTGTCGACTTCCGCCTCCGAGAGCTCCGCGAGAACCCGATCTGCTCTGTCCAGAAGCTGATCTCGGGTGGAGTAGGGACGGGAACAGGCGACGCGACGCGCCCAGATCGACGACGAGCAGCACTCGAACAATGCATGCATCGCCTGTCGATCCGAGAGCCTGTTGAAACCATCCAGGCCTATCCATTCGTGTAACAACGCATCTCGCTATCTGTACTCGGTGAGGCGACCGAATCGGGCGGCGGCGATGGGGTTGGCATCGGCGACGAGGTCATCGAAGCGGTAGTTCGCTATCTTGGCGATCTCGATCATCGCGAACGACCGTTCCGCGGCGGTAGCGTTCTCGATTCTGGACCACCCATTGGCGAGTACTCGATCGTATCGTTCGGTCTCGCGCGCGCAGATCACGAGGGGAAAGCCGAAGTGCTGCCGATACTCGGCCGCGAGTTGAACGATGTTCTCGTGCTCGTCCTCTTCGAGGTTGGACAACCCGATGTGATCGGATGCGTTCAGCGTCCCGGTTGCATCTTCACTGCCCAGGTCGGGGTAGTTGTTGATGAGTTCGAGCTGCTCCTCCGTCGTCCCCGCCAGCAGGGATTCCTGGAATGCCTCACGCAGGCTGTGCGCGTCGGCGAACGGTGCCTGTTGGTACGCACGCTCGACCACCCACGGGGTGCCCTGGACGAGACCGCCGAAGGTGGCTGCGAACTCGTCCGGCGTCATTGCATTCACCTTGTCGAGGGTGATGCCCTTGCCTGGGCCTCCCGCCACTGCCTGACCACGGCTTCCGATGTGGAAGAACAGGACGTTCAGCACGATCGCGGTAACGGCGCCTAGTACGATTCCGCTTCCGAACAGCATTTCCAACCAGGCTGGGACACCTTGGGAGACGCTCGGTTGAATTGTCACCAGCATGGCCAGACCGAGGCTGGTCGCGACGATGATGAGGTTCCGGTGGTCGGTGAAGTCGACCTTCGAGAGCGTCTGGATGCCGACGACGGCAACCGTCGCGAACAGCGCGAGCGCCGCACCACCCAGGACTGGAGGTGGGATCGACGCGACGACCGCCGCGGTTTTCGGTAGGAGCCCGAGCAAGATCATGATGCCGCCTGCTGCCGCGACGACCCACCGGCTCCGAACACCGGTGAGTCGAACCAGACCGACGTTCTCCGAGAAGGCCGTGTACGGGAACGAGTTGAAGGTGCCACCGATGACCGTTGCGACACCGTCCGCGCGGAGAGTCGCCGCGATATCGTCCTTCTTGATGCGTTTGCCGACGATCTCTCCGGTGGCGTAGACACTGCCGGTGGTCTCGACAGCAATGATGAGCATGACCACGATCATCGAGATGATGGCGATGAGGCTGAACTTGGGGGCGCCGAACAGGAACGGCTGGGTGAAACCGACCCACGACGCCTCGCCGGTACCGTCGAAGCTCATGTCTCCCAGTACGAATGCGACGGCGCTGCCGATCACCAAACCGAGGAGAACAGCGATCGTCGCCATGAACCCCTTGAAGAATCGCTGGATCAGCACGATGATCAGCAGAGTGCCGATGGCGTAGGCCATCCATCGACCGTTGGTCGGATCCTGCTCGTGTGTTGCAGGATTGGTGACTGCATCGTTCACCGCGACGGGCAGCAGAGCAACACCGATGATGGTGATGACAGTGCCGGTCACCACGGGCGGGAAGAACCGAAGAAGCTTGCTGAAGTACGGAGCCATGAAGAACGTGACGAGGCCGGCGACTATCACCGCCCCGTAGACGTACAGCAGGCCGTCGGTGCCTCCACCGTTGGCCATTGCGATCGCGATGACCGGCGACACGCCTGCGAACGTGACGCCCTGCAGCAGGGGCAGCCGCACGCCGATCTTCCAGAAGCCGACCGACTGGATGATCGATGCGATTCCGCATGTGAACAGATCTGCGTTGATCAGATGGATGAGCTGTTCGTTGGTCAGACCGATGGCGCTACCGATGATGATCGGCACCAGGACTGCACCTGCATAGAACGCGACGACGTGCTGAAAGCCGTACGCCGCAAGCTTCGGAACGGGTAAGACTTCGTCGACGGGATGAACGCGGCGACGTGTGGTGGGTTGCACGGACATGTGGGCACCTCGCGGTAGCAAGCAGGGCATGAGTTCCTGCGGCGCTGCAGGAGAAGTGCTATCAGAATCCGGCATCTCGTCGGTTGTCGCGAGTCGAGCGGGCACAATAATGACCGTCCACCGGGCCGCTGGCTTTGTGTGAACATCCAAACGGAGGGTGACAGGTGTCGGTAGACGCAGTCGGAGTGTTGCTGGCCGCTGGTGCCGGTAGTCGGTACGGTTCCCCGAAAGTCCTCGCGCAGGGCGGGGACTGGCTCGCCGGCGCCGTGCGCGCGTTGCTGGACGGTGGCTGCGACGAGGTGCTGGTAGTGCTCGGCGCAGCGGATTCGCCGATGCCCGATGGTGCTCGCGCTATTTTTGCGCCGGAATGGGCGTCGGGAATGAGTGCGTCGCTGAAGGCAGGGCTATCGGCAGCGGGTGATGCGGCGTTTGCGGTCGTGCATGTCGTCGACACCCCCGACGTCGGATCCGAGGTGGTGCGGGCAGTGTTGTCTGCGGCCCGTGCCTGCAATTCGGGCATCGCGCGAGCAGTGTTCGACGGTGCCCCTGGGCATCCTGTGGTCTTTGGGCGCCGGCATTGGCGCGACGTTATCGAGGGCTCGACGGGTGACGCAGGCGCGCGGGGGTTTCTCCGAGGTCGCAACGACGTGGTTGTGGTCGAGTGTTCCCAGTGGGCGACGGGTGTGGACCACGACTACCGTTCGTGACTGATGTGCAGGCCGTAGGCGCTCGGCGGGACGCCGATGAGTTCGGTGAACTCGCGAGAGAAGTGTGCCTGGTCGAACCAGCCGTATCGCGCGGCCAGGTCTGCGAGCGATCCGTCATACCCGTCGTCCAGTTCGGTCACAACGTCGTGGATGCGGTACCGCGCGAGGACCCACTTGGGCGGCGCTCCGATGTATTTCGCAAATAGTCGTTGCAATCGACGTGCGGGGATGTTGCAGTGTTCCTCTACCTGTGTGACTCGAATCAGCGTGCGATCGTCCAACATGGCCGCGACGATGCCGAGTAGTTCATCGTATTCGGGATCGGTTGTGCAATTGAGGTTCTCCAACGCCGAGTCTGCACTCTCGCGACAGGCGTCGGCGCTCAGGTGTGGTCCGAGTTGGGCCAACGCGTCGACCGTCGCTGTGGGAATCGAGGATGGCGGAGACACCGGTGTATCACGGAGAGATCTGGCATCGGCACCGGTCAGGCTGGTGAAGCCACCAGGGCGAAATTTGATACCGAGGACCCAACCGGTCGCGGCGAGTGTCACGTCGAAGCGGCGGGTGAGAACACCGGTCACGACGACGGGTCCGCCGAGTGCGGCGACTCCGTCACGCACCCAGCCTTTCTCGACACTGAGCGTGTGAGCGGGATGCGGAAGAGTCGAACTGCAGTACGACGTCCCGGCCGGAAGATCCCAGTGCAGCATCCAGTAGTTCTCCACCCAGGGCGTGAGCGACTGCGCGCACGGCAGCCTGACGAGGTCGACATGCCGGGCCAACTGATGGGGTCGCAAAACACCTGCGCCCGTCGATGTGGAGCCTGTCGGATTTTTCCTAGCCGTCATGGGCCGACTCTAGAAGGCTGGACCGACACGCAACGACTTCTCGAGGAGACCGAACATGACCGATACTTCCGTCGCCAAGCTCGAAATGGTCACGCTGGACTGTGCGGACCCCGAAGTGAGCGCATCGTTCTGGTCGTCCCTGCTTGGGTGGAGCATCGTGCACGCCGAAAGGGACTACGCGATGCTCGCCGGACCTTCTCACGCGCTCGGCTTCGGCCGCGTCGAGGACTACCACGCTCCGGCGTGGCCTAACCCGAACGGCAGCAAACAGTTTCATTTCGATCTGTCGGTGGAAGACCTGGACTCCGCGGCACGCAAGGCCGTCGAACTGGGCGCGACACTGCCCACCGATCAGCCGGGGGAGACCTGGCGTGTACTCCTCGACCCGTCCGGGCATCCGTTCTGCCTGACCAAGGCGGAGAACTGGGGCTGAGGGACACTGGTTCCCGAGGACCGGACCACCGTCATCGCCGGCGCGACGGGGGACAGAGCAGCCCAAGATTCACTCCGCAGTCCCGACGGCGTCCATGGGCGGATGTGGATCACGACTTGTTCGCCCTGCCGGAAGCGGACACTTCATCGAGATGCTGACCCGCTCGTATCTGGACAGGAGTGTTGTCGACCAGTCCAGAACCGCTCAACACCCGAGCAGGTCTGCGAGATCGGTGATCGAATCGACGCAGTAGGTCCAATCCGATTCTGCGGCAAGGTCGGTGGCCTGGGCGTTCCCGTGTTCGAGCGGGCGACGGACGAACACGGTCTCGAAGCCGCAGTCCCTGGCCGCGGCCAGGTCGCTGTTGTGGGCAGCGACCATCGTGCAGTCATGCGGAGCAAGCCCGAGGATGTCGGCGGTACGGAGGTATGCCTCGGGTGTCGGCTTGTACGCGCGAGCGGCTTCGGCGCCGAGGATCGCATCCCACGGCAGCCCAGCGTTCTTTGCCATGTCGAGGAGTAGCGAGATGTTGCCGTTGGACAGGGGTGCGACGATGAACCTGGACTTCAAGCGCCCGATACCGTCGACGGAGTCGGGCCACGGTTCGAGTCGATGCCACGCGAAATTCAAGGCACTTACTTCTTCGTCTGGAAGGGTGATCTCGAACTCCGACAGTACTGTTCGCAGGCTCTCCCTGTGCAGGTCGTCGAGGCGAGTGAAGTCGCGGGCGCCTGAGCGCACCTGCTCCATCGCGGGCTGATACAGACTGCGCCAGCGATCGGCGAAGGCGTAGGAATCGACGTGAGGGGGGAGTGCTACCGCGCACTGGGCAGCGACGCTCGTGCGCCAATCGACGACTGTACCGAAGACGTCGAACAGTAGAGCCTTCGACGCCCCTGATCCTGCGGTCACCGTCAGCGGTCGCGTTTCTTCGAGCGGTCTCCGCCGAAAAGAAGGGCGCCCGCCAACGGGATGAGAAGGAAGAACAGCCAGCTGTTGGACACCGGTACGACGAAGAACAGAATCAACGCGATGATGGGAGCTGCGCCCATCACGGCCTTACGCCAATCCCAGCCGTCGTCGGCGTCAGGCTGGGTCGGGGGCACTGCTGGCTCGTTCGATCTCGAGATATCGAGCGGACGCGAGGCGGTGGGTGCAAGCGAGGGCGTCGGAAGGTCTGTGAACACCGAATCGAGTTGTCCGCGAGTCGTCGCTGCGGCGACGACAGCACTACGTTCGTCGAATTCAGGGAGAGTGAGGCGTCCGTCGCTGAGATGCTGACTCAGGTTCGAAAGCGCCTGTTCACGCTCGGCCGTACCTATGCGAACGTCCGGGTTGTCTGCCATGACAAACAGACTAGCCCGGACGTCGCGTGGTTTCGTACTACTTGATTTCGGCGAGGACGGTGCCCTGGGTGATGGCGGATCCTGGTTGCACGGTCAGGCCGGTGACTGTGCCTGCTTTGTGGGCGTTGACGGGGTTTTCCATCTTCATCGCTTCGAGGACGGCGATCAGATCGCCTTCGGCGACGTCCTGGCCTTCTTCGACAGCAACTTTGACGACGGTGCCCTGCATCGGTGCGGTGACCGCGTCACCGGAAGCAGCTCCCGCGCCAGCGCCGCCGCGCTTGCGGGCCTTGGGCTTACGACGAATCGCACCGCCTGATGCTGCTGCCCCGCCGCCGAAGGAGAACTGACCGGGCAGCGAGACCTCGACGCGGCGGCCACCGACCTCGACGACCACAGCCTGACGCGGCAGTACCTCGTCCTCGTCGAGTGGTTCGCCTGCGGTGAACGGGGGAACCTGGTTGTCCCATTCGGTTTCGATCCACCGAGTGTGCACATCGAAGGACTCACCGTCGCCGATGAACGCGGGGTCGGAGACCACAGCAGCGTGGAACGGGATGACCGTCGCCAGGCCTTCGACGGTGAACTCGGCCAGTGCGCGACGCGAACGGGCGAGGGCTTCCTCGCGGGTGGCGCCGGTGACGATCAGCTTGGCGAGCATGGAGTCGAACTGGCCACCGATCACCGAACCCGATTCGACACCGGAGTCCACGCGGACACCGGGACCGGAGGGGGCGATGAAGGTGGTGACCGGTCCGGGGGCGGGCAGGAATCCGCGGCCGGCGTCTTCACCGTTGATGCGGAACTCGAAGGAATGCCCGCGCGGTTCGGGGTCTTCGGTGATGGTCAGTTCTTCGCCGCCCGCGATGCGGAACTGCTGCAGCACGAGGTCGATGCCGGAGGTCTCTTCGGTGACGGGGTGCTCGACCTGCAGGCGAGTGTTGACCTCGAGGAAGGACACGAGTCCGTCTTGGCCGACGAGGTATTCCACGGTGCCGGCGCCGTAGTAGCCGGCTTCGCGGCAGATGGCTTTGGCGGAGGAGTGGATCTCGGCGCGCTGGGCGTCGGTGAGGAACGGGGCGGGTGCTTCTTCGACGAGTTTCTGGAAGCGGCGCTGCAGCGAGCAGTCGCGGGTACCGGCGACGACGACGTTGCCGTGCTGGTCGGCGATGACCTGAGCTTCGACGTGGCGGGGCTTGTCGAGGTAACGCTCGACGAAGCATTCACCGCGGCCGAACGCGGAGACCGCTTCGCGGGTGGCCGAGTCGAACAGTTCGGGGATTTCTTCGCGGGTGCGGGCGACTTTCATGCCGCGTCCGCCGCCGCCGAAGGCAGCTTTGATGGCGATAGGGAGGCCAAATTCGTCGGCGAAGGCGAGGATCTCGTCGGCATCTTTGACGGGCTCGGAGGTGCCGGGGACCGAGGGTGCTTTGGCGCGGGCGGCGATGTGTCGGGCGGTGACTTTGTCGCCGAGGTCGCGGATGGACTGTGGGGACGGTCCGATCCAGATCAGGTTGGCGTCGATGACGGCCTGGGCGAAGTCGGCGTTTTCGGAGAGGAAGCCGTAGCCGGGGTGGATGGCATCTGCCCCGGACTTGGCGGCGGCGTCCAAGATTTTGTCGATCACCAGGTACGACTCGGCCGAGGTCTGACCGCCGAGGGCGAATGCTTCGTCGGCCAGGCGTACGAACGGTGCATCGGCGTCAGGTTCGGCGTAGACGGCGACACTGGTCAGTCCTGCGTCTGCTGCTGCCCTGATCACCCGGACTGCGATCTCGCCGCGGTTCGCGACAAGAACCTTGGTGATACGCGCACTGGCATGGCTGGGCACTGAGCCTCCTGGGGTGTCGTGTGCTCCGTGCAGGCCGTGTGTGCCGCACTGTTACGAGCGTCTCTTCGGAGTTTAAGCACAGGCGAGATCGCAATCGAAACTGGAGGGTGATTATGGTGGCCCTCTCCCGACCGGCGAGCCAACCCTACTGGTCGGTAGCTAAAGGTCCTGTGGATGCTACATCCGTGGTCCGCGCCCAACCTGTCCAGTTGGGCAGGATGGCAGACCCGGTGTCGGCTACCTCGTCGATAATCCGACGAACTGCTCCGATGTACTGGTGCACGTTCGACGTCGCGGTTTCGGTATTGGGGTACCTAGCCGAGATATTGACTCCGCGGGGCGTGCGGTTGATCCAGATGTACACGTCGTGGTCGTACTGCTTGCTCCGAAGAGCGCGGGCGTTCCAGTCGGCCCAATGATCGGCCATCGGAGCGAATCTCACATCCATGAAGGACACGACGAATCGGGGCTTCGCCGTAGTTCCCAGCGCGCGAAAGACGCGATCGAGCGGAACGCGCGCGACCGGCTTGGTTGCCGTCACCTGCTCGGTAGCCTGCGCTAGGACGGCGCCGAACGACTCAGCGTGCGCGATATCGAACGACAACGGGCACAGTCCGACGAACCAGCCAAGCGAGGAAACCCACTGTGGTTGGTCCCGGGTGTGTACGGGGGTGATCGTCCTGAACTGGGTGTTGCCGGACAATTCCGCACCGGCGATCGCAAGTGCGGCCAACAGTCCCGAGAACAGGCTGTTGCCGGTCTTGCGACATGCTACGGAGAAGGAATCTGCGCGCTCGGTGTCCAGAATCCACGCCGACAGACCGCTCTGAGCCGTGTGTGAACCGCTCGGCTCGCCGATGTCCAGAGGAAACGAGGGGAGCAGTCCCTGGCCCTCGTCCAGAAAGCGCTGCCAAGTGACCACAGCCTCGTGGGTGTGCTCCAGCTCTGCATGAATACGGCGTTCGGAGACACCGAAGTCCAGATAGCTGCCGGCTTCGAACAGCTGCGCCGGTATGCAGTCCTTCGCCTCTGCGTAGAGAGCCGAGATTTCGTGGGCGACGAGCACCGTCGAAAGGCCGTCGATGATGGAATGGTCCGCGGCGAAGAAAACCGTGATTCGGCCCTCGTCCTGATCGGCCACGGCCCTGGGCAACGGCTCCAGAGTGACGAAAGCATAGGCGGGCCAGGCGAGGGGAGAGGTGTACTCGTCGAACAGGTACTGCAGATGCTCGAACACCTCGCTGGACTGCTCGCATTGTTCCTGCTCGACCTGCCAGAGGTCGATCGCACCAGGTGTCGTCGTCACGCGGGACAGCTCACCCGACTCTTCGTCGATCGAGGCATGGGAACGCATCGGCTCGTGGCGGTCGATCCAGGCGAGAACGGCCCGGCGGAATGCAGGCTTGTCCAGTGGCCCGTCGATTTCGAAGGCTGCTCCGAGCCAGCTTTCGCGGCCACGCCTGGGGCTGGCGAGACTGGACCGCAGATGGGCCTCGTGCACGTAGGACGTGGGACGCTCGTCAGGGTGCCACCCTGCCAGCGCCGGAGTGCTGGCGTGTGGGCCAACGCTGGGGATCCACTCGGTCATGGTTCCCGCAGGTAGTGCGTAGTCCGCAAGTTCGGTGAATTCCATGCGGACCCGGACCACCTCTCGCGAACGACTTGAACCAGCAACAACCTGACCGAGTGTACCGAGTGGTAGGTGTATCGATCAAGACGAGCAGTTTCCGCTGGTCGAAGCGTTCGCGGAGGCGGCTACCGCAGATGTCGCTTGATGCGCGCCAGCATCGCCGACATGCCTCGGAGCCGGAGAGGGCTGACTACATCGCCGAGACCGAGGTCCAGGTAGAAGTCGTCCGGGACTGCGAGGATGTCCTGAGCGCTGTGCCCGTCGAGTCCCTGGTGGAGGATCGACGCGAATCCCCGGGTCGTCGGTGCTTCCGGCGGAGCGCTGAAGTACAGCTGCACGCCATCTCTGTCGCCGGAATCGACCGACAGGAACAGTGGAGACTGGCATTCGGGTACCGGCTCCATCGCGGCCTGCTCCAGGTGCGACGGTAATTCAGGCAGTTCGCGGCTGAACTCGAGCAGAAGCTGGAGCTTGTCCTGCCCAGTGACCGCGGCGAAGTCCTCGACGATTTCGGCGAGGGACTCCGGCAACTGCGCCGTGCTCCCAGTGTCCGTCATGGTTCTACTGCGTTTTCGGAGCGTCGCCGGGCTCCTCGCCTCGGACGATCGGAACTCGGACCGCGTTGCCCCACTCGGTCCACGACCCGTCGTAGTTTCGCACCGAGTCGTGGCCGAGGAGGTGTGTCAGCACGAACCAGGTGTGGCTCGAGCGCTCGCCGATACGGCAGTAGGCAATAACCTTCTCGTTCGCGACGACGTCGCCGTAGATGTCGTCGAGTTCGGCGCGAGAGCGGAAACGCCCGTCCGGAGCGGCAGCTTTTGCCCACGGGATGCTCGTGGCGGTTGGGATGTGGCCACCGCGAAGCGCGCCTTCTTCGGGGTAATCGGGCATGTGCGTGCGCTCGCCGGTGTACTCCGCAGGCGATCGCACGTCTACGAGGGGAATTGTGCCGAGGCTGGACAGAACGTCCGCGGCAAATGCACGAATCGGTGCGTCGTCACGTTCGACGACCGGGTAATCGGTGGCCGGGTACTCGGGGACATCGAGCGTCGTGTCTCGGTTCTCGGCGAGCCACGCGTCGCGGCCGCCGTCGAGCAGCCGGACGTCTTCGTGTCCGAAGAGAGTGAACACCCAGAGCGCATATGCTGCCCACCAGTTGCTCTTGTCTCCGTAGATGACAACGGTGTCCGTGCGCGAAATGCCCTTGCGGCTCAGGAGCGCTGCAAACTGCTCGCCGTCGATGTAGTCGCGTGTGACGGGATCATTGAGGTCGAGATGCCAATCGATCTTGACTGCCCCGGGGACGTGACCGACGTCGTACAGGAGCACGTCCTCATCCGACTCGACGACCTTGAGGCCGGGAGTTCCCAGGTGTGCGGACAGCCACTGCGTGGACACCAGGCGATCCGGATGTGCGAAATCGCCGAACGAGGGGGTGGGGTCTGCTGCTATGGGCACTTCTTCTTCGCTCCTACATGGGATCGATTCGAGCTGACTGTAACGATCCTATGCGTTCGGTCCGACGAGCGAAGCCTCACTCGAATACGCCGTAGCTCCGACTTCCTGCCGGATCACCGCGGCAAGCGCCAGCGCGAAGCTCTCGATGATCGCGTGGCCCTGGGGTGTGTCGGGGAAGCGTGAGCGCAGTGCCAAGCCGTCGCATGTTCGCGAGACCCAGAATTGGGCATCGTCGGCGGTGGTGACGTTGCTGATGTGGTGGGCGTTGCGGTCGTCGGCGTCTGCCCCCGGCAAGGTGCGGTAATCGATGTAGGAAATCATGAACACGTCCTGCCGAGGCCGTGAGAACTGCTCGCCCAGTGCTCGAAGTACGTGCGGAATCGGCACAGCAGCCAGGGGCAGTGCCGCTCGAAAGGACGTGTGCGCGGAGGTGAGTGTGTCGGCGAACGTGTCACCGACTACGACGCTCATCGGCGCGTTGGTCGTGAACCATCCCAGTGCGTGCGCATACTCGGCGGCCCGGCGAGTATGCAGTGGAAACAACAGGGAAAAGACCTGAGGGCCGCCCATTTCCGCTGCGGCGGTTGCAGCCGCCGCAACGATCGCCGAGAACACTCCTGCTCCGAGGCCACGACACAGTCGTTCGAACAGGGCGGCGTCCTCCGCCGTCGCGAGCGCGTGAATCGTCGTTGCCTGAGGTGCCTGATCGCCTAGGGCCACACCGAGATCGAATGGAAACGCAGGAGTGCGTCCGCCGCACCCGTCCACGAAGTCGGACCAGGCGAGAATTCGAGGATCGGACGACGCAACTTCGGGCGCCTGCGCTTCGGCTGCGCAGTACTCCACGAAACTCCCGACGCTGTCCAGTTCAGGGACAGTGCCCGCTCGGCGAGCCTGGTAGAGGGTCGTGATCTCCTCGGCAGCGACCGTCATCGACAGTGCGTCGACGTGGGCGTGATCGAAGCCGCACACGACGGTTGCACGATCCGGGCGATCCACCGCGGCAAAGGAATACGACGGTCGTTGCGCGGGATGGCAGAGCTCGTTCAGCCGCGAGCGGAGGTGGGCGCTGACACGGGTGGAGTCGGTGATCGTCGTGGCGCTCGGTCGACCGATCCGCAGCTCGTGCGGCCCGTGGACTCGCCGGTGGATCTCGCCGCCGGAGGCATGGAATGTCGTACGCAACGCGGCGTGGCGCTCGATGAATGTAGTGAAAGACCAGGTGAGCGCATCGACGTCGAGGGGGCCCTCGACGTCGAACGCGGTGGCGATCCACACCGCTCCGGTTGGGACTGCTTCGTTCGACGCGTCGAGTGTGGAGGACAGATGGAAGGTTTGATTGAACGACGGAGGAATCGTCGACGGTTCGCCGGCCCCCAGGTGTACCGGCCACTCGAGGTATGTACCCGGCGCGGTACGGAACTCGGTGATCGAAGTTACGCGCATCTAGTGATGCTCGATCGTCTCGGGCACTCTAATTGCGTAGTCGCCCTCGCGGGCAACTGTTTCCAAAACTGTCTGAAGGTGCGAGTGGTACCGAGCCACCGATTCGTCTGCGACATCGTTGTCGGGCACCTGCGCAACGAGATACAGATGATCGGCATCGCGGTTGATCCACATCGACGCGTTCGACGTCCGTCCTTCGCCGGTGAAGTGCTCACCGCGCGCGTCGGCCGGCCGCCCAACCCCGGGGAACCAACGAAAATCGATGTAGGACAACATGTTGGGACTCACCGCGAGTTCGCTTCCCAGTGTCCCGTCCGCAGCGAGTGCTCCGAGGACGGCGTGCACGGGCGCAGCCGCGATGTGTTTGGCGTCTTCGAAACCGTCGTGTGCCTTGGCTGCGACGGTCGAGAACGAGTCGGTGCCGCCGACCTCGAATGCCACCGGTGCGAAGTTGACGAACCAGCCCTGCGACTGACCGTAGTCACCGAGGTGTCGGGTGCTGAGCACGGTGATTCCGAAGTAGTCCGCTCGTCCGGCCAGTTCGTAGTCGGTGATTCCTACCGCAGCGAACACGCCGCTGCTGATCCGTGCGCCCGCGGCTTTGCACGCCCGATCGAGCGCGGCGGTGGCGTCCGCGTCCAGGAGATGCCGTTCGACAATTCGTACTGGGCCGCGCTCGCCCTCCGCGAGGCCGAGATCGAGCGGGAAGCGTGGCATCTTGCCGTCGTTCTTGTCGAAAATCCGCTTCCACGCCCTGATTTCAGGCGAGTCCGGGCCGTAGGTAGCCGCCCTCGCACGTTCCTCGACGGCGTAGTCGAGGTGGCTTCCAGCGTGCGCCGGTGTCGGCGCGTCCTCACCGATTTCGAGGGCGTACAGGTCCGCCAGTTCACTGATGACCAACGCCTGCGATCCGCCGTCCGTGAACGCATGGTCGGCACCGTAGTACAGGGTGAAGCTCTCGGCGCGTTCGATCGCGCCCACGACGAATCCCGGCCAGTCGAACGCTGTCGCCTCGGCCGAGAAGCGTCCGCGCACATAGGTCTGGAACTCCGCGTCGAGGCTGAACGTGCCCACCTCGCTCGGAGCGAACGATGCTGCCTCTATCGGCACGAGGCGACGAGTCACAAGACCGTCCTCGACCTCGAACCAGCACCGCAGCCCCTCGTGCCGTAGCACGTATGCAGCGATCGCCCGGGACAGCGCGTCACGATCGAGCGACCCGTCTATCTCGGTGGCGACACCGGTGTAGGCATGGTGTTCGTCGCCGCGGGCCGCCGCTGCGGCGGCGGCCACGAGATGGTCCTCCTGCAGAAACGACGGTGGAGCCGGATGCACCGGTGCTTTGAGCGCGGCGTCGAGTGCCGGCTGAACTGGGTGCCACTCCAGCAGTCGGCCCGGCTTCGGCGTCCAGTTGCCGAGTGCAGTAATGATCATCGTTGAACCTCCGGCTCTAGTGTCGACTCGCTCCGGCGGCCGCGACCAACGAATCTACCGATTCGGCGGGCTCGGAGATGACGGTCGTCATCACTGAGACGAACTCGGTGATGAAGCGGTGCACGTTGGTTGTCGAGACATCGGTACTGGGAAAGCGGGCCGAGATGTTGAGCCCTTGCAGCGTGCGGTTGATCCAGAAGTAGACCTCGTTCTCGGCATGGCACTCGCTGCGCAGCGCTCGCCCCTTGCGGGCCTGCCACTCCTCGCCGTCGGGCAGGAACCGTAGATCTATGTAGGAGACGACGAAGCGTGGGATTTCGGTCGAGGACAACAACGATGCGACCCGCGAGTACGGGACGGCTGCGAGGCCTTTGTAGCGATTCGATCCGACCGCGGCGCAGTCGATCGCCTCGGCGAACGTTCGGGCGTTCTCCAGCCGAATCTCCATCGGGAGGATCCCGACGTACCAACCGACGCTCGCGGCCCACTTCTCGGCGTAGCGGGTGTGCATGGGCATGATGGTCCGGAAAGTCCCCTCGCCGGTCAGCCGAGCATTGACGAGTGCAAGTGCGGCAAGTATTCCCGACTGCATGTTCTGGCCGGCGTCGCGGCAGACAGCGTTGAATCGCGTGACCTGCTCGGTGGTGAGCAACCACGACGACACGCTGCTCTGACGCGTTGCGAGATCGGTGGCAGCCGACGAATCCGTCGCGCTGATCGGGAGTGGGAACGCGGGAAAGCGGCCGTCCTCCTCGGCGAGGAAATCCCTCCACGCAACAACTGCCTCGTGGTCGGTGGTCAGGGACTCGCCGAGAGCGCGCTCGGTAGCCGAGAAATCGACGTAGCTACCCACCTCGGGAAGCGCGTGTTCGGTGCCGTCCAGCGCATATGCGTACAGCCGATCGAGCTCGTTGATCGCGTAGATCTGGCTGTAGGCGTCCATTACGGAGTGGTCGGCCGCGAAGATCACCAGGAACTTGTCCTGTTGCGGCGCGCTCGCCGCGATGTGTGGTTCGGGGACCACTGTGGCCATCACGAAGTGGGGCCACAGGGTGGGCGATACGACATCGGCGAACCAGGACTCGAGGTGCTCGAATACCTGAGATTCGCTTCGGGTCTTCTGCTCATGCCGGGTGTCGACGCGCACAGCGTCCGCAGGGACCGTGAACCGTCGCCAGGTCCCTGACGTGGGGTCGGGTTCGACGCGGGTGCGGAACGCTTCATGGCGTTCCACGTAACTGAGAATGGTTCGACGCATGGCCTCTGCGTCGTAGCGGCGGTGAATCTCGAACACGGTGCCGATCCAGGATCCGTCGTTGCCGCGACTGCAATGATCTTCATGCGTGAACGAGACGCCGCGAGGGTCCTCGGCCCAGGCCGAGTCGGCCACGGCAGGTACCCACTCGGTGAGCTTTCCTGCAGGTAGCGGGTAGTCGGCCAGTTCGGTGTATTCCATTGAATGTATCCAATTCCGAGCTCGGCCAGCGGCGACTGGCAACATGGTGGACGATTCGTGCTGCAGCTCTCGATCAGCGACGTGCAGGCGCCGTCTCGAGAGCGTGACTGCGCACTGGTTGACACTGCACTGTGTACCTGTAACGCACAAACGGCTACCGGCGCAGCCATTGCCCCCGGTATTGGTTTCGATAATTACAGTAGGTCGAATCGGCAGGTAATTCGCTATGCAAAAAAGTGTTGTTGATCACCAGGCACCGTCTTGACGGGGGTCGTTGATCATGATTGTCGGAGTCGTCCGGATCGAGGTGTCAATGAATAGCGTTGCAGTGCAATTAGTATCGAGATTTCTGAGTCGAGTTGCGAAACGGGGACCAGGGTGCATCGTCGGCCGACGGGGGGCGGTCGACCTTGCCCCTAGTCGTCATTCTTATGGCCTGTCACACACTTCGTAAACGGACCAATCCGTACGGACTGCAGCTTCGAATAAGACCAATTCGCATGTGACTACTCGAAACCTGGATTTAATCTCCGTGTTAACAAAACCGCGCTATATAGGCTTTTGTAGTACATTTTTCGCATGACCCGAATTGGATTTGCGGATCACTTATTCCTGCGAATGCACCACGGAATCGGCAAGCCCGTCTTCAATCAGTTTCTGTGGCTGCTCGATACTGCCGTTTCGGGCGATGAGCTGGAAGAACTACGAACGAACCTATCGGAAGGGTTGTTGGCGCGCAGGGTCGAATCCCCGACCTTGCCGACCGCCCGGCATCGGTGGGTCACGTCTGCAGTGTCCCTTCCGCTCGAGCTGGCCTCATCGCCGATTCCCTCGGACGCCGTGCTGTGCTGGGCGGAACAGCGGGTCGTCGAGGACCTCGACCCAGAGGCCGGCGTCGGCTGGCAGCTTGCTGCCGCACCGATGTCTGGAGGGGGGATGGTGGTGTCTCTCGCATGCTCGCACATGGTCGCCGACGGTGCCGCCATGGTCGAGGCCATTCGGCGAGCGAATTCCGGCAACAGGGGGGTCGACTCGCGCGATCTGGGCGAGGGCCCATCGCTCTTCGGCGGAATCATCGAAGATCTCGCCGACACCGTGGGTGAGGTGAAGCCGATCATGAAGTGGGTCGCCGACAGGGTGGTCGCTACCGCGACGTCCGCCTTCTCCTCGAGCAAAGACCCCGCGCCCGGATCGGGACGGATCGATCCGCCCAGGCGTCAGGATGCAGATCCGGTCGTGGGCCCGTGGAGGCCGCCGTACGTGGTGGTCGAGTGTTCCGCTACCGAATGGAAGGCTGCGGCGGCAGAGTGGGGTGGAACGTCCAACTCCTTGTTCATAGCCGTGATGACGGCAATATCAGAGGCGCTCGGCCGTGCGATGCCGGGGGACGTGCTGCGGTGGTCGCTCCCATACAGCGACCGCGACCCGCTCGACATCGATTCCAACTCGACCAAGATCATTCCGGTTCGGGTGCCGGTGGCCGAGCGTCAGGACCAAGATCTCACGCGTATCAGGAAAGCGAGCAAAGCCGCATTCACGGACTTCGCTGCACGTCAAAAGGCTGGCGTCTCATCGCAGGCAATACCGCTGTCGCTCGTCCAGATGCTGCCCGACGCGGTGGTCGCGAGGCTTCCGATGCCGTCCGACGGAGCCGAGGGGCTGTGCTCGAACCTCGGAGAGCTACCCGAGGACTTCATCACGATCGGTGGAGTTCGGGCTCGTAGCGTCGCGGCGCGCGCAACATACGCGGGAGCGGACGCGGAGTTCGCGCGAACGCTCGGTGGCGGTTCGACCGCGTGGGCAACTGAAACCGACGAAGCGATCACGATCACAGTGCACGGCATGGATCCCGATCGCATGGTCACGGACAACGCCGTGCGCGATGTCGTCGCGGACGTTCTGCTGCGATGGGAGATCACTCACCGCTTCTGGTGAGTGACCCCCTCGATCAGGTCTGCGGCAGCCTGTAGCGAATCGCTGGCCGGGGTCATCGAATCGGCAAGTTCTGCCGCCCTCGAAGCGGTGTCGGTTCGAAGCAGTGTGGCGATTCCCGAGGCCAGGGTGTCTGTGGTGAGTGTCGTGAACTTGGCGGACGTTCCCGCACCCGTTCTGGTCAGCGCGGCCCCCCAGAAGGGCTGGTCGGCACTGAACCAGCACGTCATCGTCGGCAGTCCGGCTCGAATGCTCGCTGCAGTCGTTCCCGCGCCGCCGTGATGAATTGCCGCTCGGCACAACGGGAACAGAGTGGCGTGGTCCACCGGGCCCACCGTGGCGACGGCGGCGGTCGGGTCCATGAATTCATCGAGAGCGCTCCAGCCGGAACTGACAACGGCCCGGTGCCCGCCGCTGCGGCAGACGTCCTCGATCATGTCCATCAACGCGGGTGGATCCTGCACCGGCATACTGCCGAATCCGAAGTACAGCGGTGGCGGGCCCTCGTCGATCCACCGACGCAGCGGTGAATCGCAGGTTGATTCGGGGGCCGAAGTTGTTGTCGCCGCAGATAGTTCGAGGAATCCAACGAACGGTCTTCGCTTGCCCCACTCCTGGGACAGGCCGGGGAAGAACGAGCTGTCGTAGGCTTGGATTTCGATCCCGCCGTACCGGGCGATCCTCGTCGACAGCGGCTGCGATGCAGCGGGAAGCCCAAGTGCGGTGCGCTGGCTGTTCTCTCGATTCTTCATCGATCGCCAACGCAACGACTCCAGGATGCGCCACGTGCCACGATTGACGATCCCAGGCAACTCCCTGCCCGGGAGGACCGACACAGAGCCGTTCGACCTGAGTGGGCAGTAGTGCAGTGCGAAAAACGGAATCGACAGGGCTTCAGCGCAATTGAAGGTCATTTCTTGGCCGAGGGTGCCAGCAACGGCCGCGTCGGCACCGACCGACATCTGTGACAGCTGCTCGGTCATGTCATCCCAACCGAAGTTGGCGAGCTCGGCGAGGGCGGCCGTCCGAACGCGCGGATTTCGTGACTTGATTCGGGTCCTCACCAGATCCGATTCGAGAAGGGCCTGTGTGTCCGGCCCGAACGAGACGATGGAGATACCGGAGGCGGATGCCGTCGCAGCTGTGGCGAACGTCACCAGGTTCGGGGGTGCTCCGAATACGACTTCGTGTCCGCGCCCGGCGAGTTCGATTCCGAGTGCCAATCCGGGCGCTATGTCCCCCCGGCTACCGGTGAACGGCAGTACAAACTTCATTGGTGAACTCCTCAGCCCGCACTCCGTCGCCCGAATGCAACCTACATCATGACCGGCTGGTGCGCGTAACACGAACGGACACAGTGATGTTTGTCGGAAGACGCCTGCGTAGCAGGCGATATCGAGTAGATCTCCGTTACGCTCGTCCGCGTGAGTAGATTGACGTACGACGACGACCTGTTTCTACGAATGGAGTGCGTCCTCGACGTTCCCGTCGTCAATCAGATCGTGTGGCGGTTCGATGAACCGATCACGCGTGAATCCCTGCGTGCGATGTGGGAGAACCTCCGCGACGGTCCGATCAACCGAACCGTGGAACGGGTGCGCTTCCCCGGTGCTCGTGACACATGGACCAGGGCCGGGGCGTCGCTACCGCTCGAGCTCGACGACAGGGTGCTCGGCGCGAGCGAGCTCGCCGATTGGATGGAGAATCGTGCCGCCGTTCGGCTCGATCCGGAGAACGGGCCGGTGTGGCAGCTCGCCTACGCCGATACCGACGGTGGTGGCTCGGTGGTCTCGCTCGTCGCCTCACATGTCGTAGGCGATGGAGGGGCGCTGACCTCTTCGGCAATTGCCGCCGTGCGTGGACCAGGAGACCCCGAGGACTTTCGGTCGGCGTGGGACGCCCCGAGACCAGGAGACATCTCCGACGCAGCCGGACAGATCGGCGCCGCAGCGCTCGGGACGGTGCGCGCACTCGGAAGGGGCGCCCGCGATGCGCTGAGACGGCCCACGAAGGACAAGACAACAGCGAGCATTCCGGTCGCGCCAGTTCACCCGACTCGGTTCGGAGAATTCGCCCCTAGCACCGTGGTGGTCGACTGCCCCACCGAGCAGTGGACGGCCGCTGCGGCGTCGGCGGGAGGCAGCGCCAACAGCCTGCTGGTAGCAGTGGCGATGGGGGTCCTTACGGCAAGCGGCCGGGTGCACGAATCCGACGCTGTCAAAGTCTCGCTGCCGGTGAGTACCCGCGTCACCGGAGATCTGCGAGCAAACGCGACTTCGGGAGTGTCCATTCAAGTCGAGGGAGGCGGCGGCTATCGACGCGACCTCGGGGACATCAGGCGCGCGAGCAAGGATGCGTTCACGACTCTTGCCGATTCCAGCCTCTCGACGACGTTCGAACTGACAAAGCCGCTCATGCAGATGCTGCCCGACGCAATCGTCGCCAGGGCGGCCAAGTCGGCAACGGCTCCGTTGTGCTTGTGCTCGAACCTCGGCAATCGGGGAAGTGCCCTGCGTTCGTTGGGTGGCGTCGACGCACGCTCGGTCGCCATGCGGTCGATCACTCAGCAGACCACAGCCGAACTGCTGCGTCGCACGAAGGGTGGGGTGAGCGTCTGGTGGAACACCTCGGGCGCCACGGCGACTCTGTGCGTTACCGGACTCGATCCCGATCTATTTCCGAGCAGGGAACACCTGTGCACGCTGATCGCCGACGAATACGACAGGTGGGAGCTGACTCCAACGTTCTGGTGAGGCTATGCTCATTCACCGATTCAGCACCGAGGGTGCGGCACCAAGCGAAAAGGGGAAGTGGACATGGCAGTAGTCGTGTTGTTCGGTTCGGAGACCGGTACCGCCGAGGAAGTTGCGGACAAGATCGCCGACGTGCTGGCGGACCATGACGCCGAGGTTCGCGACATGCTCGAGTACGAGGTTTCCGAGATCGACACCGACGACTTTCACGTCATCATCTGCTCGACCTACGGGGATGGCGAACTCCCCACGGGAGCGGCACCGTTCTACGACGCGCTCGTGGAAGATGCGCCCGATCTGACCGGGCTCAAGTTCGCACTGTTCGGGCTCGGCGACCGCGTGTACGAGGATACGTTCAACCGCGGGGGCGAGATCATTGCCGAGAAGCTGGTGGAACTCGGCGCCGAGCAGATTCACGAGCACGCCCGGCACGACAGCTCGTCGAACATCAAGCCCAAAGCGCAAGCCGAGGAGTGGGCCCGCGAGCTGACCGGATTACTGGTCGGCTGACCACACATCCGACATCGAGATACCGACGTCGGCCAGCAATCGGCGGACGAGGGGGAGACCGATTCCGATGACGCTGGACGGATCGCCCTCGATCCGATCGACGAACCATCCTCCGAGCCCGTCCAGCGTGAACGCGCCCGCGACTTCGAGCGGCTCTCCCGACGCCAGATAGGCCTCGATGTCGGGCTGGGACGGTTCGGCGAAGTGAACGGTGGTGGTGCTGCACTCCGCCGCCGTCGCGACAGTTCGCCCGCCGCTGACTCGGAGCACGGCGTGGCCGGTCAGCAAGTCACCGGAACGGCCTGCCATCGACGCCCAGCGTCGCCGTGCCACGTCGACGCTGTGCGGCTTGCCCTGCAATTCGCCGCCGATCGACAGCATCGAATCGCAGCCTACGACGACGGCGTCGTCGAACTCGTGGGCAACGGCTTCTGCCTTCGCTCGGGCCAGAGACCGGACGACGTCCTCGGGCGACGGCGAGGCCCCGAGAGCCGCTGTCAGAGCATCTTCGTCCACACCGGACACTCGCACCGCGGGTTCGACTCCTGCGGCCCGCAGCACCCCAAGGCGGGCCGGTGACGCAGATGCGAGAACGAAGAGGGGCACGCGTGCGATCAGAAGCGGTTGGTCGCTGCGTACGAGTACGGCGAGAACGGCGTGAACGTGCGGTGCATCGACACAGGCGTTCCCCACAGTTCGGAAGGCCGCGTATCCGTGACTGGACTCGCAGCCGACGCAGCAGCTGTCAGTACGGCTACGAGTGCCGCAATCTCCTCGTCGGAGGGATTGCCCTTCACGACGCGGATCGCATCGCGCAACTGCGCCTGTACGGCCTCGTCTGTCGATGCCGACTCGTCGAATGCATCGAAGTCGGTGTCGGCGAGTTCTGCCGCGATGTCTGTATCCCTCGAAATCGCTTCGGCGCTCATAGTGGGATGTTTCCGTGCTTCTTGGGTGGCAGGGTGACTTGTTTGCGTTCGAGCAGGCGTAGTGCGGAGACGATTTGTCCGCGGGTGTGGGACGGGGGGATGACGGCGTCGAGGTAGCCGCGTTCGGCTGCGACGTAGGGGCCCACGAGGGTGTCTTCGTATTCCTGCTGGAGTTTCAACCGCAGTGCGTCGACGTCTTCACCGTTCTTGGCGGCTTCGAGGAGTTGTTTGCGGTAGACGAACCCGACAGCGCCGGAGGCGCCCATGACGGCGATCTGCGCGGTCGGCCAGGCCAGGTTCACATCGGCGCCCATGTGTTTGGATCCCATGACGTCGTAGGCGCCGCCGTAGGCCTTGCGGGTGATGACGGTGATCTTGCCGACGGTGGCTTCGCCGTAGGCGTAGAGCAGTTTCGCGCCGCGGCGGATGATGCCGCCAAATTCTTGGCCGGTGCCGGGGAGGAATCCGGGGACGTCGACGAGGGTGATGATGGGGACGTTGAAGGCATCGCAGGTGCGGACGAATCGTGCGGCTTTTTCGGAGGCGTCGATGTCGAGGGTGCCGGCGAATTGGGTCGGCTGGTTGGCCACGATCCCGACGGAGCGGCCGTCGATGCGGCCGAAGCCGACGATGATGTTGCGGGCGCGGCCTTCTTGGACTTCGAGGAATTCGTCGTCGTCGAGGATGCGGCGGATGACCTCGTGCATGTCGTAGGGGGTGTTCGGGGAGTCCGGGATCAGGGTGTCGAGTTCGAGGTCCTCGTCGGTGAGGTTGTCGGCGATGGCGCCGTCGATCGGATCCGACGGGATGGTGCGCGGGGCGGCTGCGCGGTTGTTCGAGGGTAGGTAGCTCAGCAGGTCGCGGACGTAGTCGAGGGCGTCTTGTTCGCCGGAGGCGACGTAGTGCGCGACGCCGGATTTCTCCATGTGGGTGTGGGCGCCGCCGAGTTCTTCCATGGTGACGTTTTCGCCGGTGACGGTTTTGATGACGTCGGGGCCGGTGACGAACATCTGGGAGGTGCCATCGACCATGACGACGAAGTCGGTCAAGGCGGGTGAGTAGACGTGTCCACCTGCCGCGGGTCCCATGATCAGGGAGATCTGTGGGATGACGCCGGAGGCTTGGACGTTGCGGTGGAAGATTTCGCCGTACAGCCCGAGGGAGACGACGCCTTCCTGGATGCGGGCGCCGGCGCCTTCGTTGATGCCGACGAGGGGGCGGCCGGTTTTGATGGCCAGGTCCATGACCTTGACGATTTTTTCGCCGTAGATTTCGCCGAGGGAGCCGCCGAAGACGGTGGCGTCCTGGGAGAAGATGCATACATCTCGGCCGTCGATGGTGCCGTAGCCGGTGACGACACCGTCCCCGAAGGGGCGGTTGTCGGCCATCCCGAAGTTCTGGCTGCGGTGGCGGGCCAGGGCGTCCATTTCCACGAAGGACCCGTCGTCGAGCAGTGCCGTGATGCGTTCGCGAGCGGTGAGCTTGCCCTTGGCGTGCACTTTGTCGATCGCGGCTTCGCCGGACGGTGCCATTGCCGCCTCGCGGCGATTACGCAGATCGGCAAGCTTGCCCGCCGTGGTGTGAATATCGGGCTTCTCTGCCGAATTCTGCGCAGTCGGATCCTGAACACTGGTCATGGGCAAACACTTTAACCACGGGTGTGATGCGCGTCCCGACCCAGGGGCGCGTAGGACCAGCCGTTGTCGGCTTCACCAGCCGGTACTGCGCACCTACTAGCCGGTACCGTTCGGCGTCGACTCGGAGCTCCACGCGAGCAGCCCATATGCTCGTTGTTCATGTGGACCAATCTTGATCGTCCCCCGCTCGACCTCGCTGCACTTCGGCGCGCACTCGTCGACGGGCCCCAGGCATCCTGGTCCAGGTTCGACGTCGTCGAGTCGACGGGGTCCACGAACGCAGACCTGATCGCGCAGGCCGACGGGTTGGCCGACCGCACCGCGCTCGTCGCCGAGCATCAGGACAGCGGACGTGGCAGGCACGCCAGACCGTTCTCGGGACCACCGAGGTCACAACTGCTGCTGTCGGTCCTGGTCCGCTTCCCGGGCATCGACCCGGCCGTACTCGGATGGCTGCCCTTGTTGGCGGGGGTGGCCGTCGTCGATGCCCTGCGCACCGTCGCTGCGGTCGACGCGGCATTGAAGTGGCCCAACGACGTCTTGATCGAGGGTCGAAAGGTTGCGGGCATCCTCGCCGAGGTCGCGCAACACGGTTCCGCGCCGACTGTCGTCGTCGGTATCGGGTTGAACGTGTCCTTGTCAGAGTCGGAGCTGCCAGTCCCGACTGCCACGTCGCTGGTGCTCGAGAAGGCTGCGGTCGTCGATCGAGACACGCTTCTACGGGCGATACTGCGTGGAATCGGTGCGGAGATCGACTCGTGGCGAAACTCGAACTGGAACACCGAGCAACTCGCGAATCGATACCGTGAGCGCTGCGACACGATCGGCCGCGGCGTGCGCGTCGAACTGCCGGGCGAGAAGCAGATCCTCGGTGATGCAACCGACGTCGACAATCAGGGGCGCATCGTAGTGCGCGACGGCAACACCGGGGAACTGATCGCGGTCGCGGCCGGCGACGTGACGCACCTTCGTGCGATCGATCCCGGCCATCACTGAGCCCGTGTCGGCTCCCACGTGGCGACCGCCCAGATGACGATGAGATCGATGGCGATGATCAAGATCGACCACAGCGGGTAGTACGGCAGCCACAGAAAATTGGCGACGATCGACAAGGATGCGACGACGATCGCCACGAGACGTGCCCACGTGGCCCCTGACATCAGTCCGATACCCGCCAACAGCAGCAGGACGCCGACGACGAGATGAACCCATCCCCAGGTCTCGACGCTGAACTCGTAGGTGTAGTTGTAGCCGACGACCAGAAGGTCGTCCTTGGCGATCGCAGCGATGCCTTGAAAGATGGACAGAATCCCTGCGGTCAGCAGGATGATCGACGCTGCGATTGCGCCACCGAATGCGAACCCTTGGTGCCCCGAACCGGTCGTACCCGTACGTGTAGTCATCTCTCGTGCCCCTTTCCGAGACGTCCAGTGTCGAACCCGCGCAGTACGCGCACATCATCCGTAGCGGATGATGTGCGCGCCCTCCGCGCGGTGCGAGCGTTGTAGGTCCTAGCAGACTGTGTGAGGGGGCCGCGCGCCGTGCACGAGTCGAACGAAGTGCCCGGAGCTGATCCGGCCCAGATCGAACGACACGACGCCCACACTGTCGCCGAACCGGTTGAGGCAGTGCCTTCCTCGTGGTCGCTTCCGCGTGGAGTGATCGTGTTGATCGGCCTGGCCTGCCTGGTGGTTGCAGTCGCAGGAACTCGGGCATTCGCGTCCGTAATCGGCCCGACATTCCTGGCGCTGATGCTCACTGTCGCTGTGCATCCGCTTCCGGAATGGTTGCGGCGCAAAGGAGTTCCCGCGTGGATCGCGACGCTGATCGCTATTGCCGCGGTGTACGCAATCCTGTTGTCGTTGGTGTTCGCTCTCGTGTTGTCCACGGCGCGACTGGCGACGCTGCTACCGACCTATTCGGACGATTTCGATCGGTTGCTCGCCAGTGTGCAGAGTTTTTTGGCAGACAACGGTGTAGGGCCCGATCAGATCCAGGGGCTGTTGTCCGACCTCGACGCAGGAACGGTGTTCGGTCTGGTCGACGGACTCCTCGTAGGCGTGCTCGGAGTGTTCTCGAATCTGTTGTTCGTGCTTGTGCTGGCTCTGTTCATGGCGGTCGACGGCAGTTCCTACTCTGCGCGATTGACCACTCTCGTCCGGACTCGGAGCGACATCGCGAACGCGTTCACCTCGTTCTCCGCGGGAACGAGGAAGTACCTCGTCGTCTCGACGATCTTCGGTCTCATTGTCGCTGTGATCGACACAGGAGCGTTGTGGGCGTTGGGGATTCCGCTGCCGGTGCTGTGGGGGTTGCTTGCGTTCATCACCAACTACATACCGAACGTCGGCTTCGTACTCGGCCTTGTTCCACCTGCACTACTCGCATTGCTCCAAGGTGGGCCGACACTGATGATCACGGTGATCGTCGTGTACAGCGTCGTCAACGTGGTGATCCAATCGATCATCCAACCCAAGTTCGTCGGCGACGCCGTCGGTCTGTCCGTCACGCTCACGTTCTTGTCCTTGGTCTTCTGGGCCTGGGTGCTCGGACCGCTCGGCGCGGTGCTTGCGATTCCGCTCACTCTGATGGCGAAGGCTCTTCTGGTCGACATCGATCCGGCGACGCGTTGGGCGGACGTCCTGCTCTCCGATGGGTCGCCGTCGAAATTGTCGCCACCACCACCGCAATCATCGCAACCGTCGCCCCAGCCGCCTCCGGGCGACGCCGAGAACCGTGCGGAGGGTGACGGTGACGAAGTCGTGGCAGGATCGCCTGACAAGATGTGAGGTTCCGGTCGAGGAGTGAGACGTATGGGCTATCCGCAGGATGCGCTGGCGGACGAGGAAGAGCTGTTACTGCATCATCACCCACACTGGAAGATGCTGGTGTTGCCCGCGCTGACATTCATCCTCACCACCGCGGTGGCGGGGTTCCTCGTCGGCCTGATCTCGGCCCGGCTCGACGGTTCCAGTGCGACGATCACCACGATCGTCGTTGCTCTTGTGTGGGCAATCGTCGTCGGGTGGCGATGCGTTGCGCCGCTGATCAGTTGGAAATGCACGCACTTCATCGTCACCGATCGCCGGGTGCTCATCCGGCAGGGTGTCATCACCCATTCGGGTATCGACATCCCGATGGGCCGCATCAGCAACGTTCAGTTCCGCCACGGTTTGGTGGACCGCATGCTGCGCACCGGCACCTTGATCATCGCGTCGGCGTCCGACGATCCACTCGAGTTCGACGACATACCGCGTGTCCAACGAGTTCACTCACTGCTCTACCAGCAGGTGTTCGACTCGATGGAGGTCAGGCGCGCAGGTCCCGATGCTTTCGGCAGCACCGAGGTCTCTGATTCCGACGGCGCTCGACCCGGCTGGCGGGCCGGCCGGCGGAGGTAATCTATGTTCCTTCACAGATTCGGACCGTAGGCTCCTCTTCGTGACCGACGTGCTGCTTGCCGAAGACGACGAAGCCATTGCCGCTCCACTCTCTCGTGCCCTGGGCCGTGAGGGCTACACCGTGACGGTCGAGCAGACCGGGCCGGCCGCGCTGCAACGTGCGTTGGACGGCAATTACGACTTGCTGATTCTCGATCTCGGGCTTCCGGGGATGGATGGTCTCGAGGTCTGTCGGCAGGTGCGTGCCAACAGTTCCGAGCTGGCTGTCCTGATGCTCACCGCCCGCACCGATGAAGTCGACTTCGTGGTCGGCCTGGATGCCGGTGCCGACGATTACGTCGGAAAGCCGTTCCGGCTGGCCGAGTTGATGGCGCGTGTTCGCGCGTTGCTTCGGCGGCGCGGGCCAGGGGAGGACGGTCCGATCGAGGTCGGTGGAATCCGCATGGAACCCGCAGCCCGACGCGTGCTCGTCAACGGCAACGAGATCTCGCTGGCCAACAAGGAATACGAGCTCCTGAAAGTGCTGCTCGATCATGCCGGGCAGGTCGTGTCCCGCGACACCATCCTCCGCGAGGTGTGGGGTGACGCAGAGCTGCGAGGATCCAAGACACTCGACATGCACATGTCGTGGCTTCGCCGAAAGATCGGCGACGAAGGGTCGGTGGCCGAGCGTCGGATCGCCACGGTCCGGGGAGTCGGGTTCCGGATCAACAGCGACTGAGGCGACAAGAAAGTGCGCCGACGCATTCTCCAGTCGATTCTTGCCGTGGTGATCCTGACCGCGCTCCTCCTCGGTCTTCCACTGATGTACACCGCGTGGCTGTGGGTCGAGGACTTCACTCGGGACGATCTACAGCGCCGACTCGATCGCATGGCGTCGGAAATCCTCTCTCAAGAGGGCGATATGGGGATGGTCATCGGTGATCTCGATATCGGTTCGCTGAGGCTGGCCATTCCTCAATCGGGCCGGCTCGTCGTCGTTTTTCCGACCCCGCAGGACGCGGCGTCGCGCGTCGATATCGGCGAACCGTTCGTTCCACAACCACTGGTGGAGTCGTTGTCGATGGGGACGTCGGGCTCGCTGCGTCTCGAAGTGCCGTCCGACGACATGCGCTCGCTACAGCGCCAGGCCGTGGGCGCGGTGGGACTCGTGGTGCTCGCTGCCATCCTTGCGGGAACCGCTGTGGCCGTTCTGACCGCCAAACGGCTGGCCGATCCACTCCAAGATGTCGCCCGACGCGCGGCGCGGCTTGCCGAAGGCGATTTCCGGCCCGATCCAACCCGCCACGGAATTGCTGAACTGGATCGGGTGTCGGAGGTTCTCGACTCGGCGACGGTCGAGATCGCAGGCAGGCTGCAACGAGAACACACTCTCGTCGCAGATGTGTCTCATCAGCTTCGCAGTCGACTCACGGCTGTTCGACTTCGATTGGACGAGCTGTCCACGCATCCGGACCCTGATGTAGTCGGAGAAGCCGACGAAGCGATGGCGCAGGTCGATCGGTTGACGCTGGCCATAGACGAGTTGGTTCGCTCGTCCCGCAGCGACGGATCCGCCGGTGCCGAGGAGGTGCCCGTAGTAGCCGAGTTGGCGGGTTTGATCTCCGAGTGGCAGCGCAACTTCGAGGACGTCGATCGAACGCTGGTGCTCACAGGAGATAGCGCTGTCACAGCCTCGGTCACCGGTTCTCGGCTGCGTGAGGCGATATCCGTACTCGTCGACAACGCGTTGATGCACGGAGGTGGCACCTGTACGGTCTCGGTGCGCCTGATACCTGCCCTCGACACTGCGGAGCGGCGGCGCGAGCCATTGGCGTGTGTCGAAGTAGCGGACGAGGGCGCTGGTGTGAGCAACGAACTGGCGCCGCACATCTTCGATCGCGGTTTCTCCGGCGCAGGATCCACTGGCGTTGGTCTGGCGCTCGCCCGCGCTCTCGTCGAGGCGGACGGAGGACGACTGGAATTGCAACGGCGTCGCCCGGCCATGTTCTCGGTGTTTCTACCCGCGCTCCGTCACACGGGCACCTTCTCGCCTCGGGAGAGGGAGCCGCGCTAGCTGTGCCCGAGCTGCTCTTCGGCAGCCTCGGATTCGGTCGGCTCGAAGTCGGTCGAACCTGCCGCGGCGCCGCGCGCGTTCTCGTCGGGAAAAGCGAACTTTCGCAGGGCCCAGAACCGGAATGCCATCTGCATCAGGTTGCCGATGATGTAATTCAGGACGAAGTCCACGATCACCAGCATCGTAAGACTGTTGTGTCCCTCACGGATGTCGAAAATATTGTTCGCGATGAACAGCGGAGCTGCGGCGAGAATCACGCCGATGCCGCTGATGGTGAAGAACAGCAGTGCCTCGTGGTGCCGCTCACGGCCACCACGGTTCTTGAACGCCCATTCACGGTTGAGGATGTAGCTCAAGATCGTGGCCATCACGCCGGAGATGATCTTCGCGACGACGGGCTTGGGCTCGAGAATGGTGAGGCTGAGCGAGTAGAAGATCGCAAGGTCGAAGACCATGGTCGTGCCACCCACGATGGCAAATTTGATCAGTTCGCTATGACGAATCGCCAGCTCACGAATCGGGCCGGGGAGGCGATGGATCACGCTGTCGATCGAGGGCACAACGGAGAAGTCTACGAAACGTTGGTGCAATTCACGAACCGCCACGCAGATCATCAGTTTTCTCTCAGGCCGAGAGGGGCGGTACGGGTACTGGCGGCTGTCGAAGCTGTCGCGCATGACACGATATGAAGCCGTGACTGGTCCACATTCCCCTTCCGGTGCAGACAACCCGCCGCGGCCGAGCACGCCGCGTACCGCGACGAGCGGGATGCCCGTCGTCGCGATGATCGGGGGCGGTCAACTCGCCCGTATGACGCATCAGGCCGCGATCGCTCTCGGCCAGACGCTGCGCGTGCTGTCGGCGGGCTCCGACGAGCCTGCAGCGCAGGTCAGTGCCGACGTCGTGCTCGGGCATCACGACGATCTGAACGCGTTGCGCACGGTGGCAACCGGCTCCAATGCCGTCACGTTCGACCACGAACACGTGCCGACCGAGCATCTGGAGACCCTTGTCGCCGAGGGTGTCAACGTGCAGCCGCCGCCTAGCGCGTTGATCTTCGCGCAGGACAAGCTACGTATGCGCCGAAAGCTAGCCGAGCTCGGTATTCCCATACCGGACTTCGCCGAGGTCACCTGGGTGGGCGACGTCACCAAATTCGGCGATGACCACGGCTGGCCCGTCGTCGTCAAGTCGATCCGTGGTGGTTACGACGGTCGAGGCGTGTGGATGCCGAACGACGCGGACGAGGCGGAAGACATAGTCCGGCGTGAGCTCGATCGCGGAGTTCCGCTGATGGTCGAGGAGAAGGTCGATCTGCGGCGAGAGCTGTCGGCCATGGTCGGGCGCTCACCGTTCGGTCAGGGTGCGGCGTGGCCCGTCGTCGAAACAGTGCAGCGTGACGGCCAGTGCGCTGTCGTCATCGCGCCGGCGCCGGCGCTGGACGAGGACACGGCCATCGACGCCGAACGGATGGCACTCTCGCTTGCGGCCGAGCTGGGCGTCGTCGGCTCCATGGCGGTGGAACTGTTCGAAACGAACGACGGCAGAATTCTCGTCAACGAACTCGCCATGCGCCCACACAATTCAGGCCACTGGACGATGGACGGGTGCCGGACGTCGCAGTTCGAGCAGCATCTGCGAGCGGTGCTGGACTACCCGCTGGGCGATACGACACCACTGGCTCCGGTGACCGTGATGGCCAACATTCTCGGTGCAGCCGAAGCACCGACCATGAGCATGGACGAACGTCTGCACCACCTTTTCGCCCGAATGCCCGATGCCAAGGTGCACCTTTACGGCAAGGGGGAGCGCAAGGACCGCAAGATCGGTCACGTCAACGTGCTCGGTGGGGCCGGCAGCTCTGCTGACGGTGCGTACGTTGCCGCCGTGAGAGAGAAGGCCGAGCGCGCGGCGCATTGGATGTCGCACGCAGAATGGACCGACGGATGGGATCCACACGCATGAGCGAAACAGTGAGCGAAGCGCAGGCAGGGAAGCAGGGACCTCAGGTCGGCCTGATCATGGGGAGCGACTCCGATTGGCCGACGATGGAAGCTGCGGCCGAAGCGCTCGCCGAGTTCGGTGTGCGCTTCGAGGTCGGGGTCGTCTCGGCGCACCGAACGCCGCAGCGGATGCTCGACTATGCGTCCGGAGCGGCCGATCGCGGCCTGAAGGTGATCATCGCGGGGGCCGGGGGAGCAGCCCATCTGCCGGGCATGGTTGCGTCGGCGACGCCATTGCCGGTCATCGGCGTACCGGTTCCGTTGAAGTACCTCGACGGGATGGACTCGCTGCTGTCGATAGTCCAGATGCCTGCAGGCGTACCGGTGGCAACTGTGTCGATCGGCGGTGCCCGCAACGCCGGATTGCTCGCAGTTCGAATCCTCGGCGCATCCGACGCGGTCCTGAGGGAGCAGATGACGAGTTTTCAGGCAAGCTTGGAATCGATGGTGCTGGAGAAGGACGCAGCGCTGCGCGCGAAGCTGCTGGGCTAGTGCAACCACGGTAAGCGCGGTGACAACGGAGACCGACTATGCGCACACGCGTGCGGAGCGCCGCGCGGGGTAGATTTCAGGCGAAACTGGTGACGTACACCGCCCTGCTCTACGCGCGACTCTGGCGAGCCGACATCGCGTTCGATCCCGAGGTCCGGCTGTACGTCGCGTCCGGTATGCGCGGCGGATTCGGTCGCGGTGGGACGACGATCGGCGGCGTCTATCTCACCCGGAAGAACGTGTCCCGCGCCGTCCTGCGCCACGAAGCGGTTCATGCCGATCAGTGGGCGCGCTACGGACTCCTCTTCGCAGTGCGCTATCTCGTCGAGGAAAGCCGTCGGCCCGGCGCACAGAATCGGTACGAGATCGAAGCCGGCCTCGACGATGGCGGATACACGCGCTAGCCGAGAGTCTTCGTGACCTTCTCGGTGGCGATTCGCCGTTCCATTCTGCTCTCGTCGGGATCTGCAACTTGAACGAGCGATCCACCGGCGACCAACACGGACAACAATCCGTCGACGAGCTCCTCGGCGGTGTTCCACGGCAACGAGGACAGCACCCGATCACCGACGACAAGCGAGTGCGCTTCGGCGCGCGTACGTGCCGAGTCCAGGATCTCGTCGACGGATCGCCCTTCCAGCGCCGCCTGATGCCCGGACGGCCTGAACTGGTCGCCGTGTACTCGGACGGAGGTGGCGTAGTCGGTGACACCTACCGGCAGATCCGGTACCGGCTTTCCGAACGCGTCGAGTGACAGCGCGAGAATCTCGGGAACGTCGCCCGCCTCGTCGATGCGGCTTCCGTGCACAAGTGCGAGGTCGGCGGTCTCGTCGGCGCCGAGCACCACCTCTGCCCCGGCCCACCAAGCACCGAGCAGTACCGCGGCCGTCTGCCAATGCGCAGGCAGAAGCACGCTGACGCGGGCGCCAGGCTCGAGCCCGAGTTCGTCTCGTAGCAGGTTGGCGGTCTTGGCAGCCCAATTCGCGAGCGTCACCGTCGACACCTCGACTCGTTCACCGGTGCCGTCGTCGTAGTACGTCACTCGGGGACCGGCGGGATCGGTTGCCAGAATCGGATCGAGCAGTTCTTGCGTCAAAGTGGAGGCCACGACCGAACCCTATCGAACGAGTACGAGGGCGATCAGTTGACGCAGGCGGGACCGGTCGAACCTGCGTCGATCGGTGGAGCCGGCGACTCACCGCCCGATGCCACGAGTTCGGGTGTCGTGGTCGCGGCCGGCGCGCCGCCGACGCCCGGGCCCGAATAGTCGGCGGCGAGTACGACTCGAACAGTATTGTCCGCCAGGGTGTCGTCGGTGCTCACGTCGACGCCACCGAGCGCAGCGGCGACAGCCTTCGCCGCGTCGCTGTCCGGGTCGGCTGCCTGAATCGTCGTCGTGGACACCGACGTTCCCTCGTAGTTGCCGACGGTTCCGCCGGTGTACCCGAGTGCGCCGAGGGAATCGGCCACGCCGCTGGCCAAGCCGTCGATGCCGCTGTCGTTCGCGACGTCGACGGTCACCGAGGACGGGTCGACCTGAGGAGCATCAGTGGTCGGCGCCGCGTCCCTGTCGTCCGCAGAGCTGCTGTCTGCGGAGCCGTCCAACAGTCCTTCGACGTAGCGCTCGACGGCTGCGGGATCGACCTCGACGATGGACTCGCCGTAGTCGGTCACCCCGTTGATGTCTACCGCCGGAATCGTCTCGAACTTGACCTTTCCGCCTGCGAGATCCTGCAGTCTGGTGGCGAATTCCAGTATGTCCCAATCCGAATCGAGGACAACCGAACGTTGAACCGCACCGCTCAACTGATTCAGCGTGCTGGGATTGCTCAATGTCTTTGCGCTCAGAACGCTTCGAACGAGCGAGGCCATGAACACCTGCTGTCGCACGATTCGGTCCAGATCCCCGCGGGGAAGATCGTGTCGCTGCCGCACGAAGCTCAGTGCGTCGGCACCGGACAAGGTTTGTTCTCCCGCAGGGAAATTCGCGCCGGACAGTGGTTCGTCGACGGGGGCGTTGAGGCACACGTCCACGCCTCCGACCGCGTCGGTGAGCAACACGAAGCCGAGTAGGCCGACCTCGGCGTAGTGATCGACGGTGATGCCGGTGAGATCGGCGACGGACTGGATCAGCGCCTCACGCCCTGCTTCGGTGGACTGGCTCTCGGCGTCGGCGTCGGTGACGCCCTGCTCGACCAGCTCGAGTCGCTTGGTCTCCTTCGTGGCGCCGTACGCAGCATTGATCTTCGACATACCGATCCCCGGAACCTTCACGTAGGAATCACGAGGAATGGATATCGCGGTTGCCGAGGAGCCGTCGTTCGGCACCCGAATGAGCACGATCGTGTCGGTGTTCGAGGCGACCTCGTCGCCGGCACGCAGCGAATCGAGTTCTGCCTGAGAAAGGGCGTTGCCGTGCGCGTCGGTGCGGCTGTCGGTGCCGACCATCAAGATGTCGACTGCGCCGTCGGCACCGCCTCCGAGGCCGAGTCCACCGGCCGTGGCGATGTTGGAACGCAGGCTGTCGACACTGCGCCACGCGAACCCGGTGACCACCAGAACGAGCACGGCCAGCGAGGCGACGAGGATCTGAGGACCCCGCAGCGCGGTGACGCGGCGAGGGGTGGACGGTTCGCCGTCCACATTCGATGCCGGACGCGGGGTCCTCGAGGATGCGGGACGGGGGGAGGCGCGTCCGGTGGAAGCGCGTCCGCGACCGTCGTCGTCACGGCGGCGCCGGGCGCGAGTACCCCCATCGACGTTCGCATCACCGCTGCGAGACCTACGACTGGGATTCCGACGATCGGGATCTGCGCGGCGACGATTGTCGCGGTGACGGGAGCGAGAGTCGTCCCGTGGTCCGTCCGACTCTCGTGTCACCGTGGCTTTCCTCTTCGATTCGTAGTGTGCCGTGTTTTCGTCCCGTAACGGCTCCAGGCTACTTGTGAAATCTCACTGCCTCGCTCAAGCTCGGGCGGCGTGCCACACTTTGCGACTGTGGCGAACATCCTTGTGACCGGAGCCGGGGGACAACTCGGACGACAAATACTCGAACGCGCAGGCAACGGAGAGCTGGAGCACACGACGGTCGGCACAACGAGTGCCGAGCTGGACATCACCGACCCGGCCGCGGTTGCCGCCGCCGTGATGCCGGGCATGGTCGTCGTCAACTGTGCCGCGTACACAGCAGTCGACGCTGCGGAAACCGACGAGGCCCGGGCGATGGCCGTGAACGCCGACGGGCCCCGAAATCTTGCAGAGGCGTGCGCGCGCGTCGGTGCTCGATTGATTCACATCTCCACCGACTATGTGTTCGACGGCACATCGACCACACCGTACGAGCCGGATGCTTCGACGGCCCCACAGGGCGCGTACGGGCGAACGAAACTCGCCGGGGAACAGGCGGTGCTTCGGGTGCTACCCACCGCGCACGTCGTTCGGACGGCCTGGGTATACACCGGTTCCGGATCCGACTTCGTGTCCACGATGCGGCGGTTGGAGGGCGAGCGCGACACGGTGAGGGTGGTGGACGACCAGGTCGGTTCCCCGACCTACTCGTGGGATCTCGCCGGTGGTGTGCTCGAACTCGTCACTGCGAACCAGGTCCATGCCCCGATCCTGCATGCGACGAACCGGGGAACAGCAAGCTGGTACGAGCTCGCGCGGGAGGTATTCGCCGGGGTTGGTGCTGATCCGGACCGAGTGAAGCGGTGTTCGAGCTCGGAATACGTGCGTCCGGCACCGAGGCCGGCGTACTCGGTTCTGTCCGCCGAAGCCTGGGCTCGAGCAGGCCTTACCCCGCTACGCGATTGGCGCGACGCGCTCGCCGACGCGCTGGCGGTTTCAGGGCCGGCCACGACCTGACTGCTGCGCACCGTCGGCGCGCAATCGGGGGAACGATAGTGTTGCCCGCGTGAGTTCCAAGCTGGCCGTCGTGACGGTGACCTATTCGCCCGGTGAATATCTGGATCAGTTCTTGAGTTCGCTCTCGACGGCAACGACCGAGACTCCACAGGTCATCATGGCCGACAACGGATCGACCGACGGTTCCCCCGAAGCAGCTGCTGCTGCATACCCGAATGCTCGTCTGTTTCGCACCGGCGCAAACCTCGGGTACGGCGGCGCGGTGAACCGAGCGGTTGCCGAGGTCGACGACAGCATCGAGTTCGTCGTCGTCGCGAATCCCGACGTCCGCTGGCACCCGGGCTCACTGGACGGACTGTTGGCAGCTGCACAGCGTTGGCCGCGTGCAGGCGCGCTCGGCCCGCTGATCCGCGAACCCGACGGCAGTCGCTACCCCTCTGCTCGCTCCGTCCCCGATCTCACCTCGGGCGCCGGCCACGCCCTGCTCGGCAAGATCTGGCCGAACAACCCATGGACAGCGCGGTACCGGCAGGACAACGAGGCTGTGACGGAGCGAACAGTCGGCTGGCTTTCCGGTTCCTGCCTGCTGCTCCGGCGTGCTGCATTCGACTCGGTGAACGGGTTCGACTCCCGCTACTTCATGTATATGGAGGACGTGGACCTTGGAGACCGCCTCGGATCAGCCGGTTGGCTCAATGTCTACGTTCCAGAGGTCGAAGTTACCCATTCCAAAGGGCATGCGGCAGGTAGACATCCGGAACTGATGCTTCCGGCCCACCACACGAGTGCATACCGCTTCCAGGCCGATCGTCACCCACACGTGTGGCAAGCTCCCCTTCGATGGGCACTGCGTGCGGGCCTGGCGGCGCGCTCGAAGGTGGTTGTGGCTTCGGCACTTCGAGCGCGACACATCGACGATCGGGAACAGCGATGACAACAGAGAGGCCGACGATGTCAGCTGACACGAGCAAGACGACCGATGCTGTGATACTTGTGGGCGGCAAGGGAACTCGGCTCCGGCCGCTTACCTTGTCCGCGCCGAAGCCGATGCTTCCCACTGCCGGGCTACCGTTTCTGCACCACTTGTTGGCCCGAATCAAAGCTGCGGGAATCGATCACGTCGTCCTCGGAACATCGTTCAAAGCAGAGGTGTTCGAGGAGCATTTCGGTGACGGTTCCGCACTCGGCATCGAACTCGAATACGTCACCGAGACCGAGCCGATGGGGACTGGCGGAGGCATCCGAAACGTCCTTCCGAAACTCCGGGCGGACAACGTGCTCGTGTTCAACGGCGACGTTCTCGGCGGCACCGATTTGACGGCGGTTCTCGACACTCACCGCAGAACCGACGCAGACGTCACCCTTCATCTCGTCCGGGTGGGGGACCCTCGTGCATTCGGCTGTGTACCGACCGATGAGGAGGGCCGAGTCACCGCCTTCCTCGAAAAGACGCAGGACCCACCGACCGACCAGATCAACGCAGGCTGTTACGTGTTCAAGCGCGAGATCATCGAATCGATCGCGCACGATCGCCCGGTGTCCGTCGAACGCGAAGTGTTCCCTGCGCTCCTTGCAGAGGGCAAGCGCGTCTACGGCCACGTCGACAGCGCATATTGGCGCGACATGGGAACACCTGAGGACTTCGTCAAGGGCTCGGCCGACCTGGTCCGCGGCATCGCCCCGTCCCCGGCCCTGAACGGAACGCGGGGTGAGTCACTGGTCCACCCCAGTGCAGGCATCGCACCGGGTGCACTGCTGATCGGTGGAACGGTCATCGGCCGCGGCGCGGAGGTAGGCGCCGGCGCGCGGCTCGATGGCGCCGTGGTGTTCGACGGAGCCATCATCGAGGCAGGAGCTGTGGTCGAGCGGTCCATCATCGGCTTCGGCGCCCGGATCGGTCCACGTGCCCTCGTTCGCGACGGCATCATCGGCGACGGTGCCGACATCGGAGCGCGGTGCGAGCTTCTGCGTGGCGCTCGGGTGTGGCCCGGCGTGAAGCTTCCCGACGGTGGAGTGCGTTTCTCCACCGACGTCTGATCGTCCTCGATCAGCGGCGTCGATCAGCGTTGTCGGGCCAGTTCGACGAGGTGCGAGATCGTGTCGGCCTCGGCGTTCGGGGGAAGGCCGTCGACCGGCCACCACCGAAGGTCGGTCGACTCCTCGCTCCGCACCGCGGTGGTTCCAGCAGCCGCGCGGACCAGGAATCTCAGATCGAGGTGGCGGGTCGGCTTGCCGAGTGAACAGGTAATCGGATGGGTGTCCGCGGACAGTAGTGTCGGCTCGATCGTGAGTTCGTCGATGCCCGACTCCTCGCGCGCCTCGCGCATCGCCGCGCCCTGGACGGTCTCGTCCTCGGGTTCGCAATGCCCACCGAGCTGAATCCATCGCCCGACACGGGGGTGCAGCGTCAGCAGCACCTGCCCGCCCGACTCGTCGAGTACCAACGAGGATGCCGTGATGTGCCCGGCTTCGTTGCTGCGCAGGCAACCGTCCGGGCTGCCTGCGAGAAACGCGAGCATCGTGTGCCGCAGTGAGTCTTCGTGGTGATCGAGCACGGGCCACTCCTCCAGAGTGGATACCGCAGAGTCGTGCAGCGAGCGAGCGCTCATCTCACATCTCCAGTAGTTCAGCGTCGAGATCGTACGGTGCGCGAGGTGACGAACGTTCCAACGGATGGCCGATTGCGATGGCGCCCATGGCTTTCCAATCCGCACGTAGGCCGAGCTCGGCGCGTACCAGATCGGCGGCGAAGATCGTCGAACCGATCCAGCAACTTCCGAGGTCTCGAACGGCCAGGGCGACGAGAAGTCCCTGCACCGCAGCTCCGACGGCCACGGTGAACATCGTCTCCTCCGCGCGGGCGCGGTGTTCGTCGGGGTAGGTGTGCGCGCCGTCGGGCACGCAGAATGGGACGACGATCTCGGGGGCGTCGAACAGGATCCTGCCGCGCGCGATGCGTGCGTCGATCCGACCCTCGTCCAAGCCGTCGGACTGCAGGTCCGCACGCCACTTCTCCGCCATTCGGTCGAGCAACCGTGTGCGCAGTGCGGGCGTGCGAATCCAGACGAACCTCACCGGTCGAGTGTGGTGTGGCGCGGGCGCAGTGAGGGCATCGGCCACCGCGCCACGGATGTCGTCCGGATCTACGGTCTCGTCGGAGAACGAGCGCACCGACCTTCGTAACAGCAGCGCTTCTCGCCGTCCCCGCGCGATCGACTCCTCGGTGCCGAGCCAGAACAGGTCGTCTTCGCCCGGACGCACCAAATCTCGCGCGCGCGAGCCGTTGTCGACAGGTGTGAGACCGCGCACGACGGCAACCGGTACCGCCCCGAGCTTGCCCTTGACGAGATCTCCCGCGGCGGCGATCTCGTCGGCGACGGCTACTTCGGTCACGACGAGCTCGTTGCCTTGGCTGTCCTCGGCGCCCGCATAGGCATGGACGACGGCGAGACCCGCGCTACCGATGGCCGCGTCCGTCTGTCCGATTCGCCATGCCCGCCCCATCGTGTCGGTGACGATCACGCCGACTGACACGCCGAGCGACTCGGAAAGCGAGTTGCGGAGGGCGGCCGCGCTCGCGTCGGGATCCTCGGGCAGGAGGGCGAGTTCGGCGCCGTCCACATTGGAGCCGTCGATTCCCGATGCTGCCTGAACGATGCCGAGGCGATTCTCCGTGATGAGTGTGCGTCCCTTGCGCGCAACTATCCGGACTGCCTCCTGGTCCACGAGCACTCGTCGCGCAGCGTCGCGTTCCTCCGGATCGACAGGTGCGTCGACGAGCCTGCCTTCGACCTTGGAGATCACCTTGCTCGTGACGACAAGGATGTCGTTCTCGCGGATCCACGGTGCGTGCTCGGCGATCGATGCGGCGAGATCGTCGCCTGGCCGAAACTCGGGAAGACCGAGTACAGGCAGGATTTCGATGCTTCCGCCCGGTGCGTGATCGGTCGGTACCGTACCGGTCACGGTGTCAGACCCGCCGATCGCAACGCCACAGCGGCCATCTCTGCAGTTGTTTTCGGGTCGGTCATGAGGAGCGGAACGCTGATGACGTCGACTCCCGGCACCGTAGCGGTATCGGTCGAGTGAATCATCCACGTATCGAGGATGCCGGTGTCCGACCGTGCGCCGTAGTACTTTCCGACGGCTTCGGCGCTCGTGTCCACGCCGATGACCGAGAGACATTCGTCGGCCATCCCGCGCAACGGTTTTCCGCCGACGACGGGAGACAGGCCGACCACCTTGGCTTCGGTGGTTCGGAGAGCACTGCGTATTCCGGGCACGGCGAGAATGGCGCCGACGCTCACGACCGGATTGGACGGAGCCAGGATCACAGCGTCGGCGCCTTCGATCGCGTCGAGTACACCTGGTGCTGGAGTAGCCTGTTCGGCGCCGATGTTCGCGAAACTGTGCGTCGGTATTTGAGCCCGGTATCGAACCCACCACTCCTGGAAGTGAATTGCACGCCGAGATTCACCCGAGGCGTCGTCGGGGTCCGTCACCACGACGTGTGTCTCGCTGCGATCGTCGGAGACCGGAAGCAGTCGAACGCCTGGCTTCCATCGGTTGCACAGCGCTTCGGTCACGGCGGACAAGGGATACCCGGTGCGTAGCATTCGACTTCGAATGAGGTGGGTCGCTATGTCTCGGTCTCCGAGCCCGAACCAATCGGGGTCGGCGCCGTATGCCGCGAGTTCGTCTCGCGCGTGCCACGTCTCCGCGATTCGGCCCCAACCGCGTTCGGTGTCGATTCCGCCGCCGAGCGTGTACATGCACGTGTCGAGATCGGGGCAGATTCTGAGCCCGTGCATCCACACGTCGTCGCCCACGTTGACGACGGCGGTGATGTCGCCGTCGTCCCCGAGAAGGGTTTTGAGACCTTGGAGAAAACGCGCTCCTCCCACTCCACCGACCAAGACAGTCACTTTCACAGGTCGAAAGCCTATGCCGTGCGGTCGGGCGGTGCGTGGGCGCCCGCCGTTCCAGCGAACTCAGCGCATGTTCGACGGGCATTTTACGGGCGCGACACGCGCAAGACGGCCGCAGATCCTTCGAGGGTGCTGATTCGGGGTTCTAGATGGTATTGCAAAATGCTTCATCAGCTTGACCGCAACGTACTTCGGCGTGTCTAATCACATGTATGTCATTCCAAGGTTGCCGAGCGAGTTCGCTTGGAGCTGGCCTTGATTCGAACATGCGTTCTCATGCGGTGTGAACCTCGGGAGCAACGTGTAGTAGAGGTCGAGGGTTTGCATGTGACTGTGAATGGCTACGAATACCGGCGCGGGGCAAGGTGTTCGGAACCGACCGGAAATTTCTGCGCTAGTAAATGGTGAGGAGGCGGAAGCGATGTATGACCAGCACGTGACACGTGAACAACGGGGAGAGTCCCCTGCTCACCTCAGCGCAGTCGACGACGCGCCGCAGACCGATTCCGAAGCAGGCGCAGCACGAGGCGACTGCACGATCAGTATCGACAACGATGTGTCCGGCGACGTCCGATCGGAGATCGTTCCGGTTGATGCGGCGTCCGCGTACGTCGTGCACACCGACTCCGAGATCGGTGACGGTCCAGTCGGTTCCAGCGAGACTGGTTCCGGTGAGAGCGACATCGATTCGGACGATGACTCGGACGATGGCATCGCAGAAGAGCTTTCGATGCGCGAGCCCGTGAAGCCGGCGCTGAGTCTCATTGCCGGGTTCGATCAGATGTTCGAAGAGATCGAAGATCAGTGGCAGGAACGCGCCCTGTGCGCGCAGACCGACCCCGAAGCATTCTTCCCGGAAAAGGGCGGCTCGACTCGAGAGGCGAAGCGCATCTGCCTTGGCTGCGAAGTCAAGGACGAATGCCTGGAGTATGCACTCGCGAACGACGAGCGCTTCGGCATCTGGGGTGGACTGTCCGAGCGCGAGAGGCGCCGTCTCAAGCGCGGAATCGGCTGAGACCGCGGAATCTGCTGAGGCAGGGTGTCAACCCTCGTCGATACCCGGGTCCACCACGTCGGGCTCGACTCCGAGGTAGGTGGCAACCTGCTCGACCAGCACCTCGTACAACAGATCCTCGAGATCTTCGGGATGCTTGGCCCGCCGTTCCAGAGGCCGCCTGAAGAGGACTATCCGAGCGCGCGTAGCTTCGCCGCGCTTGTCGATACCTGCAGGAACGAGTCGTGACAGCGGCACCGGGCCCTCGGCGACAACCTCAGGTGGCCAGTTGACGGACTCGGGATCCTTCGCGCGGATCTTCGGTACCTCGTCGACAGCGATATCGAGGCGTTCGAGCTTCTCGTGCCACCGATGGTCGATTCGAGCGAAAGCTTCCAGTACGGACCGGTCGAATTTGTCCGCTCGCGAACGGTGTCCAGGCACGTTGTTGGGGAGTACCGGGCCGCGGATTCCCCGTCCCCGCCGTGCGGCAGATCGAGAAGTCGTCCTGCGTCCGGAAGCGCTTCGAGCCATGGCGTGAGGTTATCGGGGTCAGCTCGCGGTGTGTCGATCGGCTCGGCGAAAGGAGCGGGGGTTAGTCTCTCAGGTGTGAGATCTCTGCGTGGATGCTGCCGGCCCGGGTGCAACCGTTCGGCCGTTGCGACACTCACGTATGTCTATTCGGATTCGACGGCTGTCGTCGGCCCCCTCGCCACCGTGGACGAGCCGCACTCCTGGGATCTCTGCGAGATCCACGCGTCGACCACGACGGCGCCGAAGGGGTGGGAACTGGTTCGGTACGAAGGCGGTTTCACCACCTCGACGCCGGACGAGGATGATCTCACCGCTCTGGCGGAGGCTGTTCGCGAAGCCGGTCGTGGAGATCGCGGCAAGGAACTCGGCTCCGTTCGTAATCAGGACGGTCGGCACATGCCGGATTCGTCGGCGGACCGCCGCCCGGGTTCGCCGGTACGTACCGGCCGTCGCGGCCATTTGCGGGTACTTCCGGACCCCACGGCCTGACCGAGATCGTAGCCATCGAAAACCATGTTCCGACGCACCATCGTTCGAGTGAACG
This sequence comes from Rhodococcus sovatensis, assembly GCF_037327425.1. Lineage (NCBI taxonomy): Bacteria > Bacillati > Actinomycetota > Actinomycetes > Mycobacteriales > Nocardiaceae > Rhodococcus > Rhodococcus sovatensis. Next base: position 2,759,324 of record NZ_CP147846.1, on the reverse strand, counting down.
ATGTGGGCATAAATCAGTCACATCTGCGCTCCGTCGTCGCGCCGACCACACTCATCTATGACACATTCGTAGGTCGACGCACCGGATAGACCCACAACTCGCGCACCACCCACCCGATTAACCCCCACCTGATCAATACGAGGAGTCGTTCGTGGCACGCACTGCCGAAGCCGTCAATGCAGTCATCAAGGCCTACGACGTGCGTGGGGTGGTGGGAGAACAGATCGACGCGGCCTTCGTCCGCGACGTCGGTTCGTCGTTCGCACGTTTGGTGAAGGACTCGTCGGTGACTCAGGTCGCCATCGGGCACGATATGCGGGCGTCGTCGCCAGAGCTGGCGAAAGCCTTCGCCGACGGTGTCACCTCGCAGGGTCTCAACGTCGTGCACATCGGGCTTGCATCCACCGACCAGCTGTACTTCGCGTCCGGGCTGCTCGACTGCCCGGGTGCAATGTTCACCGCCAGTCACAATCCGGCGAAGTACAACGGGATCAAATTGTGTCGTTCCGGTGCCAAACCAGTCGGACAGGACACCGGTCTCGCGACGATCAAGAGCGAATTGGTCGAAGGGGTCCCGTCCTTCGACGGTGAGCCGGGAACGGTGACCGAGCGCGATGTGCTGAGCGACTACGCGAGTTTCGTCAAGAATCTGGTCGACCTGTCGCAGGTCTCCGGTGTGAAGATCGCGGTCGATGCGGGCAACGGCATGGGTGGACATACCGTCCCCGCGGTGTTCGAGGGCTTGCCTGTCACTGTCGAACCGCTGTACTTCGAACTCGATGGGACCTTTCCGAATCACGAAGCAAATCCGCTGGACCCGGAAAATCTGAAGGACCTGCAGAAGTTCGTCCTGGACACAGGCGCTGATATCGGACTTGCGTTCGACGGTGACGCCGATCGGTGCTTCGTCGTCGACGAGAAAGGCGATCCGGTATCGCCCTCGGCGGTGACAGGACTCGTCGCCGAGCGTGAGTTGGCGAAGGAGCCGGGAGCGACGGTGATCCACAACCTGATCACGTCGCGTGCCGTACCCGAGTTGGTGACCGAGCTCGGCGGCACCCCGGTACGGACGCGGGTCGGCCATTCGTTCATCAAGCAGCAGATGGCGGACACCGGCGCGATCTTCGGTGGCGAGCACTCGGCGCACTACTACTTCCGAGACTTCTGGGGTGCGGACTCGGGGATGCTGGCTGCGCTGCACGTGTTGGCCGCGCTCGGGTCTCAGGATCGTCCGCTGTCCGAGCTGATGAGCCACTACGAAACCTACTCGGCGTCCGGGGAAATCAACTCGACTGTTGCCGACGCTGCCGAGAGAACCACAGCTGTGCTCGAGACGTTCGCCGATCGCACCGTGTCGATCGATCGACTCGACGGCGTGACGGTCGACCTGAAGGACGGTGCTTGGTTCAATCTCCGCGCGTCCAATACGGAGCCGCTACTACGTCTGAACGTAGAGGCTCGCAGCTCATCCGAGGTCGACGCATTGACCTCGGAGATTCTCGACGTGGTCAGGGCCTGACTGGAATAGTGGACGTGTCCGTGGGTATACGGGCACCATCGCATGTGAGGCACGCGAGTCGGTATGGAAGGACGGAGGCTCGAACAAGATGACTACTCTGTCGCCACTTCTGGATCTCGACGACGCCGAGGCGCTCGTCGCTGCCGATCGCGACGGTGCTCTCCGTAGCGCGGCACTGGCAGGTGCCCAAACTCGTGCAACCGCTCAGTCGTTCGCCGATATCGTCGGCGAACGACTGAGCGACCTCCGCCCTCGTAGTGTCGTGTTCGTAGCCGGTGGTGGTCGCGCGGAACGGGCGGCAGAAGTCCTGATCGCTGCCGTCGGTGCGCGCATCGGAGTTCCGCTCGTGCATTCCCCCGGCACCCCGCCGTGGGTGGGACCTTTGGATGTCGTCCTCGTGTGCGGCGACGACGCCGGCGATCCGAGGCTGTCCGAGTCCACAGCGGCTGCCGTTCGCCGCGGCGCCGAGACGATCCTGGTGACTCCTGACGAGGGTCCGCTACGCTCTGCCGCGGCCGGACGTGCATTCTTTCTGCCGCCGCGGGTGGCAGTGCGTGAACCCAACACCTTGATGCGCTACGTCGCTGCCGGTGTGAGTGTTCTGGGCTCCGTTGCCGGTGGTGTCCACCGGCCCCTCCTACCCGATCTGGCCCGCCTCGCCGACGCGCTCGACGACGAAGCGTCGCGAAACCACCCATCCCGCGAGGTGTTCCACAACCCGGCGAAGTCCGTCGCAGTGCGAATGGCGAACAGAAGAGTGGTCTTCAGCGGAGTCGGCGCGCTCGCCATGGAGGCGGCCCGCCACGGCAGCGAAGTGATGTTGCGTATTGCCGGCGTCGTGTCGGCGTCGAGCGAGCTCTCCGAGGTCATCGCTGCCGCTGTGCATGCGGCGCACGCGACGTCTGCAGCGCCCACCGACTACGACCCGTTCTTTCACGACGATGAAGTCGACGGTCCGCGCCCTGAGGCGGCCATGCGTGTTCTCGTCGCCGCGTCCCCGGTGCGCGCAACGGAGGCCGAACGCCGGACTGCAGCGGTGAACGACGTCGAGATCCTCGTGGCGGGTACGGACAGGTCGAATCCTGCAGCACGGGGCGAGCAGGGCCCGACGGTCGACGAGCTCGGCGAATTCGAATCGACTGCACTACTTGCGACGCGGTTGGAGATGGCCGCCGCATACCTACATTTGATGGGCGGTACATAGTGCAACCACTGCGCGGGGCAGTTCGGTCGTACGCATGGGGATCTCGAACCTCGCTTGCGCAACTACAGGGTCGATCGGTGCCGTCGGAGCATCCGGAGGCCGAGATTTGGCTCGGCGCACACCCCGCTGACCCGGCATACCTGACAGGCGAAGGGAACGTGCGTTCACTTCTCGATGCAATCAACGAAGATCCGTCTCGTGAGCTCGGTGCCGCGACTTCGCGGAAGTACGGTGGACGCCTACCGTTTCTCCTGAAACTGCTTGCGGCAGAGGAACCTCTGTCCCTGCAAGCGCACCCGAGTGCACGTCAGGCCACCGAGGGGTTCGCGCGGGAAGAGACGAAGCGTGTCCCCATCGACTCTCCGATCAGGAACTACCGGGACGACTCGCACAAGCCCGAACTGATCGTCGCGCTCACCGAGTTCCACGCCTTGGCCGGGTTTCGGTGTCCGAAGCACACAGTCGAGTTCATCGACGCCCTCGGTGTCGACGCACTGTCCGGATACCGATCGTTGCTCGCCGATCAACCCGACGACGCGGGGCTTCGTACGGTGTTCACGTCGTGGATCACGCTGCCTGGACCTGCTCTCGACGCCTTGCTACCGCTGGTAGCCGACGGGTGTGTCCGGTACCTCTCCACAACAGCGCATGAGGACGGTGGCCGGTTCGTGTCCGAAGCCCGAACTCTTCTGGAGCTGGGGGAGTCCTACCCAGGCGATGCGGGCGTTCTCGCCGCTCTGCTGCTCAATCGTGTCACTCTGACGCCGGGGCAGGGTTTGTATCTCGATGCTGGGAACCTGCATGCGTATCTGTCCGGCACCGGCGTCGAGATCATGGCCAATTCGGACAACGTGTTGCGCGGTGGACTGACCCCGAAGCACGTCGATGTGCCAGAGCTGCTCAGAGTTCTGGACTTCGAACCCGCCGACGTATCGATCCTGGAGCCCGACGTCGAAACGGCGGGATCCCCGGTCGTATATCGCACTCCTGCATCGGAGTTCGCGCTCTCGCGGTCGGTACTCGCCGACGGTTCGTCGGTCGCCCTCGACGATGCCGGACCTCAGATCATTCTGTGCACCGGAGGCCGTGTTGCGCTGATCGCCGACACCGACAGTGACGACGGGGGCGGCGAGCTTGTTCTGGAGCGGGGAACCGCTGTATGGGTGTCTGCTTCGGATCCCGCCCTCACAGCGATCGCCCGTGGGGGTGACGCCGAGATCTTCGCCGCCACCGTCGGCGAGACCGCGGTCTGAGTCGCGTTTCGCCAAGTTCCTACGCACCGCATAGTCGCGGCTTACTGTGTTACCAAAGGGGTTCGAGTGAACTGGGCGCGTACTGTGGTGCGGCCCACTCGAGCACGATTGAGTCGAACAGAGGGAACAACAACGATGGAACACGAGCGCTCGTCGAAGGCCGCTCCCAGGACCGGGATCTTCCGAACCAAATCGGTCGAACAGTCGATCCGCGACACCGATGATCCCGATACCAAACTCCGCAAGGAACTCACCTCTTGGGATCTGACAGTGTTCGGTGTTGCTGTGGTCATCGGTGCGGGAATCTTCACTCTGACGGCCAGGACCGCCGGAAACGTCGCCGGACCCTCGGTGTCCCTGGCATTCGTGCTTGCTGCGGTCGCCTGCGGTCTTGCTGCGCTGTGCTACGCGGAGTTCGCATCTACGGTTCCTGTCGCGGGAAGCGCGTACACGTTCTCCTACGCCACGTTCGGCGAGTTCATCGCCTGGATCATCGGCTGGGACCTCGTTCTCGAGTTCGCTCTCGCAGCGTCCGTCGTCGCGAAGGGCTGGTCGCTCTATCTCGGTGAGGTCCTCGGCGCGTCGTCGCCGGTCGTGACGATCGGATCCATCGATGTCGACTGGGGAGCGTTCCTCATCGTCGTGATCATCACCGTGTTGTTGGCCAGCGGCACCAAACTGTCGTCCCGTGTCTCGCTCGTGATCACTGCGATCAAGGTGGCAGTGGTGTTGCTCGTCGTCGTGGTCGGTGCCTTCTACATCAAGGCCGAGAACTACACCCCATATATCCCTTCTGCTCAGGAAGGGTCGACCGGGGAAGGCATCCACCAGTCGCTCTTCTCGTTCTTCACCGGTGCGGGCGGCAGCACATTCGGCTGGTACGGCCTACTGGCAGCCGCGAGCCTGGTGTTCTTCGCGTTCATCGGATTCGACGTCGTCGCGACCACTGCCGAGGAGGCCAAGGAGCCGCAGAAGGCGCTTCCTCGGGGGATTCTGGGTTCACTTGCCATCGTGACGGTTCTGTACGTCGCCGTGACGCTGGTCTTGACCGGAATGGTCAACTACACCGAGCTCGGAGGTGATAGTTCGACGTTGGCGACAGCGTTCGAACTCAATGGTCTCACTTGGGCGAAGAACGTCATTTCCTTCGGCGCGCTCGCGGGTCTGACCACGGTGGTGATGGTCTTGATGCTCGGCCAGACGCGGGTGCTGTTCGCGATGTCCAGGGACGGCCTCATGCCGCGTAGCCTCGCGCACACGGGTAAGCGCGGAACCCCGGTTCGGATCACGCTGATCGTGGGCGTCGTCGTCGCTGCGCTTGCAGCCTTCTTCCCAATCGGACTGCTCGAGGAGATGGTGAACATCGGCACGCTGTTCGCCTTCGTGCTCGTGTCGATCGGGGTGGTCGTGTTGCGAAAGACCAGGCCGGGTCTGCCGCGTGGTTTCAAGGTTCCGTTGATGCCCCTTATTCCTGTCCTCGCCGTCGTGTCCTGCTTGTGGCTGATGGTGAACCTGTCGGTCGAGACGTGGCTTCGGTTCATCGCCTGGATGGCCATCGGCGTGCTCGTGTACTTCGTCTACAGCAAGCGGAATGTCGAAAAGTTGCTGCTCGAGCGGGATAAATCGACTACCCGCGAGTAGCGCCCCGATTCGTAGCGCTGTTGCTCGACGGGGGCCTGTTGTACTCTTCGAGAACAAACCTCGAGTTCTTTTAAGGGGATGGTTTTCGATGAAATGCGCCGGACGCGTGTCCGCAGCGGCGGACAAGCACTCCGGTGGTGGCGTGTCGGGGGACGCGGCCGCCGTGCAACCTACGATCGGTTCGACCCGTGTGCGGGGACGGAAGCGATCCGGCAAGCGGCCGCTGTGGCTTCTCGGTTTGTTGGCGCCGGCATCCGCGCTGCTTCCCTCGCAGCTGGTCATGTGGACGGGAATGCCGATTTTCTGGTGGAGCGGCGTCATGGTCTTCTTCATGGTCATTCCGCTCATCGACCTGCTGGCAGGCGAAGACGGGGACAACCCGTCCGACGCGGACGTCGAAGAAATGCAGGAAGATCGTTTCTACCGGTGGTGCACGTATCTTTTCCTTCCCGTGCAGTTCGTGACCCTGCTGGTTGCATGTTGGATGTGGGCGTTCGGCGGTTTGACCGTGGTCGACAAGATCGGCCTCGCTGTCACGATCGGTCTGGTGGCAGGAACCGGAATCAATGCTGCCCACGAGCTCGGGCATCGAATCGAGGAACACGAGCGCTGGCTGGCGAAGATCGCGTTGACGCAGACCATGTACGGGCACTTCTTCGTCGAGCACAACAGGGGACACCACGTTCGTGTGGCAACGCCGGACGACCCTGCCAGTGCTCGGATAGGCGAAAACCTGTGGATGTTCCTACCTCGGAGTGTGTTCGGCGGACTTCGGTCGGCATGGGGGCTGGAGATTCAACGGCTCGACCGCCGCGGCGTCCGGTGGTGGAGCATCCGCAATAATCTGTTGCATGCCTGGGCGATGAGTGCGCTGCTGTTCGGCAGCTTGGCGCTGGTGTTCGGCCCCGCGATTCTGCCCTACTTGGTCCTGCAAGCAATCGTGGGCGTCCTGTTGCTCGAGACGGTCAACTACATCGAGCACTATGGATTGCTCCGTGAGAAAAACGAGCGCGGGCGCTTCGTGAAATGCTCCCCGCGACACAGCTGGAACAGCGACAGGTTGTGCACCAACATATTTCTCTATCATCTGCAGCGGCACAGCGATCACCATGCCAACCCAGGCAAGCGCTATCAGACGCTCCGCAGCTGCGACGAAGCACCGCAGCTTCCGGCGGGGTACGCGTCGATGGTGTTGGTTGCTGCCGTTCCTCTGCTGTGGCGACGCGTGATGGACCACCGAGTTCTTGCGCACTACGACGGCGACATTTCCCGTGCCAACATCTTGCCTCGGCGGCGTCGACACGTCCTCGCGAAGTACGGTCCTGCACACGGGACCTCTCGGACATCATCCGGGAGCGCGAGACGAGAATTCGAGCGCGCGGACAGGTAGCCCGGAGCTGATCCGTAGCGACCCGATAGCCTGGTGCAGGAATTGGACGCACAACAGGAGAGGCAAGATGACGACCTCAGTATCGCCGGACGATCGTTCGGCAACAGGATCGGCACTCACCGCAGACAATCGGGGTGGAATCGACTTCAAGGTCGCAGATCTGTCGCTCGCAGAGTTCGGTCGTAAGGAGATTCGCCTCGCCGAGCACGAGATGCCGGGGCTGATCGCACTTCGTCGTGAATACGCAGAAGTCCTGCCTCTCAAGGGTGCTCGCGTCTCCGGTTCGCTTCACATGACAGTTCAGACCGCTGTCCTCATCGAGACCCTCGTTGCGCTCGGCGCCGAGGTCCGATGGGCGTCGTGCAACATTTTCTCCACCCAGGATCATGCGGCTGCGGCAGTCGTCGTCGGCCCGCACGGAACCGAGGACGAGCCCAAGGGCGTACCGGTCTTCGCGTGGAAGGGTGAAACCCTCGAGGAGTACTGGTGGGCGGCCGAGCAGATGCTCACGTGGCCAGATCAGCCGACGAACATGATCCTCGACGACGGTGGCGACGCCACGATGCTGGTATTGCGCGGCGCGCAGTTCGAGAAGGCAGGCGTCGTACCGCCGACCGACGACGATCACGACTCGGACGAGTACAAGGTGTTCCTCGGCCTGCTACGTCGCTCGCTGGAGGAGTCGAAGTCCAAGTGGACCGAGATCGCCGCGTCGGTCAAGGGCGTCACCGAGGAGACCACGACCGGTGTCCTGCGTCTGTACCAATTCGCTGCAGCAGGTGAACTCACGTTCCCGGCCATCAACGTCAACGATTCGGTCACCAAGAGCAAGTTCGACAACAAGTACGGCACTCGGCATTCGCTGATCGACGGCATCAACCGCGGCACCGACGTGTTGATCGGCGGCAAGGCTGTTCTCGTCTGTGGATACGGTGACGTCGGCAAGGGGTGCGCCGAGGCACTGAAGGGTCAGGGCGCACGCGTCACGGTCACCGAGGCGGATCCGATCAACGCGCTGCAGGCGCTCATGGACGGCTTCGACGTACGGACCGTCGAGGAGTACATCGACAAGGCCGACATCGTCATCACCTCCACCGGCAACCTCGGAATCATCACCTTCGATCACATGAAGCGGATGAAGCACCAGGCGATCCTCGGCAACATCGGTCACTTCGACAACGAGATCGACATGGCCGGACTGGAGAAGGCCAAGGACGTCACGCGAATCAACATCAAGCCCCAGGTCGACGAATTCCAATTCCCCGACGGTCACTCGATCATCGTGCTGTCGGAAGGCCGTCTCCTCAACCTGGGCAACGCCACCGGGCATCCGTCGTTCGTCATGAGCAACAGCTTCTCCAACCAGGTCATCGCGCAGATCGAACTGTGGACCAAGCCGGACGAGTACGACAACGAGGTGTACCGACTTCCGAAGCACCTCGACGAGAAGGTCGCGCGCATTCACGTCGAGGCCCTCGGTGGAACCATCACCAAGCTCACCAAGCAGCAGGCCGAGTACATCGGTGTCGACGTCGAGGGCCCGTACAAGCCCGAGCACTACCGCTACTGATCCGGCGCAGGCAGCCGCAGTGGGCACTCTGATAGTCATCGAGGGGGTCGACGGCGCGGGCAAGAACACGCTCGCCCGTCGGCTCGTCTCGGCGTGGGAACGCGACGACATCGAGGTGGTACGCGTCGGATTTCCGAGGTACGACCAGTCGGTCCATGCGGACCTGGCCGCCGAGGCGTTGCGCGGGGAGCACGGAGACACCGCGGGCAGTGTGCATGCGATGGCGTTACTGTTCGCGCTCGACCGTAGGGATGCGGCCCGGGATATTCGAAAGATGCTCTCGCGCAACGATATTGTGCTTCTGGATCGCTATGTGGCCTCGAACGCGGCCTACACTGCCGCGCGCCTGGAGCAGTCCGCCGACGGCGAGGCGGTCGAGTGGATCAAGGCTCTCGAATTCGACAGGTTCGGCGTGCCGGTTCCCGATGTGCAGATTCTGCTCGACGTGCCAGTGGAGCTTGCCGCCGAGCGCGCGGCCTCGCGTGAGGTCGCCGATACATCCCGAATACGGGATGTCTACGAACGCGACGGCTCCCTGCAGAGCCGGACCTCGGCTGTGTACGGACAACTCGCGTCAGCGAACTGGGTTTCGCCGTGGCGCATCGTTCAGGCGGACGTGGATCCGGATCGACTCGCCGCCGACGTGTTCAATCAGCCACCTGACGCCGGGAAAGTGACAACATAGAACCATGAAGCCTCGGATTCTTGTAGTCGACGACGATTCGGCTCTAGCCGAAATGTTGACCATCGTCCTTCGCGGCGAGGGTTTCGAACCGTTCGTGGTCGGAGACGGTACGCAGGCTCTGGCCGCAGTCCGCGAGAACCGACCCGATCTCGTTCTGCTCGACCTCATGCTCCCCGGTATGAACGGTATCGATGTGTGTCGCGTACTACGCGCGGATTCCGGCGTACCGATCGTCATGTTGACGGCGAAGACCGACACCGTCGACGTGGTCCTCGGTCTCGAGTCCGGTGCCGACGACTACATCATGAAACCGTTCAAGCCGAAGGAACTCGTCGCCCGCGTGCGCGCCCGTCTGCGTCGTACCGAGGACGAGCCTGCCGAACTGCTGTCGATAGCCGATATCATCATCGATGTGCCGGCTCACAAGGTCAGTCGCGGCGACGAGTTGGTGTCCTTGACGCCCTTGGAATTCGATCTCCTTGTCGCACTTGCGCGCAAGCCTCGTCAGGTGTTCACCCGCGAGGTGTTGCTCGAGCAGGTGTGGGGCTACCGCCATGCCGCCGACACGCGACTGGTGAACGTTCACGTACAGAGGCTTCGCGCGAAGGTGGAGAAAGACCCGGAGAATCCCGAGGTGGTGTTGACCGTGAGGGGGGTCGGCTACAAGGCCGGACCACCGTGATCTGGTTCAACCGATCGCGGCGTCGAATCAATGGAACGTTCACGCCGCTCCTGCGCTGGTTCAGGGCCCTCGGTACTTCCGTAGGCCACGCCTGGCGTAGATCTCTACAGCTCAGAGTCGTCGTGTCGACACTGACGCTTTCGCTGGTCGTCATCATAATTCTCGGAGCCGTGCTGACCGGTCAGATCACCGACCGGTTGCTCGAGGCCAAGATCACCGCGGCCACGGAAGAGCTCGAACGCTCGCGGACCACCGTCGAAGGCGCGCTGGCAGGGGCCGAGGAGACGACCGGCCTCAACGCGAGGCTCGAACGTGCGCGCGCGCAGCTGACCAGCCGCGATGTCGACGCCGGTCAGACTTCTGGTTCGGCAGGTACGTTCGACCCGGTGCTGATCGTGAAGGGAGACAACGTTCGGGCCGACTCGTCGATCGGCCCGGCGGGTCAGATCCCCGACAGTCTTCGAAATTTCGTGCAAGAAGGCTTGATCAGCTGGCAATACGCCACGGTGACCGATGCTGAGCAGGGTGACTACACCGGCCCTGCGATCATTTTCGGAACTCCGACGGCCTCGGATGTCGCCGATCTGGAGTTGTACCTCGTGTTTCCACTCGGCAGCGAGGAACGAACGTTGTCGCTGGTGCGCGGAACCCTGTTGATCGGCGCCGCGGTGTTGCTGGTCCTGTTGGCCGCCATCTCGATGCTCGTGGCACGCCAGGTCGTTCTGCCGATCCGTTCGGCATCGCGCATCGCGGTGCGGTTCGCGGACGGGCGGCTGAAAGAACGGATGCCCGTCCGAGGCGAGGACGACATGGCGAGGTTGGCCATGTCGTTCAACGAGATGGCCGAGAGTCTGTCGAAACAGATCACGCAACTGGAGGAATTCGGCAGTCTGCAGCGCAGGTTCACCTCTGACGTCAGCCACGAGCTTCGAACACCGTTGACGACGGTGCGGATGGCTGCGGACCTCATTCACGACGGCAGTGCTGATCTCGACCCGGCGCTGAAACGGTCCTCCGAGCTGTTGGTCAACGAGCTCGACAGGTTCGAGACGCTTCTGGGCGATCTCCTGGAGATCAGTCGGCACGATGCCGGCGTCGCTGAGCTGGCCGCGGAACAGCTCGACCTGAGAATGTGCGCGCGGGCCGCAGTGTCGACGGTTCGACATCTTGCGCGGGAGAGTGCGACGGAAGTGATCGTCGACATGCCGGATCACGCGGTCGTCGCCGAGGTCGACCCGCGACGGGTCGAGCGGATTCTCCGGAATCTTCTGGCGAATGCCCTCGATCACGGCGAAGGACGACCCGTGCTACTCAGGCTTCGTGCCAACGCGGATGCGGCCGCATTCGTCGTCCGCGACCAGGGCATCGGCCTTCGGCCAGGTGAAGAGAAGCTTGTGTTCAATCGTTTCTGGCGTTCGGACCCGTCGAGGGTGCGCAGATCGGGCGGTACCGGCCTCGGTCTTGCCATCAGCGTCGAAGATGCGCGTCTGCACGACGGTAAATTGGAGGCGTGGGGTGCGGTAGGGGAAGGCGCATGCTTCCGTCTGACGTTGCCTCTGGTGCGCGGCCACAAGGTGATCGGCAGCCCGTTGCCGCTGAAACCGAGCACTAGACGGTATACGCAGGGTCAGCCGCTGCCAGCCTCGTCGGAGCGGAGCGACGGCTCGGCAGCGGTCGTGTCTCCGAGTGCCTCGCCTCACTCCGAGTCGTCTACTGCCGAGGCGATCGATTCCGCCAAGGTTCACGTGCCCGACGGGGGTGACCAGTGATGACTCGGCGCCGTGTCTTCTCGATCGGTGTTCTACTCGTCATTGCGCTGGTGACCGGGTGTGCCAGCCTTCCTGAGTCGTCCAGTCCGCAGGCGATCGGTTCGCTCACTGCAGGGGCGGCATCGACGACTCCACCTCCTCCTGCGGCCGGACGCGAGCCGGACCTGCTTCTCCGTGACTTCGTCACGGCCAGTGCGAGTTCGGCCAATCGTCATCAAGCTGCCCGTCAGTTTCTGACCAGTGCCGCGTCGGGTTCATGGGATGACGGAGCGAAGACTGTCATTGCCGACAAGATCGATTTGCTGACCGGTCCGCGAACCGACACCGAGGCGCAGTTCACGCTGCGCTCGAACACCGTCGGTCTGCTGGCCCCCGGTGGCGACTACCAGGCGGGTGCCGGCACGGTCGACTCCAACATTCGAATGGTCCAGGTCGACGGGGAGTGGAGGATCGACGAATTGCCGCCTGGCGTGGTGGTCGATCGATCTCAGTTCTTCAGCGCCTACCAACGCAAGTCGCTGTTCTTCGTCGATCCGCTCGGTGCTGCGCTGGTTCCCGATGTTCGGTGGGTGAGCGGCGGCGCCGACCAGATGGCCAATCAGCTCGTGCAGCTGCTGATCGACGGCCCCAAGCCGACGCTCGCACCTGCGGTGTCGAACGAACTGTCGAGGGATGTCGGTATCAGAGGGCCGATCACCAAGGCCGACGGGCGAACCACTCAGGTCGGAATCGGAGCCGGTGGCGTGAAGATCGATTTCGGCGGTCTGCAGGCGGTCGACGCCAAGAATCGCGAACTTCTTGCTGCGCAGGTCGTGTGGACGCTCGCCTCGGCGGACATTTCCGGGCCTTACGTGCTGCTTGCGGATGGGCAACCGATCGATACCGACAAACCGGATGGGTGGACTACGGCGGATGTCGGGGCGCTCGATCCGCTGGCGTCGCCGGAAACAGACGTCGGCCTGCACGCCTTGGTCGACGGTCGACTTGTGTCCGTGGAGGAGAGCGGCACGACACCGGTGCCGGGCTACTTCGGGACCGTTCGGAATCTTCGAAGCGCGGCGTTGTCCACCGACGGAACGCTCGTCGCGGGCGTAGCGGACACCGGCCGACCCGCGCCGGAACCGTCGTCGACGCTGATGATCGGCGGATACGACAGCGGGGCATTCCCGGTCGCGGAGGGTCAGTCCATCACGAGACCCACGTGGGGTGTCGACGACAATGCGGCGTGGGCAGTCATCGACGGTACCAACGTAATTCGCGCGTCCCGTGATCCTGCCAACGGTCAGGTCTCGGTGCTGCCCGTGGATGCAGGCGCCGTCACTGCTCTCGGTTCCCGCATCACCGATCTTCGGCTATCTCGCGACGGGGTCCGAGCAGCGATGATCGTCGACGGGCTTGTGTATGTCGCCACAGTGGTACGCCAATCCAACGGTACGTACTCGCTGGTCGCCCCGAAAGCCGTCGCGAACGGATTGGGTAGCGACGCCCTGGCGCTCGACTGGAGCACAGGAGACGCGGTCGTCGTGGTTCGCATCGCCACGGACGTTCCGGTCGTTCAGGTCACCACCGACGGTTCTCGTCTCGACGCACTGCCCAGTCGCAACCTGACGGCGCCAGTGCTGTCGGTCGATGCGTCTACCACCACGGAGTTCGTCGCCGACTCGCGCGCGGTATTCCAACTGAACAACAACGATCCCGCCGGCGATCGCTACTGGCGCGAGGTATCGGGGCTGGCCGGGGTGAAAGCGACGCCGGTGCTGCCGGGCTGAGACGTCCCTGGTGTTCGTGTCGGACCTGTGATCGATACTTCCTGACCATGGCTGGTCTGCTGGCGGGGATATTGGACCTCGCGTTGCCGCGGGAGTGCGGCGGCTGCGACGTTCCGGGCACGTCGTGGTGTGCCCGCTGCGACGACGAACTCGGCCGTGACCCGACGTCGCTGCGTCCGCGGGTGGATCCAGGGGTCCCCTGCTGGGCCCTCGGGCCGTACTCGGGGCCGCGTCGAGGTGCGGTCCTCGCGCTCAAGGAGCGCAATCGCCATGACCTGGCGCGCCCGCTCGGTGTCGCACTTGCCGGCGCGATCCGCACTTTGCGCGTTCTCGGGCACATCGATCCACCGGAACTCGGGCGGCTCGTGCTGGTGCCTGCGCCCACCCGAGACCGTGCGGCTCGAAGCCGCGGGGGCGATCCGGTTCGACGATTCGCGTCGGCCGCCGCCGAGTCGCTGTGGCCGGAAACCGTGTCGGTACCGTCGGTGCTGCGGATGGGTAGGGGAGTGCGTGATTCCGTCGGGCTCGGGGCGGCGGCGCGCGCAGAAAACGTCGCCGGGCACATCGAGTTCCGGGGCCCTTCCCGTCGCCGGTGGCCGCCCCGCGAGAATGTCGGCGCGGTGTCGGCCGTGTCGGATCCCACGGTTCTGCTTGTGGACGACGTGTTGACCACTGGCGCTACTGCAAGCGAATCTGTCTGTGTGCTCGCCGAATTCGGGATTCGAGTGGACGGTGTCGTGGTGATCGCCGCGGTGTGACCGAGGGATCCGCGACGCGCAATGCTGCCAATTCGGTGTGAACAGTGGCAGACGAGCGGATGACAGACTAACGTCGCGAATACGACCGGTGCAGTAAGGATGTGACTGCCGCGGTGCGACTTCTCGTACGTGGAGGTGATGCGGCTGAACGTGATGCCGGTTGGTTCCCCACCTGGCATGAGCACTTGCCACGTCGCACCGGCGGCGTGGCCGATATCTCGGGAGGTACGCGTGACGACCCCTTCACAAGCTTCGGTTTTCTTCGACGACAAACCCTCGGACGAGTCCAGCGAGACCCACGCCGACGTAGTGGTCAAAGGCCGCAATGTCGAGATCCCAGACCATTTCCGGGTATACGTATCCGAGAAACTCGCCAGGCTCGAACGATTCGACCCTTCCATCTACCTGTTCGACGTCGAACTCCAGCATGAACGAAATCGCCGACAAGCCAAGGCATGTCAGCGCGTCGAGATCACGGCCAAAGGCAAAGGCCCGGTGGTTCGCGCCGAGGCCACTGCCGACAGCTTCTACGCGGCGCTCGAGTCCGTGACCTCCAAGTTGGAGAGCAGGCTGCGGCGAACCAAAGACAGGCGCAAAGTCCACTACGGCGAAAAGACGCCGGTGTCCGTCGCTGAGGCAACCGCAGAACTTGCCGAGGACGACAGTCTTGCGCTCGATCCCGACACGAAGCTCGACGCGTTCGAAGACGAACCGAAGGGCCCCGGCCAGATCGTCCGTACCAAGGTCCACTCCGGAGCGCCGATGAGCGTCGACGATGCCTTGTACGAGATGGAGCTCGTCGGCCACGATTTCTTCCTCTTCCACGACGCTGCCAGTGACCGACCGTCGGTCGTGTACCGGCGGCACGCGTTCGACTACGGACTGATCAGACTGACCTGACAGTCGTCGAACGTTCCGTCGGCCACAGACCGGCACCCCACATCGAAGCGGGCCCGACTTGGAAAACACCAGGTCGGGCCCGCCTTCGTGGCAGTGGAGCCTGCGATGCAACCCGCCAGTGACGTGGTGGGCTTACTACGCGTCGGGCAGCAACGCCTACCATGGACGCGTCGGGTCGGCTCCTGGCGCCATCGGCGTCAGGCGTTGCCCGGCGACCTGCTGTGAAAGTCAACTGTGACCTGTTTTCCGTAAACCGAGGATCGAGGACGAAAAAGCCCGTGCCTTCGCTGTCGTTTTCCAAGCTGCTCCGTGTTGGTGAAGGTCGCATGGTCAAGCGACTCAAGAACATCGCTGACCATGTGTCCACCCTGTCTCCGGACGTCGAGGGCTTGTCCGACGACGCGCTCCGAGCCAAGACCACAGAGTTCAAAGAGCGCTTCTCGAAAGGCGAGTCGCTCGACGATCTCCTGCCAGAGGCCTTCGCGGTTGCGCGAGAGGCGTCGTGGCGGGTTCTTTCGCAGCGGCACTTCGACGTGCAGGTCATGGGTGGAGCAGCACTGCACTTCGGCAATATCGCCGAGATGAAGACAGGTGAGGGCAAGACTCTCACCTGTGTGTTGCCCGCCTACCTCAACGCCCTGTCCGGCGGCGGTGTGCACGTGGTCACGGTCAACGACTATCTGGCCAAGCGCGACTCCGAGTGGATGGGACGCGTGCACCGGTTCCTCGGGCTCGAGGTCGATGTGATCCTCGCCGGATTGACGCCCGCCGAGCGACGCACCGCGTACTCGGCCGACATCACATACGGAACCAACAACGAGTTCGGTTTCGACTACCTCCGTGACAACATGACGCACTCGCTGGACGATCTCGTTCAGCGTGGCCACAATTTCGCTGTCGTCGACGAGGTCGACTCGATCCTCATCGACGAAGCCCGTACTCCACTCATCATTTCCGGGCCGGCCGACGCGTCGTCCAAGTGGTACGGAGAGTTCGCCCGCATCGTGCCGATGCTGAAGAACGACGTTCACTACGAGGTGGACATCCGGAAGCGAACCGTCGGCGTCCACGAAGCCGGCGTCGAGTTCGTCGAGGACCAACTGGGCATCGACAACCTGTACGAGGCCGCGAATTCACCGTTGGTCAATTACCTCAACAACGCCATCAAGGCGAAAGAGCTGTACACGAAGGACAAGGACTACATCGTTCGCGACGGTGAGGTCATCATCGTCGATGAGTTCACCGGACGCATCCTCGTCGGTCGTCGCTACAACGAGGGCATGCATCAGGCGATCGAGGCCAAGGAAAAGGTCGAGATCAAAGCCGAGAACCAGACGCTGGCGACGATCACGCTGCAGAACTACTTCCGGCTCTACGACAAGCTGTCCGGGATGACCGGTACGGCTCAGACCGAGGCTGCCGAACTTCACCAGATCTACGGATTGGGTGTCATCCCGATCCCGACCAATCGGCCGATGGTGCGGGTCGACAACGGTGACCTCATCTACAAGACCGAGGAAGCCAAGTTCGATGCCGTCGTCGACGACGTCGTGGAGCGGCACGGCAAGGGCCAGCCGGTCCTGATCGGTACCACCAGCGTCGAGCGTTCGGAGTACCTGTCCAAGCAGTTCACCAAGCGCGGTGTCGTGCACAGCGTGCTGAATGCGAAGTTCCACGAGCAGGAGGCGACGATCGTCGCCGAGGCGGGTCGTCTCGGTGCCGTGACGGTCGCGACCAACATGGCCGGCCGCGGTACCGACGTCGTGCTCGGTGGTAATCCCGATATCCTCACCGACCTCCAGCTTCGGAAGAAGGGCCTCGACCCGGTCGAGGCTCCCGAGGAATATCAGGCCGCCTGGGAGTCGACACTCGAGACAGTGAAGTCGCAAGTCAAGGCCGATGCCGAGACGGTGCGAGACGCGGGCGGGTTGTACGTGCTCGGCACGGAGCGACACGACTCACGGCGTATCGACAACCAGCTCCGAGGTCGTTCCGGTCGTCAGGGTGATCCGGGCGAGTCTCGTTTCTACCTGTCGCTGGGCGACGAGCTGATGCGTCGATTCAACGGTGGCGCGCTGGAGTCGATCATGACGCGGCTCAATCTGCCCGACGACGTGCCCATCGAAGCCAAGATGGTGTCCAAGGCGATCAAGAGCGCGCAGACGCAGGTCGAGCAGCAGAACTTCGAGATTCGTAAGAACGTCCTCAAGTACGACGAGGTGATGAATCAGCAGCGCACGGTCATCTACGAGGAGCGTCGTCGCATCCTCGAAGGGGCCGATATGGAGGGCCAGGTCGAGGGCATGATCACCGATGTGATCACCGCCTATGTCAACGGCGCCACCGCTGAGGGCTACGTCGAGGATTGGGATCTCGAGCAGTTGTGGACCGCGCTGAAGACGCTCTACCCGGTAGGTCTCGACCACAAGGAACTCTCGCACGAGAACGAGTTCGGCGAGAAGAGTGATCTCAGTCGTGAGGAACTCCTCGAAGCACTGCTGTCCGATGCTCGCGCCGCATATGCCAAGCGCGAGAAGGACATCGAGGAAGTAGCGGGTGACAACGGCATGCGCGAGCTCGAACGCCGTGTGTTGCTCTCGGTCCTCGATCGCAAGTGGCGCGAGCACCTGTACGAGATGGACTACCTGAAGGAGGGAATCGGCTTGCGCGCGATGGCGCAGCGCGACCCTCTGGTGGAGTACCAGCGTGAAGGGTACGACATGTTCCAGGGCATGTTGGAGGGACTGAAAGAAGAGTCCGTCGGATTCCTCTTCAACCTGCAGGTAGAGGCAACCCCCGCTCCTACCGGGCCAGCAGCGGGAGCGGGTCTCGCAGTTGCACCCGGGCTCGCTTCCCCCGTGGGGACACGGTCAGCCCAGCCTGCCGCAGCCCAGCCTGCAGCAACCCAGCCTTCCGCACCTCAGCCGGTACAGAAGCCTGTGCCGAAGCAGGAGGCACCGGCCCCTGTGCCGAGTGCACTCCGAGCCAAGGGGTTGGACGAGCGGACCGAGGAGCGTCTGACGTTCTCGGGGCCGGACGAGGACGGCGGCACCGCGGTACGGCGCAGCGGTGGTCGTCCATCGACCGGGAACGACGCGGGCCAGCAAGGGACACGCAGGGAACGCCGTGAAGCTGCTCGCGCCCAGACCAAGACCCCCAAGTCGTCACGGTCGAAGAAAAGGCGCTAGCGCTACTCACACCACCCGCAGGGACGTGACCGTCCAGGTCGTTCGTCTGGCGGCCGTTTGTCGAGCGGCCGTTCGTAGTTCGAGACGGGCGGCCACGGCGAACACCCGTTGGCCACGGTTGTAGGTGGCGAACACCTCGGCCGCGTTGGGTGCTGCTCTGCTCACATGCACTTGCCGAAGCGACGCTGTGCCGAGTCGTAGCCCCGGCGGCCGCGTGCGGACGATGGTCTTGACCGACTCGACGACGCCGGGGGTGAACAGCTTGTCCATGTGCTCGGCCGGTCGACGACGGTCGAGCACTTCCAGTAGAAGTCGGAAGGCCTGTTCCGCGCCTCGTCGAGCGTCGGCCAAGGGGAACTGCTCCGACGAGTCGCCGTTGCCTCCCGTCGGTCGGTGCCGGCTCGTGTCCGGGTGGTTGTGGGGCGTGTGGGAGTCGAGCGTGTGGGTGTCAGAGCCGGGATGAAGTCCGACGCTTCGCGGAAAGGGTCTACTGCGACGGTCGAGTCCTCCGGGCGGTGTGGACCGATTCGCCGGTCCGCACGCACGTGCTCGGTGGGCACAGTCGCTGTCGATCGGCGGTTCGAAGGACGGCGCGCGTGCGAGGAAGGCGTGTCGAACCGGTTCGTTGCCCGTATCCACCCGTTCCTCCTCGATCTCGTGCTTGGGTCTCGGCGCGCAGACCGAGCCTCTTTGGAAATAAGACGGTGCCGAGCGTCGCGCGGTTCCATCGGATCCACCTCGAATGGCTGTAGCGTTTCGGTTCGTCTAGGTTCGAAGGGACGACGGGTGGTCTCGGGCCGAGGCACTTCGAACAGGTGTGGCTAGGAAGAGCGGGGAACCGGTACACGCGATGGCGAACAGGCTGACAACGCAGGATGCGTCGTTCTACTTTCTCGAGGCCAGCAGTACGCCGATGCATCTCGGATCCTTGGCGGTCTTCCGTACTCCCCGCAATGGCTTCAGCTACGAAAGTCTGCTGTCGCTCGTCGAGCAACGACTCGTACTGGTTCCGCGATACCGCCAGAAGGTTCGCGAACTGGCGTTCGGGCTCGCGCGTCCAGTGTGGGTCGACGACTCGGACTTCGACATCACGTACCACATCAGGAGATCTGCCCTCCCGAAGCCAGGCTCGGACGAGCAACTCCACGACCTCGTCGCTCGCCTCACGTCGAGGCCGTTGGATCGAACCCGTCCGCTGTGGGAGATGTATCTCGTCGAGGGCCTGAGCAAGAATCGATTCGCGATCTTCACCAAATCGCATTCTGCACTCGTCGACGGCGAGAAGTCGTTGGAGATCGGTCAGGTGATCCTCGACGCAAGCAAGAGCCCGCCGGCGATGGCCGAGGAACTCTGGATGCCCGCGCGCGAGCCGAAGGAATCGGCTCTCGTGTTCGACGCGATCACGGAATTGATCGCGTCTCCGAGCGAGGGGCTCGAGGTTCTGCGCGGGGCCGCGAAGGGCGCTGCGGGCATAGCCGGGGGCGCACTCGGCGCGGCGGGCAAGGTGCTCTCCGCGGTGCGCACAGCCGCGCAGGTGGCACCGGCGAGCCCATTGAACGCGCCGATTTCGAGAAATCGACGCTTCGCCGTAGCCAAGACCGAACTGGCCGACTACCGCAAGATCCACACCCGATTCGAGTGCTCGATCAACGACGTGGTTCTCGCCGTGGTGACCGGTGCCCTCAGGAACTGGTTGTTGTCGCGAGGCGAGCCGGTGACCGCGTCGTCGACGGTTCGCGCGATGGTGCCCATGTCGGTGTACGTGTCCGACCAGCGGGCCGGGTACGACGAGTACACCGACAGGATCACGGGAGACCACGAGACCGGCGCGGAACAGGACACGGATGGTTCGCAGGCAAGCGAAGTCTCGTCGTTCCTCATCGACTTGCCCGTCGGGGAGCTCAATGCGGTGGTGCGGTTGTCGCACATCGCCCATGCAACCGAGGCGCACGCGAAACAGTCTCCGGGTGTCACCGCACACACTCTGATGCGGATTTCGGGTTTCGCGCCTGCGAGCCTGCATGCGATGGGTGCGCGGGCCGGGAGCAGGCTCTCGCAACGATTGTTCAACCTGATAATCACCAACGCGCCCGGCCCGCAGTTTCCGCTGTATGTCGGCGGCGCACGTATGTTGGAGATGTTTCCCGTGTCGCCGCTCTTCGAGAATCAGGCTCTCAGCATCGGTCTGACGTCCTACGACGGTTTCGTGTGCTTCGGTCTCAACGCCGATCGCGGTGCGATGCCTGATGTCGACGTCATCACTGCCTTGTTGTTCGAGGCACTCGAGGAGCTCGTCGACGCCAGCAATGATTCGAGAGTATGAGGTACCAGTGAGGGTGTATGTTCCGGCGACGGTCGCCATGTTGCGGACGTTGGTTGCCGATGGTGAATTTCACCCGGTCAGCCGAACAGCTTTCGCCGTCACGCCCACTCTGCGCGAGTCCTACTCGTCGGGAGACGACGAGGAACTCGCAGAGGTCGCGATGAACGAGGCGTCCAGAGCCTCGCTGCGGCTGGTGGCCGCGGGGCTGGAGGACGAGCAGGACGGGGTCGTCGACGGAGCTGTCGTGTTCCGCCGTGCGGTGATCGCGGCCGACGTCGAGGATCCGACACTGCGGCCCGATCTCGACGATGCCGTGGTGCGGCTGAAAAATCCGTTGCTCATGAGCGAGGTCGCGTCCGTGCACGTCGATCTCGAGGGTGCGGAATCGGCGGTCGAGAAGGCCGTCGCGGTGGTCGACGCGGCGGATATGGGCGATCCCGACGCAGAGTTCGTGCTGGGGGACGCGGAGGATCACAGTCTTGCGTGGTACGCCACGCAGGAACTACCGTTCCTGCTCGAGTTCTTGTAGTCCGTCGAACCACCCGGTAACCTACGGTAGCGTAACCTTGAGTTCGGGCCTGATTGCAGGAGGTCCGACGAGTCGAATGTCGGTGTGTCTCGAGCGAGGGGTATGAACTTTCCGATGGATCTCAAGAGGTGGTTGGAGGCCCCGGCCGCGAACGTATCCGCGCCCAAGCGTCCCAGGCTGAACATGTTGCGTGGTGCGATCACCAGAATCACCACGCCGCTACTTCCCGACGACTATCTGCATCTAGCCAATCCTCTGTGGTCAGCGCGCGAGTTGCGAGGCCGCGTTGTCGACGTGAAGAAGGAGACCGCGACCGCGGTGACCCTGGTGATACAGCCGGGGTGGGGTTTCAACTTCGACTACCAGCCGGGTCAGTACATCGGAATCGGTCTGCATCTCGGTGGCCGCTGGCACTGGCGTTCCTACTCCCTGACGTCGGCACCGAACTGGGACGAGAAGCTGATCTCCATCACCGTCAAGGCGATGCCGGAGGGTTTCCTGTCCAGCCACCTGGTCGGCGGAGTTCCCCAGGGCACTATCGTCCGGCTTGCTGCGCCGAAGGGTAACTTCGCGCTTCCCACGCCGCCGCCGGAGAAAATTCTCTTCATCACCGCGGGCAGCGGAATCACTCCCATCATCTCGATGTTGCGCACGCTGGATCGGCACGGCGACATGCCCGATACGGTGCACATCCACTCGGCTCCGACCGAGGACGAACTCATGTTCGGCGACGAACTGACCGCCATCGCCGAAGGGCATCCACAGTTCACGTCCCATGTTCAGTTGACTCGATCGGACGGCAAGTTCGCCTTGGCGTCACTCGACAAGTTCTATCCCGATTGGCGAGAGCGAGAGACGTGGGCCTGCGGCCCGTCTGCACTGCTCGAGGAGATCGAACGGGTATGGAAGCACGAGGGCATCGACGACAAATTGCACCTCGAACGATTCGAGATCGCTCGCGCGGATACGTCCGGTAAGGGCGGAAAGGTGACGTTCTCGAAATCGGATCGGTCGGTGGACGTGGACGGCGCCACCAGCCTGCTGGAAGCGGGTGAAAACCTCGGCGTCCAGATGCCCTTCGGATGTCGAATGGGAATTTGCCAGACATGTGTAGTACCGCTGACTGCGGGGCATGTTATCGATCTACGATCCGGCAAGGAACACGGCGAAGGCGATCGTATTCAGACGTGCATATCGGCCGCGGCCGGCGATTGCACTCTGGAGTTGTAGCGGCCCGGGGCGGGTATAACTGCTCGGACTGGAGCGGATCGAACCGCGGTTCGCGCACGGAGTGGACACACACGAACTTCTATGAAAGTTCGGTTACCCTTGGCAATGGCGGATTGTCGCGAATAAGTACGTCGGGCTGGCGCCCATGACTTTCGGAGGACCACGATGGCCATCACGGACATCAAGGAATTCGCTCACTTGACCGAAGAGGACATGGAAGCCTTCGGTCGTGAACTAGATGCGGTCCGCCGCGACATCGAGGACTCGCGCGGCGAGAAGGATGCCGCGTACATCAGGCGGACCATCAGGCTGCAAAGGTGTCTCGAGCTCGGTGGGCGAATCGTGTTGCTGGGCAGCAAGTACCGGCCGGCGTGGCTCGCAGGTACGGCTCTGTTGAGTGTTGCGAAGATCATCGAGAACATGGAGCTCGGGCACAATGTGATGCACGGGCAGTGGGACTGGATGAACGACCCGGAAATCCACTCGGTGTCCTGGGAGTGGGATCAGACCGGGCCGTCCGAACAGTGGAAGCGCGCCCACAACTATTCGCATCACACCTACACAAACATCGTCGGCATGGACGACGACATCGGTTTCGGCATCCTGCGAATGACGCGCGACGAGCCATGGAAGCCGATCAATCTCATTCAGCCGCTCGCCAATGTGTTGCTGGCCGCCACGTTCGAGTGGGGCATCGCACTCCACGACCTCGATTCCCAGAAAGAGTTGGACGGGGAACAGCAGAAGCGTTTTTGGGATTCGCCGTCCAACCGGGCTTTCGTGCGCAAGATCGGCCGTCAGGTCGGCAAGGACTTCGTTCTGTTTCCGGCGCTCACCGGCCCGGCTTGGAAGAGCACGCTGACCGCGAATGCGACCGCCAATCTGGTTCGCAACCTGTGGGCGTACGCCGTCATCTTCTGCGGACACTTCCCGGACGGCGCCGAGAAGTTCACGATGGGCCAGTTCGAAACCGAGACCCGCGCCGAGTGGTACCTGCGGCAGATGCTGGGCAGTGCCAATTTCGAGGCCGGCAAAGTCATGGCGTTCATGAGTGGCAACTTGTGCTACCAGATCGAGCATCACATGTTCCCGGATCTCCCCAGCAACCGCTATCAGGAGATCTCCGAGAAGGTTCACGCTCTGTGCGAGAAGTACGACCTTCCGTACACGACCGGTTCGCTCGGGAAGCAGTATCTGCTTGCGTTGCGGACTATCCACAAGCTGTCGCTTCCGGACAGTTGGCTGCGGGCGACGAGTGACGATGCGCCCGAGACGAGCTCGGAGCGAAAGTTCCGTACAGGGGACGCGCCGGTCGTTCATGCTCTCCGTATCGATCCGTTGACGGGCAAGCGGCGCGGGCTTCGTTCGGCAATCGCGGAGGCGCGGGTGTCGCTGCGTAACGCGAAGAAGGAAGCCAAGCGCCAGGCGAGGGCGCAGAGGGACAGAGTGAAGTCGCTCACAGCCTAGAAGTCGTAACCTACGCGACCGTAGGTTACGGTACAGTAGGGATGGAACGTGCACGACGTGCATCACCGTCGACTGCCAGGAGGGCCGTAACCCGTGGCGATATCGGACATCAAGGAATACGCACATCTGACCGACGCAGACGTCGAGGCGCTCGGCGTAGAGCTGGACGCCATTCGCCGTGACATCGAAGCTTCGCGTGGCGAGCGTGACGCTCGCTACGTCCGCAACACGATCAGGTTGCAGCGATCACTCGAAATCGGCGGGCGCGCAGTACTGTTCGCGAGCCGCAAGCGTCCAGCGTGGCTGCTCGGTACCGGCATGCTCGGTGTTGCGAAGATCATCGAGAACATGGAGCTCGGGCACAATGTGATGCACGGGCAGTGGGACTGGATGAACGATCCGGAGATTCACTCCACGTCGTGGGAGTGGGACAACACCGGTCCGTCGGCGCACTGGAAACAGACGCACAACTACATTCACCACAAGTACACGAACGTGCTCGGCATGGACGACGATGTCGGCTACGGGCTGCTTCGCGTCACACGTGACCAGCGTTGGAAGCCGTTCAACCTCGGCAACCCGGTGTACAACCTGCTGCTTCAGCTGTTCTTCGAATACGGCGTGGCGCTGCAGCACCTCGAGCTGGGCAAGGTGGCCAAGGGCCGAGTGCCGCGCGACGAGTTCGAGCAGAAGCGGCGCGAGGTCCTCGAGAAGGTCGGCAAGCAGATCGCCAAGGACTATGTCCTTCATCCGCTGATCACCGGTCCCGCATGGAAGAGCACGCTGACGGCGAACATCGCGGCCAACATGATCAGGAACGTCTGGACCAACACCGTGATCTTCTGCGGTCACTTCCCGGACGGCGCCGAGAAGTTCACGAAGTCCGACATGGAAGGCGAGACGCAGGGGGAGTGGTACCTGCGGCAGATGCTCGGTAGCGCCAACTTCGAGGCCGGACCGGTCATGGAATTCATGAGCGGCAACCTTTGCTACCAGATCGAGCATCATCTGTTCCCGGACCTGCCGAGTAATCGGTTGCGGGAGATCAAGTTCCGCGTTCTCGAGCTCGCGGAGAAGTACGACTTGCCGTACACCACCGGGTCGATCGGCAAGCAGTACCTGTTGTCGTGGCG
The DNA here is from genome assembly GCF_037327425.1 of Rhodococcus sovatensis. Taxonomy (NCBI): domain Bacteria; kingdom Bacillati; phylum Actinomycetota; class Actinomycetes; order Mycobacteriales; family Nocardiaceae; genus Rhodococcus; species Rhodococcus sovatensis. Next base: position 2,734,314 of record NZ_CP147846.1, on the reverse strand, counting down.
GACGATCGCGAAGCTGTCGTTGCCCAACAAGTACCTCAAGGCAACTGCGGACGATGCGCCCGAAACGGCGTCGGAGCGCAAGTTCACCGGCGCAACAGGTGGGCTGCTGACTGTAGATCCGGCCACCGGAAAGCGTCGCGGCCTTCGCACCGCCATTCGCGAGTCGAAGCAGAAGAAGAGGAAGTAGACCGCGCCGACGACGCCTGTGCACCTACCAGGCGTCGTTGGTTCGCACTGCCTCGAGCAGGAGCCGCACCGCAGCAACCCGGCGCGCCGCGTCGCCGGTGAGCTGGTCGAGCGCGCATTCGGGATCGGCGGGAGGCCCGAGGTGCGTGCAGCCTCGCGAGCAGTTCTCGATGGCGTCGGCAAGGTCGGAGAAGGCCGCTACGACGTCTTGCGGTGAAATGTGTGCAAGTCCGAACGAGCGAATTCCCGGCGTATCGACCACCCAACCCCCGCCGGGCAGGGGTAGCGCCACTGATTGCGTCGAGGTGTGGCGTCCCTTGCCCACGCCGGAGACGACGCCCGTGGCTCGGTGCGCGTCGGGCACCAGCCTGTTGACGAGAGTCGACTTTCCGACGCCGGAGTGCCCGATCAGGGCGGTCACGGTGTTGGTCAGTGTCGCGGTCAGCTCGGTGAGATCCTCGCTCTGTCCCGCGAGGACCACAGGGACGTCCAGGTCGGCGAATGCCGCGGTGAATTCCGACGGATCCTTCAGGTCGCTCTTGGTAAGGCAGAGAATAGGTTTCAGGCCACCGACGAACGCTGCGACCAATGCACGCTCGACGAAACCTGTCCTGGGCGGGGGATCCGCCAGGGCCGCGACGATGAGAAGTTGCTCGGCGTTGGCAACGACCACTCGCTCGTACGGATCGGTGTCGTCGGCGGTGCGGCGCAACACCGTACGGCGTTCGGACACGCGGACGATTCTGGCAAGGGTATCGACTTTGCCGGAGAGGTCGCCGACGATGTCGACGTCGTCGCCGACGACTATGGGGGTGCGGCCGAGTTCACGAGCTCTCATGGTGACGACCGGACGCTCGGGGTCACCGCCGAGCACACAGCCCCAGCGTCCACGGTCGACCGACACCACCATGCCGGACTCGGCATCGGCATGATCGGGCCGCGTCTTGGTTCGAGGTCGCGAACTCTTGCCCGGACGGATCCGGACATCCGACTCATCGTAGCGGCGTGTCAGGACGATGACCCTTCGTGGGCCGGCGAACCTGCGAGCATGTCGGCCCACAGGAGCTCGAATCCGGGCAGGGTCTTCGAGGTCGTACCGATGTCGTCGACGTGAACTCCTGGAACCGCGAGTCCGACAATTGCACCGGCAGTAGCCATTCGGTGATCCGCATAGGCGTGCCAGACGCCGCCGTTCAAGGCGGCCGGAGTGATGTCGAGTCCGTCGTCGGTCTCGATGGCGTTCCCCCCGAGACGGCCGATCTCGGTGACCAAGGCTGCCAGGCGATCGGTTTCGTGACCGCGTAGGTGCGCGATTCCGCGCAAGTGCGACGGACTGTCGGCGAGCGCAGCAAGTGCGGCGACGGTGGGGGTCAGTTCACCCACGTCGTGCAGATCGATATCGATTCCGCGCAGGGCCTTCGGTCCACGAACGACGAGTATGCCCCCGTCGAGTTCCACTGTGGCGCCCATCGTCGCCAAGATGTGGCGTATTGCGTCTCCAGGCTGTGTCGTCGACGACGGCCAGTTCGGTACCCGGACTTCTCCACCGGTGACGGCTGCAGCGGCCAGGAACGGCGTTGCATTGGACAGATCGGGTTCGATCACCCAATCGACGGCGTCGACCGGGCCGGGATGCACTCGCCAGGTGTCGGCGTCGCCGCTGTCTGCTGGAGTATCGACGAGGACGCCTGCATGACGCAGCATCTCGACGGTCATTTGGATGTGCGGCATGGAAGGAACGGGCTTGCCGACGTGGTGAATTGTAATGCCCTCGTCGAAGCGTGCGGCCGAGAGCATCAGTCCGGACACGAACTGGGACGAACCCGACGCATCGATGTCGACGGTACCGCCGCGTAGGCGTCCAGTGCCCGTCACCGTGAACGGGAGCGCATCGCCGTCGACGTCGGCGCCGAGAGCGCGCAAGGCGCTCAGGATGGTGTCCAGGGGGCGCGTTCGGGCCTGTTCGTCACCGTCGAAGGACACGGTTCCGGTGGCGAGGGCAGCGAGTGGAGGTAGAAACCGCATTACGGTGCCGGCCAGGCCGCAATCGACGGCACCGCCTCGAACGATGCCGGGGTGCACGGTCAGCGATGTCGGATCATCCGAGTCGATATCGATGCCGGTTCCGATCTCGCGCAGTGCCGAGATCATCAAATCGGTGTCACGGCTGCGTAGCGTCCCCGCCACGGTCGATCGACCGGACGCGAGGGCCGAAATGATCAGGGCTCGGTTCGTGATGGACTTGGATCCAGGCAGGGTGACCGTCGCGTGGACGGGGGACGAGGACGTCGGTGCGGGCCAGGTACTCACAGCACTATCCTTGCGTATCGGCGATCAGCGTGTTGCGACGGGAGCCGTCACGGCACGGGCGAGTCGAACGAGATCACGGGGATCGAGTTCGATTTCCAGTCCGCGCCGTCCGCCGCTGCACAGCACTCGGTCCCACTGCAACGCCGACTCGTCGACCACGGTGGCGAGTGATCGCTTCTGCCCCAGCGGCGAGATCCCACCGAGAACGTACCCGGTCGTTCGCTCGGCCTCGAGGCGGTCGGCCATTGAGATCTTCCTGGTGCCGAGCGCGGACGCTGCCTTCTTGGGTGACAACGTCGTGGTTACGGGCAGGACTGCAACTGCAAGCGAGTTGTCGGCGCACTTGATCACGAGTGTTTTCAGAATTTGGTCGGGCACGACGCCGAGACGGACGGAGAGTGCATCAGCGGCTTCGGTGCCGAACGACTCCGACCGGGGATCGTGATCGTAGGAATGCACACGATGGCCCACTTTGTGCCCGATCAGCAGAGCGATCGCGGGTGTCGATGCTCCGGACATAGAGGCCACAGTAGCGAGGGCGATGCCACGAAATCACTCGAGCCCAGGAACACACGGCGCGCGAACTCGGGAACACCCAGCGCGATTGCGGTGTTCGATACAGGTACATGACATGTGGAAGGAAGGGATCGGCTGTGCCAGTCGCGACGACCGAGCGGACGATGATCGAACGGGTGCGTCCTGTCGAGTCGAGCGCGATCTACGTGAAGGACCTCTCTGTGCCCGCGGTAACCTGGTCGAACAGGGCTACCGAAGGGATCAGCGTGGAGGAAGTCGAGCGCCCAGCTCAGACGTCGGACGAGTCGGCAGCGGAGTCGTCGGCGGATCTGACCGAGCGTTTCGAGCGCGACGCGCTCCCGATGCTCGACCAGCTCTACGGCGCCGCATTGCGGATGACCCGAAATCCGGCAGATGCCGAGGATCTCGTTCAAGAGACCTACATCAAGGCGTATTCAGCGTTCCGATCCTTCCGCGAGGGAACGAACCTGAAGGCGTGGCTCTACCGCATCCTGACGAACACCTACATCAACTCGTACCGGAAGAAGCAGCGCCAACCTGCGCAGTACCCGACGGAAGAGATCACCGACTGGCAGCTCGCTGCTACAGCCGAACACACCTCGACGGGTTTGCGGTCCGCCGAGGTGGAAGCACTCGACTCGCTGCCGGACGACGACATCAAGGCCGCGTTGCAATCGTTGCCGGAAGAATTCCGCATGGCGGTGTATTACGCCGATGTCGAGGGCTTCCCGTACAAGGAGATCGCCGAGATCATGGGCACACCGATCGGTACCGTGATGTCGCGGCTGCACCGCGGGCGCAAGCAGTTGAGGGGCCTGCTGTCGGACGTGGCGCGTGAACGTGGATTCAATCGCAACGGTGCGGTGGATGCGCACGAGCAGGAGGTCTCACAGTGACATCGGATGGATATGAAAATTCGGATGCTGTGAGTCAGCAGTTCGAACGCCTCGACTGCTCGGCGGTCATCGCGGACGTCTGGCTGATGCTGGACAACGAGTGCGACGAAGGAAGCCGAGCTCGGCTACAGCGCCACATAGACGAATGCGGTTCCTGCTTCGCCGCCTACGGTATCGAGGAGAAGGTCAAGAGTCTCATCAGCCGTAAGTGCGGAGGCGATCAGGCACCCGCAGGATTACGTGAGCGGCTCAGTATCGAGATCAGGCGTACGGTGCTCATCAGGCAGACCGAGAACGACTGAGTCGAACGAGGACGCCTAGAGCATCAGGAAGGCCGGGAAGCAGTGCTTCCCGGCCTTCGCTGTGTCCAGCGGCAATCGTCAGCTGTTCGGACGTTTGCCGTGATTGGCCTTGTTGTTCTTGCGACTGCGCTTCTTGCGCCCACGCTTACCCATGATGAGTTCCTCTCTACTTGTTCACTACAGTCTTTCACGTGTGACCGGCTGTGCCCTCACGGGTGTCGGAACCAGCTGTGAAACAGCGAAGTGGACGAGAGGAATTGTCATGGCCGAGGACGTACGCGCGGAGATGGTATCGACCGTGTTCCAGATCGTGGTCACCGAAGGAGACACCGTCGCGGTAGGGGACACCCTTGTCGTTCTGGAGTCCATGAAAATGGAGATCCCGGTCCTGGCCGAGACGGCAGGAACAGTCAGCAAGATCGATGTGAACGTCGGCGACGTCATCCAGCAGGGCGATCTCATCGCCGTCGTGTCGTAGTCGTCGGCTGTCGTGTCGACACTCAGTGACCTTCTCGCCGAACACACCGACCTGTCCGGTGAGGCAGTCGATCACTTGCAGCGAGTGGTCGGGGAGTGGCAACTGTTGGCCGACCTGTCGTTCGCGGACCTTCTGCTGTGGGTCGGAACCGACGACGTCGAGGGCAGCCCTGATGCGAAGGTTCTGTGCGTCGCACAGTGCAGACCGACCACGGCGCCGACGGTATTCACCCAGGACATGGTCGGTGCTGTCGTGTCCGAGGCTCAGCACCCGAACGTCATCGATTCGCTGATCACGCGCCAGATCGTCGGCGGCGACGGTGCCGACACGGAAAGCGTTCCGGTTCGGTGCGGAGAGCACGTCATCGGCGTTCTCACCCGTGACGCCAATCCGACTCGCCAGCGGCCGCCGAGCGCGCTCGAGATCGCCTATCGCGATTGCGCCGACGATCTGTCCCGGATGATCAGCGAGGGCACGTTTCCGACGCCCGACGAACGAACCGACATCAATTCTTCACCTCGCGCGGGCGACGGCTTCATTCGTCTCGATACCGAGGGCAGAGTTGTCTACGCCAGCCCGAACGCTTTGTCGGCCTATCACCGAATGGGATTGGCCACCGAGCTGTCCGGGCGCGATCTGGCCTCGGTGACGCGGTCGCTCATCACCGATCCGTTCGATTCTCAAGAGATTGCAGACCATATTCGTGCCTCGCTGTCCGGCAGTGAAGGACACCGCATGGAGGCCGACGCTCGGGGCGCGACGGTGCTGATCCGAACGCTCTCGCTCCGGCCGGCCGGGCGGTCGGTGGGCGCGATCGTGCTCGTTCGCGACGTCACGGAGGTCAAACGTCGTGATCGCGCCTTGTTGAGCAAGGATGCGACCATTCGTGAGATTCACCATCGTGTGAAGAACAACCTACAAACGGTAGCGGCACTCCTGCGACTGCAGTCGAGGCGGTTGGAGAACGCCGAGGCCCGTGTTGCTCTCTCCGAGTCGGTGCGCCGAGTGACCTCCATCGCGCTCGTTCACGAGATGCTGTCGATGTCCGTCGACGAGGAAATCGATCTCGACGAGATCGTCGATCGCCTGGTCCCGATCATGCTCGATATCGCCACGGTCAATCCGCGCGTGCGAGTGGTACGCGAGGGCAAGCTCGGCGTCTTCTCTGCCGAGCGCGCGACCCCGCTCGTCATGGTGTTGACCGAACTCGTACAGAACGCCATGGAACACGGCTTCGACGCGGGGTCTGCGGGGGTCGTGCGGATCTCCGCGGATCGATCGGCACGGTGGTTGGACGTCGTCATTCACGACGACGGTCGCGGTCTACCGTCCGGGTTCTCGCTGGAGAAGTCGGAGGGGCTGGGACTGCAAATTGTGCGGACGCTCGTCTCCGTCGAATTGAACGGTTCGCTAGGACTTCATCCAGCAGCGGGGGGCGGCACGGATGCATCGCTTCGGGTTCCACTCGGTCGCAAGAACGTCGCGTCTGTGTACTCCGCTGTCACGCCGTCGTCACATCGAAAGGGGTAGGGGCAGCAAAGAACCCGGCCCCCGAGAGGCGGCCGGGCTCTGTTGCTTGTTGGGCTTCGCGTCCGAACCTGCAGGGGTTCGTTTCACGGTCGCCGGATGTGGCTAGACGGAGCTCCGTGCTCGCGTACGTGCATTGCGACGCTTGAGCGCGCGGCGCTCGTCTTCACTCATTCCGCCCCACACGCCGGCATCTTGGCCGGACTCGAGTGCCCACGACAGGCACTCAGCGGTTACAGGGCACCGCGTGCAGACGACCTTGGCATCGGCGATCTGCGCAAGCGCCGGGCCGCTGTTCCCCACTGGGAAGAAAAGCTCCGGGTCTTCGTCGCGACAGATCGCGTTGTGGCGCCAGTCCATCCTCTGCTCCTTACCGGGCGCCATAGGCGCCGTTTCGTTTTCTGTACTTACCTTTGTCAGCTGATGTTCACTCGTGCGTATCCAATGTTTCCGCACTGTTGCTTGTGAATGCTTTCACGAACTTAGGGGAAGTCAAGAGATAGCCGTGTGTCCGTGGTCAAGCTCACTCTGTTAGGCTGGCTTAACCGTCCTGCGCTCCTTTGTACCCGTTCGATCGGGATCTCGCAGAGGTTTTTCCAGCAAACGCGCGGTGAGCAGGTGTGCGGCGTCCATTTCGCCCTGATTTTTTCAGTTGCGGAACTGCTAGTTCGGGCAGCGTCAGTCGGCTTGGGGAGCGATGACTTCCAGCGCGGCCGGAGTGGCGAAGAAGTCCGCCTCGGTTCGCAGTCCGAGATAGTCCCCGTCCATCTGAAGTCCGATCGGCTCGCTGGCTGTGATCCGAATGTGCGGAACGTCATCCACCCGAAAAAGCTTGCGAGACTTAGGTTCCGATCCTTGCGACAACAGCTGACGGGACACCCTCAGGCTCGGAAGGACTCGGGTCGTGGACATGGCGAACAGGCCGAGTCCGGTATCGAACGAGGTCCCTGGATTGGTATGAACCGGACGTTCGTTGAGGTAGGTCCAAGGACTCGAGTTGGAAACGAAAGCGTAATGAATGCCCGTTATCTGATCGTGATCGGGAATCTCGACGGTCAGTTTCGGATCGTGGCGTTTGTTCCGAAAGAACGCGGTTATGGCCGCGCGCACATAGCGGGTCGCAGAAACCGGACCCCCGTCCTTTCGGCCTGCGTCGATCGCCTGGCACACATCCGCATCGAGACCGAGGCCCGCGTTGAACGTGAACCATCGGTTGTCGCAGTGGCCGAGCCCGATCGTTCTTCTCGAACGCGCGGCGAGTAGGTCGATCAATTGGTTGGTCGCCGCCACCGGGTCGGGGTGAATGCCGAGCGATCGGGCGAACACGTTTGCACTGCCTCCGGGTACTACCGCCAGAGCAGGGATGGCGCCGATCGTGACTGCGCGCATCGAGGTCGGTAGTGGCACCCCTAGAAGGCCGTTGATCACCTCGTTGACGGTGCCGTCACCACCGTGGACGATCACCAACCCGACGCCGTCCTCGCGGGCCTGCTGCGCCAACTCGGCGGCGTGATCTCGATGAGTCGTGTGGGCGACCGTGACCCGCACCCGACTGGACAGAGCGTGCGCCAACAGGTCCCGAGCAGCTGGGGTCGTCGACGTCGCATTCGGGTTGACGATCAGGAGCGCGCGCACGGAATACGAGCCTAGTGGGTCGATTCGCGTGCTCCTGTCCTGACCTGCCCTGTGGTGCCGGTGTTCTAGGCTGACCGGGTGTCGACGCCACTTCTGCCCAAGGTGCCACCTCCGACGTTCCGGGCCGCCGGTGTACTCGTGGCGCTCGAAGGTGCTGTTGCGCTGGCCGCGTCCGTCGTCCTCCTGGTGCGCGCCGTCGGGGGTGTCGAGGACGAGGTAGCCAACGGCTACGGAACCGCGGGGTGGTTCGCAGTCGTGGGAGCCGTCGTCGGCGCCGCCGGGGTTGCGCTAGTACTGGGCAAACGCTGGGGGCGGGCGATCGCGCTCGTCGTGCAGCTGCTGCTGTTGCCGGTCGTGTGGTCCTTGCTCACCGATTCGCACCAGCCGCTCTACGGAGTACTGCTCGGAACGGGCGTGATTGCGATTCTCGTCCTTCTCTTCAGTCCACCGTCGTCGAGATGGATGGCCGCCGAATACGCCCACGTCGACGAGGACGAGTCGTCCTAGTCGGTAGGGGCGGTGCGGGCGGCCAAAGCGGCAAGCGCCTCCCCGGTCATCCGGAACGTTGTCCATTCATCCTGAGCCACAGCCCCGAGTGACTCGTAGAAGCCGATAGACGGCGCGTTCCAGTCGAGCACCCACCAACTCAGCCGGGTGTACCCGTTTCTCGTGCACTCCGCGGCCAATGCGGCCAGGAGCTCGGTGCCGAGTCCCGAGCCGCGAAATGCAGGCCGTACGAAGAGATCTTCGAGGTAGATCCCGTTGACTCCGTCCCAGGTGGAGAAGTTCAAGAACCACAGTGCAACGCCGACGACGGCACCGTCGACTTCTGCGACGTGCGCGAATACGGATGGGTGCGTCCCGAACAGAGCCGCGTGCACTTGTTCGGGACGCACGGAGCACTGGTCGAGCGACTTCTCGTAGTCTGCGAGCTCGTAGATCAGTCCGGTGATCGCCGATACGTCATCCGCCGTTGCCCGTCTGATCATCGGGCGGGCTCCCGGTCGCGTCCGGTACGTACCGAAGGGTGGATGTTGTGGACCACGAGCTGTCGATACGAGTGTTCGAAGCCGAGAACCGAGTATGCGGCGGGGGACATCGCGAACCGCTTTCCCTCCGACACCGGTAGTTCCAACCACCGTGTCAGCAATGCTCGCGAGAAGTGTCCGTGGCCGACGAGGACGACATCTCGCTCGCTCAGTGCGGGAAGGACAACGGACAGGACGAGATCGGCGCGCGCGCTGATCTCGTCGATCGACTCGCCGCCTGGGCATGGGTGTGTCCATACCGTCCAGTGCGGCACGGTCTGCTGTATTTCGCGAGACGTCAGACCCTCGTAATCGCCGTAATCCCATTCGGTGAGGGCATCCCATTCGCGGTCGACGTCGAGGCCCGCCAGGTGAGCTGTTCGAGTCGCACGCGATCGGGGACTGCTGATGACGAGTGGCGTCCGCAGTTCCAGCTCGCCGACGAGCAGACCCGCTGCGGCTGCTTGTTTTTCGCCGACCGCGGTCAGCGGCACGTCCGTGGTGCCGGTGTGACGTCCGGTCGTAGCCCATTCGGTCTGTCCGTGACGCAGTAGCACGACACGTCCAGGAGCGCCGGACGACTCGGCGGGTTCTGGGGGAGTTGTGTTCATGTTCGACAATGATGCCGTGTCGGGTCACCGATGCCGTGTCGGGTGTCACAGCGAACAGGACAGATAGGTGCGCTAAATGGATTGAGCAGTGCGGCCTGGGAAGGAATACTGTGTCGAGTCGTCGGCCGCTCGGTGCTGCAGCAATCCTGCTCGCCACAACACCTCGCCACAATACGAAGGACTCTCCATCATGACGCAGGCAGGAACATCCGGACCGGCTCCGGGCGCCCCGGACAAGCTCGATTCAACCGTTCTGAAGGTCGCCGGAGTGGTGGTTCTCGGTGCCATCATGTCCATCCTCGATGTCACCGTCGTCAGCGTTGCTCTGCCGACGTTCATGGAGGTGTTCGACGCGACCTACGCGACCGCCGCGTGGACCATGACCGGATACACGCTGGCACTCGCGACCGTGATTCCGTTGACCGGATGGGCGGCGGACCGATTCGGAACCAAGCGGCTGTACATCACAGCCTTGATCCTGTTCGTGCTCGGCTCGGTGCTATGTAGCTTTGCGTGGGACATCACCACGTTGATTGCGTTCCGCGTCGTTCAAGGGCTCGGTGGTGGCATGCTCATGCCGCTCGGCATGACGATCATGACTCGCGCCGCGGGGCCGGAGCGGATCGGGCGCGTAATGGCGGTGCTCGGTGTGCCGATGCTGCTCGGGCCGATCAGCGGGCCGATCCTCGGCGGATGGTTGCTCGAGGCCGCAAGTTGGCACTGGATCTTCCTCATCAACGTCCCGATCGGCGCAGTTGCACTGGTTGCCGCGATCGTGATCTTCCCGAAGGACAACCCGACTCCATCGGAGGCGTTCGACTTCCGAGGCATGTTGATGTTGTCGCCGGGCCTGGCGTTGTTCTTGTTCGGTGTTTCATCGATTCCCGAAACCGAGACGGTGCTGGCAACACGTGTTCTCGTGCCGGCGATCATCGGGTCGGTCCTCGTGGTCTTGTTCGTCTTCCATGCGCTACGGACCGAGCACCCGTTGATCGACCTGCGGCTGTTCGCCAATCGCGCGCTGACCGTTGCAGTTCTCACAACCGTGCTGTTCACAGTGGCGTTCATGGGTGCCGGCCTGCTGTTTCCAAGCTACTTCCTGCAAATTCGCGGTGAAACGACTCTGGCAGCAGGCTTGCTGCTCGCGCCCCAGGGACTGGGCGCGATGTTGACGATGCCGATCGCAGGCATGCTCGCGGACAGGATGGGACCGGGCAAGATCGTGCTCGCCGGAATGGTCTTCATCACCGCAGGAATGGCTGTGTTCACGCAGGTCGGCTCTGATACGTCGTACTTCGTACTCCTTGGTGCATTGTTCGTGATGGGCATGGGCCTCGGTTCGACGATGATGCCGATCATGACAGCGGCGCTGCAGACACTGACCGATCACAATGTCGCCCGAGGGTCGACGCTGATGAACATCGTCCAGCAGACCGCAGGCTCGATCGGTACCGCCGTCATGTCCGTCGTATTGACCAATCAGTTGAAGAGTGTCAAGAACGCAACCTCGCCCACCGACGCACTCGATATCTCGGCGAGCGCTTTCGGCACGACGTTCATGGTTGCGCTCGTTCTCATCGTGCTGACCTTCGTCCCGGCCTTCTTCCTGCCACGAAAGAAAATCACGCCGGTCGAGGGAACGGACGCTGCCAAGCCGATTCTGCTTCACTGACTTCCTCGACTTCACTGACTTCCTCGACGCGCCCACAACCGGCTCTGTCTGGCTCCCTGCGCCCGAGTAGGCAAGGATCAAGGTTGTGACGACAGTACTGGCGGTTGCCAACCAGAAGGGCGGCGTCGCGAAGACCACCACGGTGGCATCTCTTGCGGCGGCGCTGCACGCGCACGATCAACGAGTTCTCGTGGTGGATCTCGATCCACAGGGGTGCCTCACTTTCTCGCTCGGACACAATCCCGACAAACTCGAGTCCTCGGTGCACGAAGTGCTCACCGGCGACGCCTCGATCGCCGATGTACTGGTCGAGACCGACGAGGGAATCGTGTTGCTGCCCGCAACGATCGATCTTGCGGGCGCCGAGGCGTTGCTGCTCATGCGTGCAGGCCGGGAATACGCGCTGAAGCGGGCGCTTTCTTCGGTTCTCGACGATTTCGATGTCGTGATCATCGACTGTCCGCCGTCGCTCGGCGTTCTGACCCTCAATGGTCTGACTGCCGCGCACTCGGTGTTGGTACCTCTGCAGTGCGAGACGCTCGCGCACCGGGGAGTCGGACAACTCCTGCGCACCGTCTCCGAAGTGCAGCAGATCACGAATCCGGAACTGACGTTGCTGGGTGCACTACCGACGTTGTTCGATGCGCGCACGACGCACAGCCGCGACGTCCTCAGCGATGTCTCGGATCGTTACGCCCTCCCGGTGTTGGCGCCGCCGATCCCACGGACGGTTCGTTTCGCAGAGGCATCGGCGTCGGGTGTGACCGTGCTGTCGGGCCGAAAGAGCAAGGGCGCGCATGCATACCGAGATCTTGCGATCAACCTTCTGGACTACTGGCAGAACGGTTCTGCTCTGCAGACGTATTCACCGGAGGCCGGCAGCTGACCTTTGCATCGAGTTGGCCGATCAGGCCAGCGCGACTATCTCGCTGCCGCGTTGCTCGATGACGACGGCGCCGAGGACGGAAGTTCCGACGGGTCCGGTGTAGTCCCCACGATCGACGGGAATGGTCCGTTCCGGCGTTCCCGTAGCGGGATCGATGACGACGGTTCCATTCGGAACCGGTACGAGCACATGGCCGGCCATCGACACCCCTGGTCCCAGCGCGCCCGGCAGGGACCACTGCGGGGACAGATCGCTCGAACTGAGTGCAATGGTGCCGGTTCCGGTCCACCAGCTGAATACGCTCGCAGCGTCGGTCACTGTCGGCGACAACTCGGTCGTCGGTTCCGCAAGGGTCCCCGGTGGTAGGTCGAACTCGGCCAGTGGCTGCGCATTTCCGTCGAACACTGCGATCTTCGCGGGTAGACCTGAATGGGCAGGAATTGCCAACGCAGTACGGTCGCCCGAGGTGACGAGTATCGAGGCGCCGTCGATGGGTCCGTCCGGTCCGGTCAGTGATGCGACCACGCTCGAACCGAATTCCTCCGGCTTTCCCGCGTCGTCGGGTGCCGGGTCGAGCGTGCTGAGTCGCGCCGCGGACTCCCCAGGGCAGTTCTCGAGAACGGCGACTCTCGAGCTGCTGGACGCAGAGGACAGAAGCGTGCAGCCGGTTCGAGGCTGGCTATTGGGGTTGACCGGGGCATCCACGCGGCCGTACTCGAGGGTGCGGACCAGGTCCGAACGCCACAGTTCCATTCTGGAGTCACCGAGGGACGTCACGTACGTTCCATCTTCGGTGAGTCGCACCGCTGCGTCAGCGTCACTCGTCCGCTGCGCCTTACGTGCTCCGCTCGCACCGTCCAATTCGGTGACCTGTGCACAGCCGCGGTCGTCGGAAAATACTGCGACGGCCGTGTTCCAGGCGCCGATGACTGCGCACAGAGGAACATCGCGGCGATAGCTCCAAGCGACGGCTCCGGTAGTCGGGTCGAACCCGCTCACGGTGGTGTCGTCACCGGTGACGACGGAACTTCCGGTCACGACGGGAGTCGACGTGACCGGACTCTGTGCTCGCCATCGTTCTGTCAGTGATTCCGGGACGAAAGCCGCGGTGTTCGCCTGGGACAGTGGAGTCTGCGCTGTGTCGGACGTCGTTCCACGTGCGTCGCTCTCGACCCAGATCACGGTGAGAGCGAGCACCGCGACAACAGCCAAGACTGCCGCGGCAACGAGATCCGACCGTCGGCGACGTTCGGGAGCAAGCACGGTGAGAGGCTACTCGGCCGTCGGTTGTCCGGACGCAGCCGATGCGGGGGAGCGGCGACGTCGACGACGCTTGCGCGGTGCCGATGCTTCGCCATCCTGATCCGCTCCCGAGTCTGAGCCCGAGGACTCCGAGGATGCGGGCGCAGCGAGATCGCCCGCTGCTTCCGTGTGCCCGCTCGCGGCCTGCCCGGCCCGGGTTCGCCGGCGTGACCGGCTTCGACGCGGTGTGGACGGTGTGTCGGACGACTCTCCCGAGGTGGAGTTGTCAGCGGGTGCGGCTGCCGAAGCGTCGGCGGCATTCGCGGCCTTCGGCTCGACGTCGGTCTTCTTGACCGAACCGGCGACATCGGTGGGGATGTCGAGTTCGTCGAACAGATGAGGCGAGCTCGAGTACGTTTCCACGGGGTCGGGAATGCCGAGGCCGAGCGCCTTGTCGATCAGCTGCCAGCGCGGGATGTCGTCCCAGTCGACGAGTGTGACGGCGATACCTGTGCGGCCTGCGCGTCCGGTGCGCCCGATGCGGTGTACGTAGGTCTTCTCGTCCTCGGGGCACTGGTAGTTGATGACGTGAGTGACGTCGTCGATATCGATTCCGCGTGCGGCGACATCGGTGGCGACCAAGACGTCGATGCCACCGGTACGGAACTTCTTGAGAGCTTTCTCCCGCTGTATCTGCCCGAGGTCGCCGTGCACTGCACCGACCGCGAAACCGCGCTCCAGAAGTTCGTCGGCGACTTTCTGTGCCGTCCTCTTGGTTCGGGTGAAGATCATCGTCGCGCCTCGACCATTGGCCTGAAGCACCTTCGACACCATTTCCACCTTGTCGAGCGCGTGCGCCCGGTAGATGTGCTGAGCGGTGAGGTCGTGAACCGCCGAGGACTCGGCTTCCTCCGCGCGAATGTGGGTCGGTTGGGTCAGGAACGTGCGGGCGAGAGTGATGATCGGGCCCGGCATAGTGGCCGAGAACAGCATCGTCTGACGCTTGTCCGGCACCATTCCGAGAATGCGTTCGATGTCGGGGAGGAAACCGAGATCGAGCATCTCGTCGGCCTCGTCGAGAACGAGAACGCCGATCTTGCCCAGGATCAGATGTCCCTGCTTGGCGAGGTCGAGCAAACGACCAGGGGTGCCGACGACGACGTCCACGCCCTTCTGGAGTGCGCTGATCTGAGCTTCGTAGGGGCGACCACCGTAGATCGAGAGGACTTCTACGTGCTTGCCGTTCGACTTCAGGTGCTTCGACGCGTTCGCGAGATCCGAGCTGACCTGGACGCACAGCTCACGCGTCGGGACGATGATCAGCGCGCGCGGCGTGCCGTCGAGCGCGGTGGTTCCGGAGTCCGTGGTGGAGATCCGATGGAGGAGCGGTACGCCGAAGCCGAAGGTCTTGCCCATACCGGTTCGTGCTTGGCCGATGAGATCGTCGCCGGCAAGCGCCAGTGGGAGCGTCAGCTCCTGGATCGCAAAGGTGCGCTCGATCCCGATTTCCGCAAGAGAACGGACGATGTCCTCGCGCACGCCGAGTTCGGCGAACGTAGGGGGAACGTGGGTGTCGTCGAGCTGGGCGGACAGCGTCGTGTCGCCGGTCTCGGATTCTTGGTCGATAACGATCTTGCTCAGGGGTCTGGCCTTCCTTGTGTTCACACGTGCGCACAAGGAAGGGCATTGGCCTATTGCCGGCCGAAGTCGATGCCCTCGATCCCGGTTGTGATATCGCATCGAGCCTCAGCCGTGTCGGTGGAACGAGTGGTACTCGACAGGCGGCGAAGCAGTCGTAGCGACCCGGATCAGGTGCGCACACATTGTCGGTGTGGACCGCCGCGTTCGTAATTGTTCGGTCCGTGTCATCGGTCCAGGTGGCGATCCGACCACCATGGTAGCTTGCCGACTCCGCAAAGCACGTATCGTGCTCCGGCGCGCTCGAACGCAGGCTCGTCGCGGGGTGAGAATCCTCGCATGTCCTCGGCGGCGAACGGCCGTCAACGCGAGACTACGATCGTCTCTCATGGGAGCCCATTCGCCTGAACCGGTCACCGACGAAGCTCGACAGTCCGAAGCGGAGGGATCCGACACCGTGCGAATCGCCTTCGACCATCCTGGCGTATCCGAGTTGTACGCAGTGCTCGCATACGGCGAGATCTCGGCGTTCTACCGATTGGCCGAAGACGCGCGCACCGCGCCGTCGATGCAGGGCAGAGTTGCACTCGCCAGCATGGCGGCGGCCGAGATGAGTCACTTCGAAACCCTCGTGCAAGCGCTGTCGGACCGAGGTGTCGAGGTGTACTCGGCGATGGACCCCTTCGTGCGCGCACTCGACGACTACCACGCGTCGACGAACCCGTCCACGTGGATGGAGGTGCTCGTCAAGGCATACGTCGGCGACGGGCTGGCGGCCGACTTCTATCGCGAGATCGCACACACGCTCGATCCGGCCGTGGCGTCGACCGTGCGTGAGGTGCTTGCAGAGACCGGTCACTCCGAGTTCGTTGTGCACGAGGTGTCGAAACAGGTGAGCGCCAGTACGCAGGACAAAGCGCGGCTGATGCTGTGGGGTCGTCGGCTACTGGGCGAGGCGATCACCCAGGCTCAGTACGTTCTCGCGCAGCGCGAGAGTCTCACCGATCTGGTCATCACGGCATCCGGCGACCTCAACGGAGTTGCGGCGCTGTTCGACCGCATGCAGGAGCAGCATGCCGAACGTATGCGGGTTCTCGGCTTGGTGTGATGGGGTGTTCGCTGACAGCACACCGATGGGACGAGCTTGTCGGTTGCGTGCTGCACTAGCCTTTAGTCGAAGCAGCTGAAGTTGTCTATTGAGTTCGGAGGTTGGCCGTGGAGGTCAAGATCGGTGTGTCGGAAAGCTCTCGTGAGCTCGTGGTGAACAGTGCCCAGTCTCCCGAGGAGGTCGAGGCGCTCGTAGCCGAGGCGCTCGCGGGCAGTAAGGATGTTCTTCAACTCGTCGACGACAAGGGCCGCAAGTACCTCGTTCAGTCCGCCAAGGTGTCCTACGTCGAGATCGGGCCAGCGGACTCCCGCAAGGTCGGGTTCGCCACCATCTAGTCGGTGGTGGTCGCGCCTTGGCGTGACCGGGCCAAGTGTCCACATATCGACGACGGCCGCGTATCGAATAATCGATACGCGGCCGTCGTCGTGTGGTTTGTGCCAGGCGTCAGGGCGCCTGGAGCGGGACGTGCGAGAGGCCGCCCCACGCCAGCGAGACAGTCGTGTCGACAGCGTCTTCCTTCGAGATCGGCCGATCTGCTTCCAGCCAGTAGCGAGCCGTGAACTGGCTGGCTCCGACGAGCCCCACTGCCAGTACCCGAGCACGATAGGGGTCGAGACCGGAATCGTGCGCGACGAGGTCGAAAACAGCGTCGACGCACGCCTCGGTTGCCTGCTCGACGCGAGCGTTGACCTGTGGATCTCCCATCAGATCCGACTCGAACACAAGGCGAAAGCCCTGCGTGTCGGTGTCGACGAAATCGTAGAAGGCAAGCACTGCCGCGCGGACGCGTTTGCGGTTGTCCGTCGTCGACCGGAGCGCCTGTCGCACTCCGGCGATCAGTGTGTCGACGTAGCTCTGCAGCACGGCGAGGTACAGCTCCAGCTTGCCCGGGAAATGCTGGTACAGGACCGGCTTGCTCACCCCTGCGCATTCGGCGATCTCATCCATTCCCGACGCGTGATATCCGCGGTTCACGAAGATTTCGCTCGCGGCCGCGAGTAGCTGAGCGCGCCGTGCGTCGCGTGGCAACCGTGCGCTGCGACGGCTGGCAGGAGAGGCCGGACGGTCCGAGGACATCCGATCTGCGAGTTCTGTCATTGTGGTAGTTCCCATCCGCATCGTCACTGCGCCTGTAGTGCGGAACCTGTGCGGTAGGCCGCTGCCGAAGTGGCCGCCAGGAAAGCTGTAGCGCAGATCGAAGAGCAACGATACCCGCCGTCGCCCGCCGCGACGGGATGGCGGGGCGCCTGTCGCAGTGAGCGGTCCTAGCAAGAGCTCGCATCGATCCCGGTATCGCGCGTCTATTCGGTCGAGGAGTTTGTTCCACCGCACAAACATCGGCGCGGCGAGCGGAGGATCGCACCGACTGTGAGATTCTGGCGAGGTGACTGACCGAGGCGGGCCGCCGAGCAGCGGAAGGACATGGGGCGACGCTGGGTACGACCGCAGTGCATACGACCGCAGCGAATACGGCGGCAGTGAACACGACCGGAGCGAATATGGCGGGGCCCGAGGTAGCCGTCGCGGTGCGCCGGAGGACCTACCCCGCGAGGTCGGCAGGCGGGGTTCGCATCAGCCGCTTCGTGCGCAGTGGGATCCGACGGCGCGGAGCGAACCGCACCGCAGCCGAACTCCGCGTCCGGAGCGGCAAGCAAAGAAGCAGTCGAAGCTCGGCAAGTTCACTTCGGTGTACGGCTGGCGTGCATACGCGATTCCGATTCTGCTCGTGGTGACGTCGTTGGTGGTGATCGACGCTGTGCGCGCAGGTGACCCGTCGACGACCAATGCCGTCAGCCCGGATCAGGCGCCGGGT
Source organism: Rhodococcus sovatensis (assembly GCF_037327425.1). Taxonomy (NCBI): domain Bacteria; kingdom Bacillati; phylum Actinomycetota; class Actinomycetes; order Mycobacteriales; family Nocardiaceae; genus Rhodococcus; species Rhodococcus sovatensis. The sequence continues at coordinate 2,716,445 of NZ_CP147846.1, read as the reverse complement.
TTCGGGACTCTCAGTTCGGACACAACGGACACGACCGGGGTGATCGGCGTGCCGCCCGCCGCCGACGGCAATTTCGCGGACTCCATCCCGTCGGGCGAGCTGCCGGACGGAGGCGCTTTCACAGCTCAGGGTGCGGGGACCTGGCATCTCGTTCCCGGATCTACCGGCCAGGTCGGGCAGGGGACCGAGCGGGTCTTCACGTATACGGTCGAGGTGGAAGACGGCGTGGACACGGTCGGTTTCGGGGGAGACGAATCTTTCGGGCGGTTGGTAGACCAGACGCTCGGGAACCCGAAGAGCTGGACCAACGACCCACGGTTCGCGTTTCGGCGGATCGACCAGGGTGAACCGGACTTCCGCATTTCGCTGACGTCGCAGATGAGCATCAGGCAGGCGTGCGGGTACGACATCCAGCTCGAGGTGTCCTGCTACAACCCCGGAATCAACAGGGTGGTCCTGAACGAGCCACGCTGGGTACGGGGTGCGATCGCGTACCAGGGCGACATCGGTTCGTACCGGCAGTACCAGATCAATCACGAGGTCGGACACGCCATCGGGTATCAACAACATCAACCGTGCGAGACCGACGGTGGGCTCGCACCGGTGATGATGCAACAGACGTTCGGTACTGCGAACGACGACATCGCTCGGCTGGATCCGGCGGGCGTGGTGCCGATGGATGGTAAGACGTGCAGGTTCAACCCGTGGCCGTACCCGCGTACCTGACGCGGAGGTAGTTTGGATCTGCCGATCGTGACACTCGGTCACCGCAATCGGTAGTGCGCAAGGAGCGAAAATCCATGACCGTGTTGCCGCCGCTGGTGGAGCCTGCTGGTGCGCTGTCGTACGACGAGGTTGCTCGCTACAGCAGACACCTGATCATTCCCGACGTCGGGACACTCGGTCAGCGACGGCTGCGTGCCGCGCGAGTGCTGGTGATCGGCGCAGGTGGATTGGGTTCACCCGCGTTGCTCTACCTGGCCGCAGCGGGGATCGGGACACTCGGAATCGTCGAGTTCGACGATGTCGAGCTCTCCAACTTGCAGCGACAGATCATTCACGGCACGTCCGACGTCGGTCGCTCGAAGGCGGCAAGTGCGCGCGACTCGATTCGCGAAGTCAACGACGGTGTCGACGTCGTACTGCACGAGTCGAGGCTCGACCGGACAAACGCGGTCGAGCTGTTCGAACAGTACGACCTGATTCTCGACGGCACCGACAACTTCGCTACTCGGTACCTCGTCAACGACGCGGCGATACTCGCAGGCAAACCGTACGTATGGGGATCGATCTACCGTTTCGAAGGTCAGGTCTCGGTCTTCTGGGAGAACGCGCCAGGGGGAGTCGGGATCAACTATCGGGATCTGTACCCGGAAGCACCGCCGCCTGGAATGGTGCCGTCGTGCGCCGAAGGTGGAGTGCTCGGCGTGCTGTGCGCATCGATCGGTTCGATCATGGTCACGGAGGCGATCAAACTGATCACCGGCATCGGTGACACTCTCCTCGGTCGGCTCATGGTGTACGACGCGCTCGCGATGACCTACCGGACGATCAAGGTGCAGCGCGATCCGGACCGAACGCCGGTGACCGAACTGATCGACTACGACGCTTTCTGTGGCGTGGTCTCCGACGAGGGTGCAGCGGCAGCGGACGGATCGACCATCACCCCTTTCGAGCTCGCCGAGCTGTTGAAGAGTTCGGAAGACATCGCTTTGATCGACGTTCGGGAACCGGTCGAGTGGGACATAGTTCGGATAGACGGTGCGACGCTGATCCCCAAGGGGCGCATTCTGTCCGGCGAGGCTCTGACCGAGTTGCCGCAGGACCGTCGCATCGTTCTGCATTGCAAGACCGGTATTCGCTCCGCTGAGGCCCTCGCCGTGATCAAGCGTGCTGGATTCGGCGATGCCGTCCATCTGCAGGGTGGCATTGTTGCGTGGGCCACACAGGTCGATCCGTCCCTCCCGGTGTACTAGCGCGCCTGCGGGACGCCGAGTGCAAAAGCGGTAGCGTGGCGCTTGTGAGCTCAGTGGAACCTCCTCAACACGTGATCTCCACGTTCGGGCTGCGTGACGTACCTCCGATTCCGCTCGGCGCGGATTGGGACGGTGGGTGGCGGCTCGGCGATGTCGTCCTCTCTCCGGTCACCGATCATGCGCGTGCGGCCTGGTCGGCGAAGGTCCGCGAAACGTTGGCGGTCGACGGTATCCGGTTGGCGCGACCGGTGCGATCGACCGACGGACGGTACGTCGTCAGCAGCTGGCGAGCGGACACGTTCATCGCGGGTTCGCCCGAGCCGCGGCACGACGAGGTCGTCTCGCTGTCGGTGCGACTTCACTCCGCGACGTCACAGCTGGATCGACCCCGATTCCTCGTTCAACCTCCCGTCGCGCCGTGGGCCGACGCCGACGTGTTCGTCGCGGCCGACCGGGCCGCGTGGGAGGCCACCCCGCTGCGCGCGGCGCGCGCAGCGGGAGCGCCCGAGGTGACATCGGTCGACGGCAAGCAAAGCCTGGAGTTGGTCAAGCAACTTGCAAGCCTTCGTAAGCCGGTGCAGTCCGTCGATCAACTCGTGCACGGGGACCTGTTCGGCACGGTTCTGTTCGACGGCAGCGAGGCACCCGGTATCACCGACATCGCGCCGTACTGGCGACCTGCGTCGTGGGCGTCCGCGGTGACCGTCGTCGACGCGATTTCCTGGGGAGGCGCGGACGATGCTCTCATCGGTCGGTGGGAGGACCTGCCGGAGTGGCCGCAGATGTTGTTGCGTGCCTTGATCTTTCGGTTTTCAGTGCACGCTCTGCATCCGCGTTCGACCCCTGAGGCATTTCCGGGGCTGGCGCGTACCGCGGACCTCGTGCGGCTGCTTCTCTAGAGGAGTTGCTCCGAAGAAGCCAGTGCGCCGAAGCGGCTACTGCTCCGACAGTCCGAGTTCGTCGAAGAAGATCGACGACGCTACCCGTGCACCCTCGGCATCTCCGCTGACGATCGCATCCACGAGGGCAGCGTGCTCGTCGTAGTAGTCGTTGCCGTGTGCACTGACCTGGTGGTGCATGGTCTGCCGAATGATCGGTAGAAGCGAGTCGTAGAATTCGAGATAGATGGCGTTGTGGCTGGCCGCGACGATTGCCCGGTGAAACTTGGCGTCGACGGCGATGGCCTCCTCGGCGGAATCCTTCACCCACGATCTGTTGCGACTCTCCAGTGCGTCGGTCAACGCGCGGATGTCTTCGGCGTCCCTGCGTTCGGCGGCGAGGACGGCGGCGGTGACTTCGAGAGTGCGCCGCAATTCGGTGACGTCCCGATCCTGCGCGTCGGCGAAGTACTTGCCGAGTGTGCCGCCGAGGTCGGAGGTGGCCATCACGAAGGTGCCCGATCCCTGCCTACGTTCGACCATTCCCGCGTGTGCCAAGGCTTGGACTGCCTCGCGCACGGTGTTTCGTCCGGTGCCGGTGAGTTCGCACAGTTCGACCTCGGTCGGAATTCGAGTACCGACGGGCCATCGTTCGGTGACGATCTCCTCGCGGAGTTGCGCAGTCACCTGGGTGATCAGGCTGGAACGTTGAACTTGTTGCACTGTGCGGCTCCGGCGTCGTCTGTCCTGGTCTGTCGATCAGTTTAACGCTTTGCACCGGGTGATCCGGTCATCCTATGATTTCAGGTGTGAGTGCCACTGCAGCGACCGAAACCGATGACCGCGCCCCCGTCGAGCATCTCCTTCGTGGTCGGGTACTGGTCCTCGCTGCCATCGTGTTGTCCGCGGCCACCCTGCGCGCGGCGGTCACCTCCATCAGCCCGCTGTTCGGCCGGATCGGCGTAGACCTGCACTTCGGTCCGACGGTGGTCGGGTTGGTCGGGATGCTGCCACCGGCCATGTTCGCCGTTTCCGGGTTGCTCACGCCGTTCATCGCCAAGCGGACGGGTCTCGAACGCGCGGCGTTGATCGCGATGGTGTTGACGACGGTCGGCATGGCGTCACGTGCGTTCGCCCCGGGTACCGGATCGCTGCTTCTGCTGTCCGCCGTCGCCCTCACCGGCATGGGCATCGGCAACGTCGTGATTCCGCCGCTGGTCAAACGGTACTTCTCTGATCGACTCGCGTTGGTCAGCACCATCTACATCTGTGCGATGCAGTTCAGCACGATGGTTCCGCCGCTGCTTGCAGTACCCGTCGCCGAAGCCCACGGATGGCGAATCTCGATCGGTGTCTGGGCGTTCGCCGGGCTGGCGGCCGCGTTGCCGTGGCTCGGCATCGTGCTCATGCGGCGTGATCGTGACAGCGCAGATACGACGGGTGTGAAGGGCTCTGCCGCCGTGCGCACGCAGCCTACGGGCAAAATCTGGCGTTCTCCGTTGGCGTGGGGGATGGTCGGGATGTTCGCGATGACGTCGTTCATCACGTACGCGATGCTGACGTGGCTTCCGATGATCCTCACCGACGCGGGTATCGGTGAAGCACTCGCAGGTGCCTCCGTCGCCGCGTTCGGTGCGATGGGGCTCATCGCCTCCTTCGTGGCTCCGTCGTTGTGTGCCCGGTGGCGTAACCCGTACGGCCTTGTCGTCGCCGCAGCTGTGTTCTACCTGGTCGGGTTCGGTGGTCTGCACTTCTCACCGACCAGCGGTACCGTCGTCTGGGTCTGCCTCATCGGGCTCGGAACGATGACATTCCCGATGTCGTTGACACTGATCAACCTCCGAACACGCACTCCAGCCGGATCTTCTGGGCTGTCGGGCTTCACGCAGGGACTCGGTTACGTGGTCTCGGCCGCGGGCCCGCTGTCCTTCGGCGTTCTGCACACACTGTCCGGCGGTTGGGGAGTTCCGATGCTCCTACTCACCGGATGTGTCGCGGTCCTACTGGTCGGCGGATACGTGTGCTGCAGACCGAGAATGCTCGAAGACACCTGGTGACATCGGCCTGACCATGGTCCGGCCGGTCTCACGTCCGCCCGTGCGGAAACGTGAGACCAAGTTAATCAAGGGGTCACCGCGGGCAGCGCCTGCGCAACATGGCTTTTCTATCTTTGGGTCTCCCACCCGATCAGGAGGCCCATGTGACCAGCAATCCCGAGGCACCGTCCGCCGACACGGCGTCGTCATCGACAACCCGTCCAGGAACGATTCCGGTATCGGTAAATCACCGCATCCACCACTGGAACTCCGAGGACGTCGAGGCGTGGGAGGGTGGCGGTAAGGAGATCGCGAAGCGAAATCTGATCTGGTCCATCATTGCCGAACACGTCGGATTCTCGATTTGGTCCATCTGGTCGGTCATGGTGCTCTTCATGCCGGTCTCCGTATACGGCATCGATGCCGCGGGTAAGTTCTTCCTGGTCGCGGTGCCGACACTCGTCGGCGCGATCCTGCGTATCCCGTACACCTTCGCCACGGCCAAGTTCGGCGGCCGCAACTGGACGATCTTCAGCGCCCTCGTGCTGCTGATCCCGACAGCGCTGACCATGTACTTCATGCTGAATCCGGCCTCGTATACGACCTACATCGTGATTGCCGCATTCGCCGGACTCGGTGGTGGCAACTTCGCATCCTCGATGACCAACATCAACGCGTTCTACCCACAGCGCGAAAAGGGGTGGGCGCTCGGACTCAACGCAGGTGGCGGAAATATCGGAGTACCCGTCATTCAGTTGATCGGCCTCCTTGTCATCGCGACCATCGGCAACACTGCACCGGAGATCGTGTGCGCGGTGTACCTGGTGTTCATCGCGGTCGCAGCTGTCGGCGCATCACTGTTCATGGACAATCTGGACAACCAAAAGACGAACGGCCGTTCGATGATCGATGTCCTGAGGTTCTCCGATTCCTGGTGGATCGCCTTCCTGTACATCGGCACCTTCGGTTCCTTCATCGGCTTCAGCTTCGCGTTCGGTCAGGTACTGCAGATCAACTTCTTGGCCGGCTTGACCGAAGGCGCTCCTGCGACGGCCGCCCAGCAGGCCCAAGCGTCGTTGCACGCCGCTCAGATCGCGTTCATCGGCCCGCTTCTCGGATCGATTTCACGTCCGTTCGGTGGGAAGCTCGCCGACAAGATCGGTGGTGGCAAGATCACGCTCTACACCTTCGTCGCGATGGTCTTCTCGACCGGCATTCTCGTCTCTGCCGGGACATGGGACGACAACACCGCGGGCGCGGCGACCGGAACCATGATGGCGCTGTTCGTCGTCGGGTTCATTCTCCTGTTCCTGCTGTCCGGTATCGGCAATGGTTCGGTCTACAAGATGATCCCCGCAATCTTCGCCGCGAAGTCGGTGGAACTGCCTGGGATGTCTCCCGAGGAACAGCAGCACTGGTCGCGCCGGATGTCCGGAGCCCTCATCGGTATCGCGGGCGCGATCGGCGCCCTCGGCGGCGTCGGCATCAACCTGGTGCTTCGTGCGTCGTACTCGGGTGAAGCCAAGTCCGCAACCACGGCGTTCTGGGTGTTCCTCGCCTTCTATGTCGTGTGCTGCGCCGTCACGTACGTCATCTACCTACGCTCACCGCGCATGATCGCCGACAGCCAGGCGCAGTCCTCTGTGGCCGTCTGAAGCTCGCTCGCACAGTCATCGATTCACAAGCATTGCCCGACAGGGAATTCGGAAGGAACCGTAGATGAAGAACGCGGTGGTCGTAGGTCATGGCATGGTCGGACACCGGTTCGTCGAGGCGCTGCGTGCGCGCGACGAGGCGGCCGAGTGGAAGGTCACCGTTCTGTGTGAGGAGGCGTTGCCGGCGTACGACCGAGTCGGCCTCTCCTCCTACGTAGGCGCCTGGGATCACCGCGAACTCGCGCTGGCGGGCAACGACTACCTCGGTGACGACGCCGTGGACATGCGTATCGGAGTGCGTGCCGACAGTGTGGACCGCGATGCGAAAACGGTGACGACGTCGGGCGGTGACGTCATCGAGTACGACGCCCTCGTGTTCGCCACCGGTTCTTATCCGTTCGTGCCCCCGATCGCAGGGCACGATCGACCGGAGTGTTTCGTTTACCGAACGCTCGACGACCTGGACAAGATCCGCGCCCGCGCGGATCACGCAGGGCCGGGTGCGGTCGGTGTCGTCGTCGGTGGTGGCCTGCTCGGACTCGAAGCAGCCAACGCGTTGAAGAAGATGGGCATGACGCCGCACGTCGTCGAATTCGCTCCGCGGCTCATGCCGCTGCAGGTCGACGAGGGGGGAGGCGCGTTGCTGCAGCGTCTGGTCACCGATCTCGGACTGCACGTTCATGCCGGTGTCGGAACGTCCTCGATCACCGAGAACTCGGACGGGGCCGGCCTGACCGTCGAACTGTCCGATGGCAGTGTCATCGACGCCGCTCTGCTGGTGTTTTCAGCAGGCGTGCGGCCGCAAGATCAGCTCGCTCGGGACTGTGGTCTCGACGTCGGGGACCGCGGTGGAATCTTGGTGGACATCGGTTGCCGTACAGCAGATCCCGCGGTTTTCGCAATCGGTGAGTGTGCTGCGGTCGAGGGGCGCTGCTATGGCCTTGTTGCGCCCGGGTATTCCACCGCAGAAGTGGTTGCCGACCGAGTGCTGGGAGGCGCCGCCGAATTCCCCGGCGCCGATATGTCGACCAAACTGAAGTTGATGGGTGTCGATGTTGCCAGCTTCGGTGACGCAATGGCTGCGACGCCGGGGGCACTCGAGGTCGTCTTCAGCGACGCACCGAAGGGGACGTACTCCAAGCTCGTCGTCTCGGACGACGCGAAGACGCTTCTCGGTGGCATTCTCGTCGGTGACGCTACCGCGTACTCGCTGCTCCGGCCTCTGGTCGGGCGCGAGCTTCCCGGCGACCCCGGTTCGTTGATCTCACCGGCGGCGGAGCAGGTCGGTATCGGTTCACTACCCGACGATGCGGAGATCTGCTCGTGCAACGGCGTCACCAAGGGTGCGATCTGCGGCGCGATCGCCGACGGTGCCTGCGATGTTGCGTCGGTCAAGAGCTGCACCACCGCCGGAACGACGTGTGGTGGCTGCCTGCCGTCGATCAAGCAACTGCTTTCGGCATCAGGAGTGGTGATGTCGAAGGCTCTGTGCGAGCACTTCGGTCAATCTCGGGCAGAATTGTTCGAGATCGTGCGCGCGACGAACACGAGAACGTTCTCCTCGCTGATTGCCAAGTACGGCAAGGGAACCGGCTGCGACATCTGCAAGCCGGTAGTCGCATCGATTCTGGCATCGACGTCGTCGGATCACATTCTCGACGGCGAACAAGCTTCACTGCAGGACACCAACGATCATTTCTTGGCCAACATTCAGAAGAACGGAACGTACTCTGTCGTCCCGCGTATGCCCGGCGGGGAGTGCACACCCGAGCAACTCATCGTCATCGGTGAGGTAGCGCGCGATTTCGGTCTGTACACCAAGGTCACCGGCGGACAACGAATCGACATGTTCGGCGCACGCGTCGACCAGCTCCCCGCCATTTGGAAGAGGCTGGTCGACGCCGGCATGGAGTCCGGTCAGGCGTACGGCAAGTCGCTGAGAACAGTGAAGAGCTGCGTCGGTTCCAGCTGGTGCCGCTACGGCGTGCAGGACTCGGTGGGTATGGCAGTCGATCTGGAGAATCGTTACCGGGGACTGCGATCGCCGCACAAGATCAAGTTCGGAGTCTCAGGCTGTGCCCGCGAATGTGCTGAAGCGCGTGGCAAGGACGTCGGAGTCATCGCGACTGAGGGCGGTTGGAACTTGTACGTCGCAGGCAACGGTGGACAGTCGCCCAAACATGCACAGTTGCTGGCGTCCAACCTCGACGACGCCACTCTCGTCAGCTACATCGACCGATACCTGATGTTCTACGTGCGCACTGCAGACCGCCTACAGCGCACGGCACCGTGGCTCGACTCTCTCGAAGGTGGTCTCGAGCATCTCAAAGCCGTCGTCTGCGAGGACAGCCTCGGCATCGGTGCCGAATTGGAAGCCGACATGGACCGACACGTGGCCGGGTACAAGGACGAATGGGCAGGTGTGCTCGAAGACGAGGAGAAGTTGGGTCGGTTCGTGTCCTTCGTCAATGCTCCGAGCGAACCCGACCCGACGATCGCGTTCGACGACAGCGGCGAGCGCAAGGTTCCGGTCCTGATGGGGATGCCGAGAATCGGCGCCTGAGGCTTTCGAACCGGTTCGGTCACGAAACAGTGCGCATGTGCACACCCGGGTAATGACCACTTAACGACGAAGAAACATCGGCAACGTGCAATAGCACCAGGAGGTCCACGATGACTGTTATCGATAATCGGACAAGCACCACCACCACCCAGTCGCAGACTACGCACACAGCCCGTGAGTGGACGCCCGCCTGCAGCCTGGAATCCTTGGTCCCCGGCCGGGGCGTCGGAGTTCTTCTTCGCGGTGGAACCCAGGCGGCACTGTTCCTGCTTCCCGGGGGAGCTCTGTTCGCAGTCGGAAACATCGATCCGTTCGGTCGTGCCGCGGTAATGTCACGGGGGATCGTCGGCGATCGCGGCGGTGAGCCCACTGTCGCGTCGCCGTTGCTC